>NZ_CP045643.1:6055486-6369357 GCF_009498275.1 Streptomyces fagopyri | reverse complement strand
CGCCCAGCTTGTCGTCACCGACGAGTTCGACGCCGAGCCGCTCCGCGACCCAGGTCCCCGTCCACACCACGTTGTCCATCAATTCCTTAGTCTGCGAGGTCGTACGTGTCGGCGCGGCCCGGTCAGGCCGGGAGCCCGGCGGCGAGCAGCTCCACGAAGCCGATGTCCTCGTTCGCGACGCCGAACACCTCGGCGCGCTCCAGAGTGCGCTCGGCCCAGGCGCGGTGCGGCTTCACCTCGTTCATCTTGTTCGTGTACGCCGACCGCAGCACACCCCCGCCGCCGCGCTCGGGCCGCAGGATGTCCTGCGCGTCGCTCCACTCCTCGTGGCTGACGACGGACAGCGCGTGCACGGCCGGGACGTGCGAGGGGTGGATACAGGTCTTGCCGAGCAGTCCGTTGGCGCGGTCGAGGGCGATCTCGCGCAGCAGTCCGTCCATGTCGTGCTCGATCAGGGACTGGCGCAGCTCCTCGACCTCGCCCTCCTGGAAGGGGCTGCGGCGCAGCTGCGGCTTGAACATGCGTTCCTGGACCCGGAAGTACTCCCAGACCGGTCCGGTCACCGTGAAGCCGGTGCCGTCGGCGCGGCCGAGCGTGTTCACCACGTCGGCGATCACGGAGGCGACGATCTGGACGTCGTAAGCGGTCATGTCGGGCGCTCGGCGCAGCCCGTACGCCGAGCAGAAGTCGGTGACGCCCAGGCGCAGCGCGAGGACGCGCTCGCGGTACTTGTCGACGACCCGGGAGATGCCCGCCAAGGTCTCGCGGCGGCTCTCCAGGTACAGCAGGCCGGGCGATTCGAGGACCGGCATGGCGAACAGCCGGCGTCCGCTCGCGGCCTCGGCCGCGGTGAGCGCCTCCAGGAACGGGACACCCCGCTCCTCGGTGAACTTCGGCAGTACGAATCCGGACAGCAGCCGTACGGACGCGCCGAGCCGCTGCACGAGGTCCGGGATCTGCTCCGGCTCGCGCACCCGTACGAACAGCAGCGGGAGCTCGGCCGTGGGCCGTGCGGCGAGGTCGGCGAACTGCCGGACCAGGTTCCGCTCCGCCCCCAGGACCTCGGAGTCGTCGATCGAGTCCTCCAGGCACAGCACCATGGAGACCACGCCGCGTGCGGCCTGCTTGAGGATGTCGTCGGCGAGGTGGGGCCGGGTCGCGGGGCTGTAGAGGGTGGCTCCCAGGGCCGCCGCCAGCAGGCGGGACGGGGAGTCGGCGGTGAAGACGCAGGGCTCGCGGTAGAAGAGACGCTGCCGCTCTTCAGGAGCGATGTGCCCGAAATGACGCATGAGACTCCCCCATGGCGGCTAGTCGGATCTACGGGATGTGGCCGGTAATAGTACGTACAAATGCATGTCAGGGGTTCCCACCCGGCGTGAAGTTCAGGTAACTCGGCCATGTCGGTTGCCCTCACGTTCCGATCGGGAATGCTCACCCCCGCGTTGTCGTGACCAGGACCGAGAGGGCAGGATGACCGCATGACGCACGCGATGCTGAAGGGGTCGAACATCCCGCTGGACGCCACAGCGGTTCGTGCCGTGCTGCGCTGGACGCCCGGGCAGGGTGTTCCGGACGTCGACGCCTCGGCTCTGCTCCTCGGTCCCGACGGTCGTGTGCGATCCGACGAGGACTTCGTCTTCTACAACCAGCCCCGTCATCCTTCGGGCAAGGTGTGGCGGCTCGGCAAGAAGCGCGTCACCGAGGGCCTCACCGACACGATCCAGACAGATCTGGCCGGTGTCGAGCCCGGTGTCGGACAGATTCTGCTGGTCGCATCGGCGGACGGGGTCTCCTTCGACCGCGTACGGTCCCTGCGCATTCTGCTGTACGACGCCTCCGGTGCCGAGGGTGAACCGCTGGCGTACTTCGACATCAAGCCGGAGACAGGTACGGAGACGGCGCTGATCTGCGGCGAGCTGTACCGGCGCGGTACGGGCTGGAAGTTCCGGGCGCTCGGTGAGGGTTATCCGAACGGGCTGGAGGGGCTGGCCTCCGATTTCGGGATCACGGTGGACGAGTCGGAGCCGGAGGCTGCGGCCGGGGCGGTACCGGAGGCGGCGGACTGGGCCGTCCCGGTGACGTCGCCGGAGACCTCGGTGCCGCTGCCGGCCGAACAGCCCGCTCCGGTGCCCCAGCAGCCCGCGTACGGCTATCCGCAGCCGCAGACGGCACCCGCGCAGCCCGCCTACGGCTATCCCCAGCCGGTGAGCCGGCCGGCCTACGGTTATCCGCAGCCGCAGACGGCGCCCGCCGTTCCGCCGGCGTACGGGTTCCCGCAGGCGGTCGGCACGCTGCCCGACCCGGATTTCCGGCTGCCGCCGCAGGGTCCCCAGTTCGTCGGCCGCTGAGGCGTACCGCGGGGTGCCGTCCGGCCGGGACGGCGCTCCGCGGCGGGTCCCAGGACCGGTCCGGCGGAGGCGCTGCACCTCGTGGCGTGCCCGGTCGTCGACGGCACGGCGTGCTCAGCGGTCGACCTTGGACTTGTACCCCCGCCCCCACTGCAGTCCCCAGCCGTACAGCCGGTCGAGTTCGGCCTGGAAGCCGTAGACGAACTTCACCTCGCGGCGCACGGTGATCTCGCCCTTGTTGTTCTCGATCATCACGACCGCGCAGGACCGGGCCTGCGGATGGCGTTCGTCGAGGCCGATCTCGATCCTCGGGCCGTTGCTCGGGTAGAGCGTGATGACGGCGTGCGTGCGGTCGAAGGCGGGCGTCTGGTCGTAGATGTAGACGAAGACCAGCAGCCGTTTGATGTCGTCGCGGTGGTCGAGGTTGACGTAGGCCGTCTCGCCCGACCCGGAACCGAAGCGGTCGTCGCCGCTGAGCTTCACGAACGGCGGACCGTTGATCTCGCCGAGGAGGCCGCCCAGCGGCTGCACCACGCCCTTGGTGCCGTCCGTGAGCTCGTACAGCACGCCCAGGTCGAGGTCGACGTTCACCATGCTCTGGGTGTGCGCCTGGACGACGTCCGGCTTGAAGATCTTGAGCGGGTGGCGCAGCAGACTGCCGCGCTGCTGGTCGCGGCCGATGTCGGAGGTGCGCATCCGCCAGGACAGGTTGATGCGCAGGTTGCCGGTGGCCGCGCCCTGCTTGGTGAGCGAGACCGTGTGGTTGCGTTTGGTCAGTTCTATGGAGTTGGTGGCCGCGCTGCCGGAGTCGAAGTCCGTCGTGCGCCCGCGCCACAGCTCGTCCCAGAAGCCCATTGCCGATCCCGCCCCCATGCTGCCTCGATATGCGGCGGGGCGGCCGTGAGGACCGGTCCCCGACAGCCGCCCCGTTCAGAGCGTTCCCTCACCCGGCCCCGGTTCACACCCGCGCGGCGCCGCCTCAGGGGCGAGCGGGCCGACGGGACGCGACACCGGCGCCGGCGCCCGGGAGGCGAACCCTGCCCCGGGACGGGGGCCCGTCAGACCCCGGACGAGACCTCAGCCTTCTCGTCCGAGGTCGTCCCTTTTCCCTCGGCGGCCGCGAGCGCCTTGTTGCGGCGTACCGACGACCAGAAGGACCAGCCGATCAGGACGACACCGACGAGACCGGTGATGACCTCGTTGATCTGGTACTGGATGGTGACGAGCAGGATCACGGCGAGGGCGCCGATCGCGTAGTGGGCGCCGTGCTCCAGGTAGACGTAGTCGTCGAGGGTGCCCTGGCGGACCAGGTAGACCGTCAGCGAACGGACGTACATGGCGCCGATACCGAGACCGAGCGCCATCAGCACGATGTCGTTGGTGATGGCGAAGGCCCCGATGACGCCGTCGAAGGAGAACGACGCGTCCAGGACCTCCAGGTAGAGGAACATGAAGAAGGCGGCCTGGCCGGCCAGGACGACGGCGGGCTTCTTCTTGCCGGTCCGCTCGGCCTCCTCCTCTTCCTCGTGGGTGCGCTCCTCCTCCTCTTCGAGCCGGTCCTCGAAGAAGCCGGAGAGTCCGCCGACGACCATGTAGGTGACCAGACCCGCGATGCCGGAGATCAGCACCGTCTGCGCCTTGTCGGCGTGGCCGCCGCCGTGCTGGTGGGCGTGGACCGCGAAGGTGAAGGAGGTGATCAGCAGGACGATCAGGGCGATGCAGACCGACAGCATGTCGACCTTGCCGAGCTTGGCCAGCGGGCGCTCGATCCAGCGCAGCCACTGGATGTCCCGGTCCTCGAAGATGAAGTCGAGGAAGATCATCAGCAGGAACATGCCACCGAAGGCGGCGATCGACGGGTGGGCGTCGGTCACCAGCTGCTGGTACTTGTCCTTGTCGTTCAGCGCGAGATCGACCGCGTCGATCGGGCCGATCTTGGCGCTGATGGCGACGATGGCGACGGGGAAGACCAGACGCATACCGAAGACGGCGATCAGGACACCGACCGTGAGGAAGATCTTCTGCCAGAAGGCACTCATCTTCTTCAGGATCCCGGCGTTGACCACCGCGTTGTCGAAGGACAGCGAGATCTCCAGGACGGCCAGGATCGCCACGATGCCGAAGGCGGTCCACCCCCCGTAGAAGGCCGCTGCGACCAGACCGATCGCGGTGATCGCGAACGACCAGCCGAAGGTTTTCAGAAGCACTGGCTACCCAATCATCGTGTGGTGGGGGCACCCCCAAGCGCCGGCTTGGGGGAAGGACTCCCCCGCGCCGTACTCGGCTTTACCTACTGTTGACCACGAAGTCTAGAGGCCCGCCCTCGGCTGGTGCAGGTGGGCCTAGGAAACATTGACTCCGAAGTCCAGGGCGATACCGCGCAATCCGGACGCGTACCCCTGGCCGACGGCGCGGAACTTCCACTCGCTGTTGTAGCGGTAGACCTCACCGAAGATCATCGCGGTCTCCGTGGAGGCGTCCTCGGAGAGGTCGTAGCGGGCGAGCTCCTGTCCGTCGGCCTGGTTCACCACGCGGATGAAGGCGTTGCTGACCTGCCCGAAGGTCTGGCCACGGTTGTCGGCCTCGTGGATGGAGACCGGAAAGACGATCTTGTCGACATTCGCCGGCACCTTGGAGAGGTCGATCAGGATCGACTCGTCGTCGCCCTCGCCCTCACCCGTGAGGTTGTCGCCGGTGTGCTCCACCGAGCCGTCGGGGCTCTTGAGCTGGTTGTAGAAGACGAACCACTCGTCACCGAGCACCCGGCCGGAATTGCACAGCAGCGCGCTGGCGTCCAGGTCGAAGGGGGCTCCGGTGGTGGAACGCGCGTCCCAGCCGAGCCCGATCATCACGTGCGTGAGGTTCGGTGCGGCCTTCGAGAGGGAGACATTGCCTCCCTTGGCGAGCGTGACGCCCATGATCTGATTCCTCCCCGGTGAAGCGTTCACTCAGTCCTGCGGGCGGTGTCCCCGCCGTTCCCGGCCGGCCCGTCCGTTCGGTCCGGGTCCGGGGGGTGTCTTCCCCCGGCACGGCACAGCATGCGCGCGACGCCCCCGCGCCCGGATGTCGCACACCGGGCGCGCGGATGTCGGCAGGCCCGGCGCCGCACCCCGAGAGGTGCGGCGCCGGGCCGGGGAGCCGGAGGCCGTGGGCCCGGGACAGGGCCGGACGGCCGGGAGCTCGACGCAGGGGTACGGCTCAGACGTTGACGCCGAAGTCCTGCGCGATGCCGCGCAGGCCCGAGGCGTAACCCTGGCCGATGGCGCGGAACTTCCACTCCGCGCCGTTGCGGTACAGCTCGCCGAAGACCATGGCGGTCTCCGTGGAGGCGTCCTCGGAGAGGTCGTAGCGGGCGATCTCCGCCTCGCCGGCCTGGTTCACCACGCGGATGAACGCGTTGCGGACCTGACCGAAGGACTGCTGGCGGTTCTCGGCGTCGTAGATGGAGACCGGGAACACGATCTTCTGGACGTCGGCCGGGACGGCTGCGAGATTCACCTTGATCTGCTCGTCGTCCCCCTCGCCCTCACCGGTGATGTTGTCGCCGGTGTGCTCGACCGAGCCGTCCGGGCTCTTCAGGTTGTTGAAGAACACGAAGTTCTGGTCGGAGCTGACCTTGCCGTCCGCGTTGGTGAGGATGGCGCTGGCGTCGAGGTCGAAGTCGACGCCGGTCGTCGTACGGGCGTCCCATCCCAGACCGACGATGACCGCGGTCAGTCCCGGGGCCTCCTTGGTCAGCGATACGTTGCCGCCCTTGCTGAGGCTGACTCCCACGAGTCCTCCCATTGGTGTCCGGGGGCGGGGAGCCCCGTCGTGCGTTGGTATCGGATCAACGTGTCGATCCTAGTGACGGGTTCCCGCACCCTGCAGGCCCTGCGACCGAAGAATCACAGGGTGTCGAGCGCCTTCACGTACTCGTTCAGGTCACGCGCGTCGGGCAGACCGTTGACGACGGTCCAGCGGACGACGCCCGCCTTGTCGATGATGAAGGTGCCGCGCACGGCACACCCCTTGTCCTCGTCGAAGACGCCGTACGCGCGTGAGGTGTTGCCGTGCGGCCAGAAATCGGAGAGCAGCGGGTAGTCCAGGCCCTCCTGGTCGGCGAAGACGCGCAGGGTGTGGATGGAGTCGTTGGAGACGGCCAGCAGCTGGACGTCGTCGTTGACGAACTTCGGCAGTTCGTCGCGCAGGGCGCACAACTCGCCGGTGCACACACCGGTGAACGCGAACGGGTAGAAGAGCAGCACCACGTTCTTCGCGCCGCGGAAGTCGGACAGCCGCACGGTGGCGCCGTGGTTGTCCTTGAGCTCGAAGTCCGGTGCCTCGGTGCCGACCTCGATCGCCATACTCACTCGCTTCCCTTCCAGGGGGCTGTTCGGGTGACGCCCACCCTACGCAGGGACTTCCCGGCGTCCCGGCACGGCCCATGCCGAGGCCCCCGCCGGCGGATCGCCGGCGGGGGCCTCGGACACGGATGGGTCTGCGGCAGACGGAGCGACGGCTCAGCGCTTCGACTTGGGCGTGGCCAGACGCGTGCCCGACCACTCCTTCCCCACGGAAATGCTCTTCGTCTGGGAAAGGCCCGCGGTCTGGGCGGCGTCATTGATGTCGCTGGGCTCGACGTAGCCGTCCCGGCCGGTCTTCGGGGTCAGCAGCCAGATCATGCCGCCGTCCTCAAGGAGACCGATGGCGTCCACCAGGGCATCCGTAAGGTCGCCGTCCTCGTCTCGGAACCACAGCAGCACGACGTCTGCGACGTCGTCGTAGTCCTCATCGACCAGGTCCTGGCCGATCAACGATTCGATACCTTCACGGAGGTCGTGGTCAACGTCGTCGTCGAAGCCGATCTCCTGGACCACCTGTCCGGGCTCGAACCCCAGCCTGCCGGCCGGGTTGGTCCGCTCCTCCGCGTGGTCCGCGGTCGCGCTCACGGCTTGCCTCCTGATCATGTTTCGGTAGATGTCTCAGCGACGCGCGTGCGCGCAGCATTGGCCGTAGTCCACACGGGCGGGACGGATCGCGCAAGTACCCGGCCGTCGAGACCGCCGAAACGGTGACGATCCCGGCGGTGTCGGCGCAACTCCAGTCGGCGAATCACGGCCATTGGTGACGCACACCACACCTTTCTGCCCCATTTGTGAAGTTCGGAACCCTTGGAGCGTACGAGACCCGAACGACTTTGCGGAACGCGTCACGGACTGAGCGTATCGTTGCGTTTTGGTCTGGCCCGTCCCGGCGATCTGCGGGAATGTCTCGGTTACCTATCGGTAGAGATGACGATTCCGTTCCCGAGGTACACGATTGGGGAGCGGTGCCGAGACACCGTGAATCCGCCCCAGACAGCGCCCAGAAAGCTCTTACTCAGCCTCCCGGGCAGCCTTCAGACAGCCCTCTGACAGCGAAGGAACAGCGTGGCTTCCGGATCCGATCGCAATCCGATCATCATTGGCGGCCTTCCCAGTCAGGTCCCGGACTTCGACCCCGAAGAGACACAGGAGTGGCTCGACTCGCTCGACGCCGCCGTCGACGAGCGTGGCCGCGAGCGCGCCCGCTATCTGATGCTGCGGCTCATCGAGAGGGCCCGCGAGAAGCGCGTGGCCGTGCCCGAGATGCGCAGCACGGACTACGTCAACACGATCGCCACCAAGGACGAGCCGTTCTTCCCCGGCAACGAGGAGATCGAGCGCAAGATCCTCAACGCGACCCGCTGGAACGCGGCCGTGATGGTCTCCAGGGCCCAGCGCCCGGGCATCGGTGTCGGCGGCCACATCGCCACCTTCGCCTCGTCCGCCTCGCTCTACGACGTCGGCTTCAACCACTTCTTCCGCGGCAAGGACGGGGGCGACGGCGGCGACCAGATCTTCTTCCAGGGCCACGCGTCCCCCGGCATCTACGCCCGCGCGTTCCTGCTCGACCGGCTGAGCGAGCAGCGGCTCGACGCGTTCCGCCAGGAGAAGTCGAAGGCGCCGTACGGGCTGTCCTCGTACCCGCACCCGCGGCTGATGCCGGACTTCTGGGAGTTCCCGACCGTGTCGATGGGCCTCGGCCCGCTCGGCGCGATCTTCCAGGCGCGGATGAACCGCTACATGGAGGCGCGCGGCATCGCGGACACCTCCGCGTCGCACGTCTGGGCGTTCCTCGGGGACGGCGAGATGGACGAGCCGGAATCGCTCGGACAGTTGTCCATCGCGGCTCGCGAGGGCCTCGACAACCTGACGTTCGTGGTCAACTGCAACCTCCAGCGTCTCGACGGCCCGGTGCGCGGCAACGGCAAGATCATCCAGGAGCTGGAGTCGCAGTTCCGGGGCGCCGGATGGAACGTCATCAAGCTGGTGTGGGACCGCAGTTGGGACCCGCTGCTGGCGCAGGACCGCGACGGCGTCCTCGTCAACAGGCTGAACACCACGCCCGACGGCCAGTTCCAGACGTACGCCACCGAGACCGGTTCGTACATCCGCGACCACTTCTTCGGCGACGACCACCGGCTGCGCGCCATGGTCGAGGGCATGACCGACGCCCAGATCCTGCACCTGGGCCGCGGCGGTCACGACCACAAGAAGATCTTCGCGGCGTTCTCGGCGGCCAAGGCGCACGCGGGCCAGCCGACGGTGATCCTGGCGCAGACGGTCAAGGGCTGGACGCTCGGCCCGAACTTCGAGGGCCGCAACGCCACGCACCAGATGAAGAAGCTGACGGTCGGCGACCTGAAGGGCTTCCGCGACCGGCTGCACCTGCCGATCTCGGACAAGGAGCTGGAGGACGGCGCGCCGCCGTACTACCACCCGGGCCGCAACTCCGAAGAGATCCAGTACATGCACGACCGGCGCAAGGGACTCGGCGGTTACGTCCCGACCCGTGTCGTACGCGCGAAGCCGCTGCAGCTGCCCGAGGAAAAGACGTACGCGAGTGTGAAGAAGGGGTCGGGCCAGCAGTCGATCGCCACGACCATGGCCTTCGTGAGGCTCCTGAAGGACCTCATGCGGGACAAGGAGATCGGCAAGCGGTTCGTGCTGATCGCACCCGACGAGTACCGCACCTTCGGCATGGACTCCTTCTTCCCGAGCGCGAAGATCTACAACCCGCTCGGCCAGCAGTACGAGTCCGTGGACCGCGATCTGCTGCTCGCGTACAAGGAGTCGCCGACCGGCCAGATGCTGCATGACGGCATCAGCGAGGCGGGGTGCACCGCGTCGCTGATCGCGGCGGGTTCGGCCTACGCCACGCACGGCGAGCCGCTGATCCCCGTCTACGTCTTCTATTCGATGTTCGGTTTCCAGCGCACCGGTGACCAGTTCTGGCAGATGGCCGACCAGTTGGCGCGCGGTTTCGTGCTCGGCGCGACCGCCGGCCGTACGACACTGACCGGCGAGGGACTCCAGCACGCGGACGGCCACTCCCAGCTGCTCGCCTCGACGAACCCGGGCTGTGTCGCGTACGACCCGGCGTACGGTTTCGAGATCGCGCACATCGTGCAGGACGGTCTGCGCCGGATGTACGGTCCGGACGCGGAGGACGTCTTCTACTACCTGACCGTCTACAACGAGCCGATCCAGCACCCGGCGGAGCCGGCGAACGTCGACGTGGACGGCATCCTCAAGGGTGTCCACCGCTTCAGCGAGGGCACCTCGGGCTCGATCCCGGCGCAGATCCTGGCGTCCGGCGTCGCGGTTCCGTGGGCGCTGGAGGCCCAGCGGATCCTCGCCGCCGACTGGAACGTCAGGGCGGACGTCTGGTCGGCGACCTCGTGGAACGAGCTGCGGCGCGAGGCCGTCGAGGTCGAGCGGCACAATCTGCTGCATCCCGAGGAGGAGCAGCGGGTGCCGTACGTGACGCAGAAGCTGAGCGGTTCCGAGGGACCGTTCGTGGCCGTGTCCGACTGGATGCGATCGGTTCCCGACCAGATCGCGCGCTGGGTGCCGGGGACGTACCAGTCCCTGGGCGCGGACGGTTTCGGCTTCGCGGACACCCGCGGGGCGGCGCGGCGCTTCTTCCACATCGACGCGCAGTCGATCGTGGTCGCGGTGCTGACCGAGCTGGCCCGTGAGGGCAAGGTCGACCGGTCGGTGCTGAAGCAGGCGATCGACCGCTACCAGCTGCTCGAAGTGGCCGCGGCCGACCCCGGGGCCGCGGGCGGCGACGCGTAGACCCGCGTACACCGGTCGCGAGAGGGGCGGCGGAGCCCGGAGCTCCGCCGCCCCTCCGTCTTTCTTTCTACGATGCGGGTATGAAAGAGCTATCGGCGCAGGTCCGTTGGGAGCAGCGCACGCAACGGCCCCTGCTGGCGCTCGCGGTGGCGTTCGCCCTGGCCTACGCCGTGCCGATCGTGGACAGTGACGCGAGTCCCGCCGTGACGGTGGCGTGCACGGTGGTGGAGTGGACGGTGTGGGGGTCGTTCGCCACCGACTACCTCGTACGGCTCCTGCTGGTCCGCCGTCGCAAGGAGTTCGTCCGGACGCACTGGCTGGACCTGTGCGCGGTGATCCTGCCGATCCTTCAGCCGCTGCGGCTGCTGCGGCTGGTCGCCACACTGACTCTGGTCGGGCGGCGGGCCCGGATGGCCTCGCAGATCCGGCTGACGACGTATGTCGGGGGCGCGGTGGTCGGGCTGCTCATGTTCGGTTCGCTCGCGGTGCTGTCGGTGGAGCGGGAGTCTCCGAACGGGAACATCAAGACGCTGGGCGACGCGGTGTGGTGGTCGTTCACGACGATGACGACGGTGGGGTACGGGGACCACGCGCCGACCACCGGGATGGGCCGTGTCCTCGCGGTCGGTCTGATGCTCTCCGGCATCGCCCTGCTCGGTGTGGTCACCGCGAACATCGCGGCGTGGTTCATCTCGCGCTTCGAGAAGGACGACGTGGAGGAGCGCCGGCAGACGGCGGCGATCGAGGCACTGACGGAGGAGGTGCGGGCGCTGCGCGCGGAGGTCGCCGCGCTGTCGGGCGTCCGGGACACCGTCCGCCATCCCGCACCCGGGGTGGCGGAGGAGCCCGCGCACTGACACGCGCGGGGGCGCCGTGCCGGGAGTGGGGCCGGCTCCGGGCGGTCGCGTGCTCTCCGCCCCGGCGAAGTCGCGTGTTCCCCGCGCCCGTGAGGTCCCGTGTTCCCCGTGCCCCGGCAGGCGCCCCCGCGCCTTCGGGACTGCGGGCGCGCTGCCCCCCTCCGACAGCGCGCCGCAGATCCGTTCGCCCCCCTGTTCGTGCGGAGGACGTGACCCACTGTGACCTGCGGCGCGCGCCGAACGGGCGGGATCTTGAGCGGTGTCACCCGGACGGGTGAAACCGAGCGGGAATCGACGGTCAGATGTGACCGCCACCTGCTCCCGCGGCGTCCGCGTTCTCGCCCCGCTTGGTGAGCAGCGCGACGAAGACCGCCACCACGGCCACCACGGCGGCGACCATGCAGGCCAGGCTCATGCCGGAGATGAAGGTGTCGTGGGCGACGGTCGTGATCTTCTCCGCGAGCCCGGCCGGGGTGCCCTTGGCCACCGGCGCCGAACCGACCTGGACGGCCTGCGAGGCCTGGTCGAGCTGGGCCGGGGTGAGCGGCGGAAGCTTGGCCTCGGCCCAGTTGCCCGCGAGGTCGCCGTCGACCTTGGAGGCCATCACGGCGCCCAGGACCGCCGTACCGAGGCTTCCGCCGATCTGCATCGCGGCCTGCTGGAGACCGCCGGCGACACCGGAGAGCTCCATCGGCGCGTTGCCCACGATGACCTCGGTGGCACCGACCATGACCGGGGCGAGCCCCAGACCGAGGCCGCCGAACCAGAGCGACATGACGGCGCTGCCGGTGCCCGTGTCCAGCGTCGACATGCCGTACATGGAGACCGCGGTGAGGACCATGCCGCCCGCCAGCGGGATGCGCGGGCCCGTCCTGGTGATCAGGGCGCCGGCCAGCGGGGAGCCCACGATCATCATTCCGGTGAGCGGGAGCAGGTGCAGTCCGGCGTCGACCGGGCTCATGCCGTGGACGTTCTGCAGATAGAAGGTGACGAAGAACAGGCCGCCCAGGAAGGCGATCGCCATCAGCACCATGAGGACCACGCCCGCCGACAGCGGTACGGAGCGGAACAGTCCCAGCGGGATGAGCGGCTCCGCGACCCGTGTCTCCCACAGGGCGAAGAGGCCGAAGCCCAGTACCGAGGCGGCCAGGAAGGCCCAGGTCAGACCGGAGCCCCAGCCCCAGGCCGGGGCCTTGATGAGCGCCCAGACCAGGCAGAACATGGCGCCGGAGAGCAGGGCGATACCGGGGATGTCGAAGGAGCGCGGGGCGTTCCGCGCACGGTGGTCGGTCAGGATCAGCAGGCCGAGGACCAGCGCGGCGACACCGACCGGGACGTTGATGAAGAAGACCGACTGCCAGCTCACGTGCTGGACCAGCAGGCCGCCGAGGATCGGGCCGCCCGCGGTGGAGGCGCCGATGACCATGCCCCAGATGCCGATCGCCATGTTCAGCTTCTCGGCCGGGAAGGTGGCGCGCAGCAGGCCGAGCGCGGCCGGCATGAGCAGCGCGCCGAACAGACCCTGGAAGACACGGAACGTGACCACCAGGGCGATACTGTCGGACAGGCCGATGGCCCCGGAGGCCGCGGCGAAGCCGACCACACCGATCAGGAAGGTCTGGCGGTGCCCGAAGCGGTCGCCGAGCTTGCCCGCGGTGATCAGCGTGACCGCGAGCGCGAGGAAGTATCCGTTGGTGATCCACTGGACCTCGGCGAAGCTCGCGCCCAGGTCCTTCTGGATGGCCGGGTTGGCGATGGCGACGATGGTGCCGTCCAGGGCGACCATCATGACGCCGACGGCCACGGTGAACAGGGTGAACCACGGGTGGCCGCGCAGCCCGGAGGGCCCCGGCCGATCCGGCGGGGCGACCGGTGTCCTGTCTCCGGACCCCGCCGTGTCGATGGTGGTCTGACTAGTCATGCGCCGAGGCTAGTGACAGCCGCTGACAATTGACAAACCAGTTCACAAGTCGGCAACTGTCACGTCACCCACGAGTACGCTGAGCTGGGCGGGAGAACAGAAGAGGACCCCATGGAGATGACCTCCTTCACATCGATGGCGCAGCGTCCGGGCCTGCGCGAGCGCAAGAAGCAGCGCACCCGGGACGCGCTGCTGCGGGCCGCCCTCGAACTGTTCGTGACACAGGGATACGAGCGCACGACCGTGGACGAGATCGCGGAGGCCGTCGACGTCTCGCAGCGGACCTTCTTCCGCTATTTCGCGGGCAAGGAGGACGTCGCCCTGTTCACCCAGGGCATCGCCGAGTCGCGCTTCCTCGCCGCCGTCCGTGAACGTCCGCCCCACGAAGCCCCGTTGGAGGCGCTTCGGCGTGCCGTGCTGGAGGGCTGGGACACCATCGGCGAGGCGGTCGAGGCGGTGGTGCCGATGGAACTGCACATGCGCGCCTACCAGTTGATCGAGTCGACGCCCGCGCTGCTCGCCGCCCATCTGCGCCGTTCCGCCGAGCTGGAGGACGAGATCGCCCGGGTGATCGCCGAGCGCGAGGGGGTCGACGTGGAGACGGATCCGAGACCGCGGGTCGCGGTGGCCGTGTTCGGCGGGGTGATGCGGGTGACGGGCCGGATGTGGGGCGCGGGCGAGGACGGCAGCGTCGAGGCGATCCGCGCGCTGACCGTCGCGCATCTCGACCATCTGGGGCCCGCATTGGCGGAGAAGTGGCGCACGGAATGAGCAACTCTGGGCACACAACGTCACTATTTATCTGAAACTGAACCCGCTTTGCCCCAATTACCCCGCCAGAAACGTGATCCCCACCACTCGTTTAACGGGAGCCACGCCTCTTCTCCTAGGGTGTCCTCTCAGTGACTTCCTTCGAGACATCCCCTCAACTGAACGTCTGGCGTGCGTTGCTCGCGCTGGCCGTGGTTTTCGTGATGCTGGCCACCAGTGGCTGGACCGCGGTCCACAGCCATCGGGGGGCGACGCCCCTCCAGGCGTCCCGCTCCGCGTGGGAGCACGGCCGGGTCGCCGGAGAGGCTCTCCCGGACCCCGAGTCCGCACCGGGGCGCCTGTCCCGCTTCTTCGCCTCGCTCGACGCCCGCCAGCGCGGCCGGCTGGCGCACCGCTACCCGCTCGCGGTCGGCAACATGAACGGCGCGCCCGTGCGGCTGCGCTACACGGCCAACCGCATCGCCATCGGGCAGCAGCGCAGGATCGAGCTCAAGCGCATGCACGACAACCGGCTCTCGGCCCTCGGGCAGCAGGAGGCCGGCCGCCGCATGCACCGCTACGAGGCGATGCTGCACAAGGGCCGCAGGTTCCTCGCCTTCGATCCCATGGGCTCGGGGCGGGTCGCCGAGGTCTTCGGCAACCTCGACAGGGCCCGGCGGATCTCCGTCGTGGTACCCGGCGTCGACACCGACCTGCTCACCTTCCAGCGCACCAACAAGAAGTACTCGGCGCCGGTCGGCATGGCGACGTCCCTGTACGGGGCGGAGCGCGCGGCCAGCCCCGGGACCCGTACGGCCGTGATCGCGTGGGCCGACTACACCGCGCCCAGCGGACTCGGCATGGACGCGGCCACCGGCGTCCGCGCGCAGGAGGGCGCGGTCCGGCTGAACGCGCTGCTGCGCGCGCTGCCCGGCAAGGCGCCCGTCGCCCTGTACTGCCACAGCTACGGCTCGGTGCTCTGCGGCGTCGCCGCCCACTCACTGCCCTCCCGGGTCTCGGACATAGCGGTCGCGGGCAGTCCCGGCATGCGCGCCGACAACACGACGGCACTGCGCACCACGGCCCGGGTCTGGGCGATGCGGGACTCCGACGACTGGATCCAGGACGTCCCGTACCTCGAGTTCGGCGGCCTCGGACACGGCGCCGACCCGGTGTCGAAGGCGTTCGGCGCGCGAGTGCTGTCCGCCCGGGGCGCCAAGGGCCACGGCGGCTATTTCGAGCCGGGCACGGAGAGCCTGCGCAACTTCGCGGACATCGGCGTCGGCGCGTACGACACGGTGCGGTGCGCCCACGACGACGACACCTGCCGACAGGGTCTGACCGACGCCTCGGCGGCAGGACGCGCGTAGAGGACCGGAAAAGTGCGGCCCGCCCGAGGAGGGGACTCCGGCGGGCGCGCCGCTTACGATGGCCCGCATGGGTGACGTACTGGCCGGATTTCATGCCGCCTGGGAGTTCGAGTCCGACTCCGTGCTCATCCGCTTCGAGCGGGGGATCCGTACACCGAAGCTGTTCCAGTCGCTCGGCGAACGCCGGGTCCCGCTGGAGGCGATCGGGGCGGTCACACTGACGCCGGGCAGGCGCGGCACGGTCGTGCTGCACGCCGTCCCCAGGGTGGGCGCCGACCCGCTGATGGACGCGGCCGCCGGGCAGCTGAAGGAGGGGTGCGACCCCTACCGGCTGGTCCTGCCCGCCGACCGGGAGACCCTCGCCGAGTACTACGCCGACGAGCTGCGCGCCCGGCTCACCGGGGACGCCGGCCCCGTCGAGCGCCACCTCGTCGCGGCGCCCGAGGCGCCGCTGCGCTTCAAGGCGTACGACGGGAAGGCGGCCTTCGACGGCACCTCGGTGTCCTTCCGCTGGTTCTGGACCGGCGCGTCCTCCGCCAAGTGGAAGGCCGGCGACCAGATCTTCCCGGTCGCCGGGCTGAGCGGGGTCGAGTGGCGCTCCCCCGAGGTCTTCGAGGGTCATCTGCGGCTGCTGCGCCGCGAACCCGCCGTCGCACAGCCCGCCCAGGCGGACCAGGATCCGGCCGCGGTCGTCTTCGGACTCGGTTACGGGCCCGTCCACGAGTCGCTCCCGTTCGCGGCCTCGGTGCTCGCCGCGGTACGGGCCTCGGGCCCCGCGGCCGTGACCGCGGTCCCCGCTCCCCGCCGCGACCCGGCCGACATCGCCGACCGCATCCGCCACCTCGGCGAGCTGCACGAGGCGGGGCTGGTCACGGACGAGGAGTTCACGAGGAAGAAGGCGGAGCTGCTGGCGGAGCTGTGAGGCACGCCGTCAGCGCCACGGGCGGAGCTGTGCGGCTGCGGTGACGCCGCGGTCCTACTCCCGTCCCGCCGACGAGAACGACATGTCCGCGTACCGCTCCCCCGCCACCTTCGAGGCGATCGGCTCCAGCAGCGCCATCTCCTCGTCGCCGAGGACGATCCGCGTGGCCGCCGCGTTCTCCTCGACCCGGCCGCGCCTGCGCGTCCCCGGGATCGGCACCGCCGACACCCCGTACGACGCGGCCTGCCGCTGCACCCAGGCCAGCGCGACCTGGCCGAGAGAGACGCCGTGCGCCTCGGCCGTCGCGCGTACCGGCTCCAGCAGGGCGGCGTTGACGGCCGCGTTGTCACCGGTGAAGCGGGGCTGCTGACGGCGGAAGTCGGATTCGGTGAGATCCGTGTCCGCGTTGGCGAACGATCCGGTCAGGAAGCCGCGCCCGAGCGGCGAGTACGGGACGAGCGCCACGCCCAGCTCACCGGCCGCCGGAACCACGCCGGCCTCGATGTCACGGCTGAACAGCGACCACTCCGACTGCACGGCCGTGATCGGATGCACGGCCTGGGCGGCACGCAGCTCCCCGCCGGTGACCTCGCTGAGCCCGAGGTGCTTGACCTTGCCCTCGCGCACCAGTTCGGACATGACCCCGACGGTCTCCTCGATGGGGATGTTCACGTCACGGCGGTGCATGTAGTAGAGGTCGATCACCTCGACGTCCAGCCGCCGCAGGCTCGCCTCGACGGCCTGGCGGATGTAGGGGGCGTCGTTGCGGACGACCCGCTTCGTCGGGTTGTCCGGCGGGATCGACAGGCCGAACTTCGTCGCGATGACGAGCTCGTCCCGGTGCGCCTTGAAGAACGGGGACAGGAACGTCTCGTTCGCGCCCTGGCCGTAGGCGTCCGCGGTGTCGAAGAGCGTGACGCCGAGTTCCAGCGCCCGTTCCAGGGTGGCCCGCGCCTCGTCGGCGTCGGTGGGCCCGTACGCGAAGCTCATGCCCATGCAGCCCAGACCCTGCGCCCCGACCTCGGGGCCGTCGGTGCCGAGCCGTACCTTCGCGATCTTGCTGTCCGTCATCAGGACCTCTCCGACGCCAGGGGTCGCCCGGCGTCCGCGTAGAAACTGATCTTGTGGTCGAGGACCGCCAGGGTGTCCTGGAGCTCGGCGATCCGCGCCTGCACGTCCCGGCGGGTGGCTTCCAGGAGCTCGAAGCGCGCGCGATAGGTCTCGTCGCCCTCCCGCACCAGTTCCGCGTACCGCACCATGTCGGCGACCGGCATCCCGGTGAGCCGGAGCTTGCCGACGAGGCTCAGCCAGTCCAGGTCGCGGTTGCTGTACCGGCGCTGCCCGGTGTGCGAGCGGTCGATGTGCGGCATGAGACCGATCCGCTCGTACCAGCGCAGGGTGTGCGCGGACAGGCCGGTGAAGGCGACGACCTCGCTGATCGTGTAGCTGTCCTGGCCGTCCGGGCGCCGCTGCCGCTCGGGGGGCGCCGCGCACACATCGGTCCTGGTGCCGGTCTCGGCGGCCTCGGCCGTGGTCTCCATCACCGTCATGGCCTCCACGCTAAAACCTTGGAGTGCACTCCAAGCAAGCGGATTCCGGTAAAAGACGACCACCGCGAAACGCGGGACGTCCGCGGGGTGCGCTGGCTACCGTGCGGATCATGATTCTCGTACGCCGTGCCGTGCCCGAGGACGCCCGGGAAGTGCTCCGCCTGCGCCAGGTGATGCTCGACTCCGTCTTCACCACCGACGGCTCCACGCTCTGGCACGCGGACTCCCTCCCGACGATATCCGGCAGGCTGGGCCGGCCCGACGGGGACTTCGCGGCCTTCGTCGTCGACCACCCCGGCCGGCCGGACGCGCTGGCGGCGCTCGTCGCCGGGACCATCGAGTACCGGATCGGGCGGCCCGGCAATCCACGGGGCGCGGTCGGTCACGTCTTCAGCGTCGCCACCGACCCCGGCATGCGGCGCCGGGGGTACGCGCGGGCGTGCGTGGAGACGCTGCTCGACTGGTTCCGCGAGCGGGGCGTGCCCCAGGTCGACCTGAACGCGTCCCCGGAGGCCGAGCCGCTGTACGCGTCGCTCGGGTTCGTGCGCAAGCCGGACCCCTCGATGCGGCTCCGCCTCTGAGCCGCTTAGGCTCGTACGCATGTCCCTGCGCAGTCTGGCGTTGATCGAGAACTGGCCCGTCCCCACGGCCGCCGCGGCCGTCGTCCGCGCGGACGGCACGGTGACGGGGTCGTACGGTCCGGTCGACCACCGCTTCCGCCTCGCCTCGGTCACCAAGCCGCTCGCCGCGTACGCCGCGCTCGTCGCGTACGAGGAGGGGGCCGTCGATCTCGACGAGCCGGCGGGTCCGGCCGGCTCGACAGTCCGCCATCTCCTCGCGCACACCTCGGGGCTCGCCTTCGACGAGCACCGGGTGACGTCCCCGCCCGGGGAGCGGCGGCTGTACTCCAACGCCGGGTTCGAGGTCCTCGGGGACCACATCGCCAAGGCGACGGACATCTCCTTCCCGGAGTACCTGCGGCAGGCGGTACTGGAGCCGCTGGGCATGACGGGGACGTCGCTGGACGGCTCGCCCGCCAAGGACGGGGTGTCGACGGTGGCGGACCTGGTGCGGTTCGCGGCGGAGGTCCAGGCACCCCGGCTCCTGGACGCGCGGACGGTGGCGGACGCGATGACCGTGCAGTACCCCGGCACGAAGGGGGTGCTGCCCGGATACGGCCACCAGAACCCCAACGACTGGGGGCTCGGCTTCGAGATCCGTGACTCCAAGTCCCCGCACTGGACGGGCACCTCGTCCTCGCCGCGTACCTTCGGCCACTTCGGGCAGTCCGGTACGTTCCTGTGGATCGATCCGGTGCTGCGCGCCGCGTGCGTCGCCCTCACGGACCGGGCGTTCGGGCCGTGGGCGGCGCAGGCGTGGACACCGTTCACGGACGCTGTGCTGCTGGAGCTGCGCGGCTGAGGCGGCACGGCTCCGGGACACCCGGGGTGCCTCTTCGCGTACGGGCCGGTGGGGGCCGGTCGCGCGTCCGCACCCGTGTCCGCGCCTCACGGACGCCCCCGCGGAACCCCGCGGAGCGGACCGTCAGCCCGTCGCCGGCATCGCCCACAGCAACAGCTCCGCCGGAGTCGTCGCCACCGCCTCCAGATCCTTCGCACCCGTGATGCGGGCCGCGTCACCCGGCCCCAACTCGGCTCCGTCCAGGGCTACTTCACCCCGCACCGCGTGGACGTACACGAACGCCGCGTCCGGAACCGCCGTCCGCTCCCCCAGCGCCAGCCGCCGCACATGCAGCATCGCCTCGGCCTCCGGGACCGCGTACGGAGTGGAGTCCGCGATGCCGTGGACGACCTCGTAGGACGGGACACCGCCGGGCGCGACCGGAGCCAGCCACATCTGCACGAACACCAGCGGACCCGGCCCGTCGTTGCGCTCGACGTGCCGCACACCGGCCGCCGCGCTCAGCCGCTGCACGTCCCCGGCCCGCACCAGCGACTCGTGACCGGCGGAATCCCGGTGGGTCAGCTCCCCCTCCACCACCCACGTGACGATCTCGGTGTGACTGTGCGGATGCTCGTCGAAACCCGCGCCGGGCGCGAGCCGTTCCTCGTTGCAGGCGATCACCGCGCCGAAGCGGAGATTGGCCGGGTCGTAGTGCGGGCCGAAGGAGAAGGCGTGCAGCGAGGAGATCCCGGCCGCCGGTTCCCCGCCCCGGTAGCGCTCGTCGGCGCGCCGTACCTCGATCACAACCGCCACATCCGCCACATCCGACAGCGCCGTACGTCCGTCACGTCTCCCACCGTAGCCCCGCTTCTCTCCCTCCCGGCCCCGAGGGGAGACCCGCCGCCGCACGGCTCCGTCCTGATAAGGCAGTCTTGTCCCGTGCCCGAACCCGAAGCCAGCAATATCGAGCGCCCAGCGCACGACGTCCACACGCACTCGGCGACCCTGAAGCGGCTGGAGAAGTCGTCCGGAAGTCTCGCCGCGCAGGCCATCGCGCGGATGGACGAGACGCTGCCGTGGTACCGGGCCATGCCACCGGAGAACCGTTCCTGGATCGGGCTCGTCGCCCAGGCCGGTATCGCCGCGTTCACCGAGTGGTTCCGGCGTCCCGACGCGCCCCAGGCCATCTCCACCGACGTGTTCGGCACCGCCCCCCGCGAGCTGACCAGGGCCATCACCCTGCGCCAGACCGTCGAGATGGTGCGGACGACGATCGAGGTGATGGAGAGCGCCATCGACGAGGTGGCCGCTCCCGGTGACGAGTCCGTGCTGCGCGAGGCCCTGCTCGTCTACGCCCGTGAGATCGCCTTCGCCACCGCCCAGGTCTACGCGCAGGCCGCCGAGGCCCGCGGTGCCTGGGACGCCCGGCTGGAGTCCCTGGTCGTGAACGCCGTACTCTCCGGCGAGGCCGACGAGGGCGCCGTCTCCCGCGCCGCCGCCCTCGGCTGGAATTCCCCCGAACACGTCTGCGTGGTGCTGGGTACGGCACCCGACGGTGACAGCGAGCTGACCGTCGAGGCCATCCGGCGGGCCGCCCGGCACGCCAAGCTGCAGGTGCTGACCGGGGTGCTCGGGGACCGGCTCGTGGTGATCGCGGGCGGCAGCGACAACCCGCTCGCGGTCGCCAAGTCGCTGATCGGCCCGTATGCCGCCGGGCCCGTCGTCGCCGGACCGATCGTGCCCGACCTGCTCGCCGCGACCCGCTCCGCGCAGGCCGCCGCGGCCGGCCTGAAGGCGTGTCTCGCCTGGCAGGACGCCCCGCGCCCGGTCCTCGCCGACGATCTGCTGCCGGAGCGCGCGATCGCCGGAGATCCGTCGGCCCGCGAGCAATTGGTGGAGGAGATCTACAGACCACTGGAGGAAGCCGGCTCCGCGCTCCTCGAAACCCTCAGTGTCTATCTGGAACAGGCGAGCAGCCTCGAAGGCGCGGCCCGAATGCTCTTCGTTCACCCCAACACCGTGCGCTACCGGCTACGACGTGTGACTGACGTCACCGGTTGGTCACCCTCGGATGTACGATCCGCCTTCACACTGCGGATCGCGCTCATCCTGGGGCGTCTGGCCGATGGAGATCTCCAGACGTAGGCATTTGTCGGAGCCCTACAATTCCCCTTCGTGTTCTTCGTCCCTGTCCCCACGGGCGGCCGTGGCCGTCCACAAGAGAGAGTGTGAGAGTGCTCGTACTCGTCGCTCCCGGCCAGGGCGCCCAGACGCCCGGCTTCCTGACTCCCTGGCTCGATCTCCCCGGTGCCGCCGACCGCCTCGCCGCGTGGTCGGACGCCATCGGTCTCGACCTTGCCCACTACGGCACGCAGGCCGACGCGGACGCGATCCGGGACACGGCTGTCGCGCAGCCGCTCCTGGTCGCCGCCGGACTCCTCTCCGCCGCGGCACTCGGCGACGTCTCCGCCCTCGCTCCCGGCGCCGTCGCCGGGCACAGCGTCGGTGAGATCACCGCCGCCGCGTTCGCGGGAGTGCTCGACGACACCGCCGCGCTGACGCTCGTACGCACCCGTGGCCTGGCGATGGCCGAGGCCGCCGCCGTCACCCGGACCGGCATGTCGGCGCTGCTCGGCGGTGACCCCGAGACGACGGTCCCGCATCTGGAGAAGCTCGGCCTGACCCCCGCGAACGTGAACGGCGGTGGCCAGATCGTCGCCGCCGGCACGCTGGAGCAGCTGGCTGCCCTGGAGGCGGACAAGCCCGACGGCGTACGCCGGGTGGTGGCCCTGAAGGTCGCCGGCGCGTTCCACACGCACCACATGGCACCCGCCGTCGAGGCGCTCGCGCGGGCCGCCGAGGACCTGAACCCCGCGGACCCGCTGGTCACGTACGTCTCCAACAAGGACGGCCAGACCGTCAAGTCCGGCGCGGACGTCCTGAAGCGGCTGGTCGGCCAGGTGGCCAACCCGGTCCGCTGGGACCTGTGCATGGAGACCTTCCAGGAGCTCGGCGCGACCGCGCTGATCGAGGTGTGCCCGGGTGGCACGCTCACCGGCCTCGCCAAGCGCGCGCTGCCGGGTGTGAAGACCCTGGCGCTGAAGACCCCAGACGACCTCGACGCGGCTCGCGAGCTCCTCGCCGAGCACAGCGCCTGACAAGGAGCCCGAGAGCATGTCGAAGATCAAGCCCAGCAAGGGCGCCCCGTACGCGCGGATCCTGGGCGTGGGCGGCTACCGTCCCGTGCGGGTCGTGCCCAACGAGGTGATCCTCGAGACGATCGACTCCTCCGACGAGTGGATCCGCTCGCGTTCCGGCATCGAGACCCGGCACTGGGCCTCCGACGAGGAGACCGTCGCCGCGATGTCGATCGAGGCGTCCGGCAAGGCCATCGCCGACGCCGGGATCAACGCCGACCAGATCGGCGCCGTGGTCGTCTCCACCGTGTCCCACTTCAGCCAGACCCCGGCCATCGCCACCGAGATCGCCGACAAGCTCGGTACGGACAAGGCCGCCGCCTTCGACATCTCGGCCGGCTGCGCGGGCTTCGGCTACGGGCTGACCCTGGCCAAGGGCATGGTCGTCGAGGGTTCCGCGGAGTACGTCCTGGTCATCGGCGTGGAGCGGCTGTCCGACCTCACCGACCTGGAGGACCGTGCGACGGCCTTCCTGTTCGGCGACGGCGCGGGCGCGGTCGTCGTGGGCCCCTCCCAGGAGCCGCACATCGGCCCCACGGTGTGGGGCAGCGAGGGCGACAAGTCCGGCACCATCAAGCAGACCGTCCCGTGGGACCGCTTCCACAGCGGCGACGTCTCGACCCTCCCGCTCGACTCCAAGGGCGAGATCAAGTTCCCTGCGATCACGCAGGAGGGCCAGGCGGTGTTCCGCTGGGCCGTGTTCGAGATGGCGAAGGTCGCCCAGCAGGCGCTGGACGCGGCCGGGATCAGCCCGGACGACCTGGATGTCTTCATTCCCCATCAGGCCAACGAGCGGATCATCGACTCGATGGTGAAGACGCTGAAACTGCCGGAGCACGTCACGGTCGCCCGGGACGTACGCACCACCGGCAACACCTCGGCCGCCTCGATTCCGCTCGCGATGGAGCGGCTTCTGGCGACCGGTGAGGCGAAGAGCGGCGACACCGCGCTCGTCATCGGATTCGGGGCGGGTCTCGTGTACGCCGCCACGGTCGTTACCCTCCCCTAGGCACACCGTCCGGACCACTCCGGCCGGAGTACCGCCACACCATCTGGATACATACCGAAGGAGCGCCTGACATGGCCGCCACTCAGGAAGAGATCGTCGAAGGTCTCGCCGAGATCGTGAACGAGATCGCCGGGATCCCCACCGAGGACGTCCAGCTGGACAAGTCCTTCACCGACGACCTGGACGTCGACTCGCTGTCCATGGTCGAGGTCGTCGTCGCCGCCGAAGAGCGCTTCGACGTGAAGATCCCGGACGACGACGTCAAGAACCTCAAGACCGTCGGCGACGCGACCGACTACATCCTCAAGAACCAGGCCTGATCCGCGGACCGGGCCCGGCCCGGTCCACCGATCAGTCCGTTGCCCCGCCACCCGGCGGTGGCGCCGCTGAATCCTCGTATCCGTTGGAGAAAGAATTCCCGTGAGCTCGACCAATCGCACCGTGGTCGTCACCGGTATCGGCGCAACCACACCGCTGGGTGGCGACGTAGCCTCTACCTGGGAGGGCCTGGTCGCCGGCAAGTCCGGTGTCCGCCCCCTGGAGCAGGAATGGGCCGCCGAACAGGCGGTCCGCATCGCGGCGCAGATCGCCGTGGAACCGGGCGAGGTCATCCCCCGCCCGCAGGCCCGCCGTCTCGACCGCTCGGCGCAGTTCGCGCTGATCGCGGCCAAGGAGGCCTGGGCGGACGCCGGCTTCACCGACCGGGCCGGCGACGACCCGGCCATCGACCCGGACCGCCTCGGCACCGTCATCGCCTCCGGCATCGGCGGCGTGACCACCCTGCTCGACCAGTACGACGTGCTGAAGGAGAAGGGCGTCCGCCGCGTCTCCCCGCACACCGTCCCCATGCTCATGCCGAACGGCCCGTCGGCCAACGTGGGCCTGCTCGTCGGCGCCCGCGCCGGCGTGCACACCCCGGTCTCCGCCTGCGCCTCGGGCGCCGAGGCCATCGGCTACGCCATCGAGATGATCCGCACCGGGCGCGCCGACGTCGTCGTCGCGGGCGGTACCGAGGCGGCCATCCACCCGCTGCCCATCGCCGCCTTCGGCAACATGATGGCGATGTCCAAGAACAACGACGACCCGCAGGGCGCCTCGCGGCCCTACGACGTCGCACGCGACGGCTTCGTCCTGGGCGAGGGCGCCGGCGTCCTGATCCTGGAGTCCGCCGAGCACGCCGCCGAGCGCGGTGCCCGGGTCTACGCCGAGGCGGTCGGGCAGGGCATCTCCGCCGACGGCCACGACATCGTGCAGCCGGAGCCCGAGGGCCGCGGCATCTCGCGCGCCCTGCAGAACCTGCTGGACAACACCGACCTGGACCCGGCCGAGATCGTGCACGTGAACGCGCACGCGACCTCGACGCCCGCCGGTGACGTGGCGGAACTGAAGGCGCTGCGCAAGGTCTTCGGTGACGACGCCGACCACATGGCGGTCTCCGCGACCAAGTCGATGACCGGTCACCTCCTCGGCGGCGCCGGGGGTGTGGAGTCGGTGGCGTCGGTGCTGGCGCTGTACAACCGGATCGCTCCGCCGACCATCAACATCGACAACCTCGACCCCGAGGCCGAGGCGAACGCCGACATCGTGCGCGGGGAGGCCCGCAAGCTGCCCGTCGAGGGCCGCATCGCCGCGCTGAACGACTCGTTCGGGTTCGGCGGGCACAACGTGGTGCTGGCGTTCCGCACGATCTGAATTCGCCCGTAGGCGCACTGAACCGGCGTGTGGCCCGGACTCCCTGTCGGAGTCCGGGCCACACGCGGTCGTTCGTCGGGTGCCGGGTCGTGGGGGGGGCCGGTCGCGTGGTTCCCCGCGCCCCTGTGGGCCGCTCCCGTACGAGGAGCCGTGCGGAACCCGCCCGGGAACCCGTCAGACCACCTGGTGGAGCCAGCGAACCGGAGCGCCCTCTCCCGCGTAGCGGAAGGGTTCCAGTTCGTCGTCCCAGGGCTTGCCCAGGAGCTTGGCGAGGTCGGCCTCCAGGTCGGTCTCGCCGCGCTGGGAGCGCAGGAGCGCGGCGCGCAGCCGGTCCTCGGGGATCAGGATGTCGCCGTGGATGCCGGTGACGGCGTGGAAGATGCCGAGTTCGGGGGTGCAGCTGTAGCGCTCGCCCTCGGCCGTGGCGCAGGGCTCCGCGGTCACCTCGAAGCGCAGCATCTGCCAGCCGCGCAGCGCTGAGGCGAGTTTGGAGGCGGTGCCCACCTCGCCCTTCCAGGAGAACTCGGATCTCCAGGTGCCCGGCGCCGCGGGCTGCCGGATCCAGTCGAGGTTGACGCGTGTACCGAGCACGCCCGCGACCGCCCACTCGACGTGCGGGCACAGCGCGCGGGGCGCGGAGTGCACGTAGAGAACTCCACGTGTCGTCACTGGGGCCTCCGGGCAGAGCGAGACATCTTGTAACTTAGCGGAACGGCAGTGGCAGGGCGGCCACGTGGCGAGGCTACCGTGCGGCGGCGCAAGGAGTGTGACGTACCGTCGGTCCCAGCGCCCAGAACATTGAGGTTTCACCCAAGGGGACGCGGTGCGACCGATCGTGTACTGCCGGGTGTCGGCCAACCGTGTCGGTCAGGTGCTGACCAAGCATGTTCAACGAACGAGGGGACCAGGGGATGCGCTTGCGTAGCCACCGTCCGCGCGCCGTCCTCGCCGTGGTGGCGGCGGTCCTGCTGGGTGCCGCCGGGTGCGACGCGTCCGGTGACGGCTCCCCCGCTCCGCACGGCACGGCCGAGGGCCGTCCCTCCCCGAAGCCGACCCCTCTCTGGAACCGCAGTCCCCGCTCCGTGGCCGCCGTCGGGGACTCCATCACCCGCGGCTTCGACGCCTGCACCGTGCTGTCCGACTGCCCCGAGGTCTCCTGGGCGACCGGTACCGACACCGGGGTGCGCAGTCTCGCCGTGCGGCTGCTGGGGCGGCAGGGGGCCGCCGAGCGGAGCTGGAACTACGCGGTGACCGGTGCGCGGATGGCGGACCTGCCGGAGCAGATGGCGCGGGCCGTCGCCGAGAAGCCGGAACTGGTGACGGTGATGGTGGGCGCCAACGACGCGTGCCGCTCCTCGGTCTCGGCGATGACCTCGGTCGCCGGGTTCCGCTCCGCGTTCCAGGACGCGATGGGCGCCCTGCGCGACGAGCTGCCGAGGACTCAGGTGTACGTGTCGAGCGTCCCGGACCTGATGCGGCTGTGGTCCGAGGGGCGCGGCAACCCGCTGGGCAAGCAGATCTGGAAGCTCGGCATCTGTCCCTCGATGCTGGCCGACGCGGACTCCATGGGTTCGACGGCGACGCTGCGGCGGGCGAAGGTGCAGCACCGGGTGGAGCAGTACAACGAGGTCCTCGGGGACGTCTGCGCCAAGGACCGGCGCTGCCGGTTCGACGGGGGCGCGGTCTTCGGGTTCCGCTTCGGCACGGACCAGCTGAGCCACTGGGACTGGTTCCATCCGAGCAAGGACGGTCAGGCCCGGCTCGCGGAGCTGGCCTACCGGGTGGTGACGGCCCGGCAGCCGGTGGGCCGGGCGGACGGGCCGGGGTGAACGGCCGGGGTGCCGGGTCGGTGGGCCGGGCCGGGGGCCACAGGTGGTTGGCCTAGGCTTCCGATCATGGACAGCGAACTCTTCGGCACCCTTCCCGACGGCACCCCGGTCCACCGCTGGACGCTGGAACGTGCCGGGGTGCGGGTGCGGATCCTGACGTACGGCGGGATCGTCCAGTCGGTCGAGATCCCCGACCGGGACGGCCACCGCGCGGACGTGGTGCTGGGCTTCCCCGACCTCGACGGGTACCTCGCGCATCCGGACCCGTATCTCGGGGCGCTGGTCGGGCGGTACGCCAACCGGATCGCCGGCGGCCACTTCCCGCTCGACGGTCTCACCTACCACCTCGCGCGCAACAACGCCCCCAACTCGCTGCACGGCGGGGACCGCGGTTTCGACAAGCGGGTGTGGGACGCGGAACCGGTCGGGCACGGGCTGCGGCTCACCCGGGTCTCCCCGCACGGCGAGGAGGGCTTCCCGGGCCGTCTGGAGGTCACGGTGACGTACGCGCTGGACGAGGCGGGCGCGCTGCGCATCGCGTACGAGGCGGTCACGGACGCGCCGACCGTGGTGAACCTGACGAACCACTCGTACTGGAACCTGGCCGGTTCGGGGAACGCGGGTGGTCACGAACTCCAACTGGCCGCCTCGCGGTTGACGCCGGTGGACGCGGACCTGATTCCCACGGGGGTGCTGGAGTCCGTGGACGGGACGCGCTTCGACTTCCGGACGCCGCGGAAGGCCGGCGCCGGGTACGACCACAACTTCGTGCTGGACAAGGGGACGACGGCGAGCGCGGTCGGGGTCGCGGAGCTCCACGACCCCGCCTCCGGACGGGTGCTGACGGTCGCCACCACCGAGCCCGGCATCCAGCTCTACACCGCGGACCACCTGGGCGACCCGTTCGCGCCCGGCGACGGGATCGCGCTGGAGACGCAGCACTTCCCCGATTCCCCGAACCGGCCGGAGTTCCCGAGCACGCAGCTGCGGCCGGGCGCGACGTACCGCTCGGAGACGGTGTACGGGTTCGGGGTGCGCTCCTAGCCGGGGCCGGCCGGCCGAGGGCGTCCGGGAAGCGACGAGCCCCGGTCCGGAGGTCAGGTTCCGGACCGGGGCTGCTCGGGAGGGGCTTGTCCCGGATCAGACGTTAATCGTCGCCACGACCCGACGGTCGGTGATCGAGCGGCCGGCGGCAACCTCGTACGAACCCTTCACAAACACCCACGTGCCGGCGTCCTCGTCCCAGATCTCGAAGGCGCGGCGGGGGATGCCGAGCACGGCCTCGGCGCTCTCGCCCGGCCCCGCCTCGACACCGGCGAAGGCGGCGAGCCATCGGACCGGGCGCTCGCCGTCCGCCTCGGCCGGCCTCAGATAGAGCTGGACGACCTCGCGGCCGGGGCGCGCGCCGGAGTTGCGGACGCGGACCGTGACCGTCGCGGCGCTGCCTGCGTCGACGTCTCCGTCACCGGTGGACGGTTCGATCGACTCGTACGTCCAGTCGGTGTAGCCGAGGCCGTGGCCGAAGGGGTACGCGGGGGTCCTGCCGTCCCTCTCCCAGGCGCGGTAGCCGATGAAGGCACCCTCGCCGTAGGGGAGCGCGCCGTCGACGGGGACCACCTGGGTGACCGGGGCGTCGGCGAGCGGACCCCAGGTCGTGGGCAGCCTGCCGCCGGGCTCGTGGGCGCCCGTGAGGACCCCCGCGAGGGCGCCGCCGCCCTCCTGGCCGGGGAACCAGGTGAGCAGCACGGCGGCGACCTCCTCGCGCCACGGAAGTTCCACCGGGGAGCCGGAGTTGACGATCACGACGGTGTTCGGGTTGGCGGCGGCGACGGCGTGCACCAGGTCGTCCTGGCGGCCGGGGAGCCGGAGGTTCCCGCGGTCGAAGCCCTCGGACTCGACACGTTCGGTGGTGGCGACCACGACGACGGCGGTGTCCGCGGCGCGGGCGGCCTCGACCGCCTCCGCGATCAGCTCGTCGGGGTCGCGCCGCGGTTCCTGGTGGACGAGGGAGAAGCCGACCATCCTCAGGGGCGCGCCCTCGGGCTGGACGACCACCTGGCGCAGGGACACCTCGTACGTCTCATCGGCGGTGAGGTCGACCCGGGCGCGCTCCTCGGGGGCGCCGAAGAACGCCGTGAACGGGCTGTCCTCCGTGGGGAGCTGGGTGCCGTCGAAGCGGACCGTGCCGTCGACGGTGAGGGTGAACGCGCCCAGGCCCTTGATGCCGAAGGTGTGCGCGCCGCCCACGCGCGGGGTGAAGGTGCCCCTCAGGTCCACGGTGTGGAGGTTGTCGTGGGTGACGCCTTCGGGGAGGTCGTTGCCCATCCACTGGAGGTGGCCGTTGGGCGCGGAGCCGGTGCCGATCAGCTCGCCGTCCCGGTCGCGGCATTCCGCGCGGAGCGTGAACCCCTTGTCGGCGACGGCGAGTTCCTCGTTCGGGTCGGCTCCGACGGTGTAGGTCAGGCTGCCTTCGGGGAGTGCGGCGGTGAGGCCGTCCAGGGGCGACACGACGTGGGCGGGGAAGACGGTGGCGGAGCCGCCGCCGAGGACACGGGCGTCGCGGGCGGCGGCGCCGCTCAGCGCCACGGTGCCCGGCCGCAGCGGCAGCGTCGCGTTCTCGTTGCGTACGAGGACGAAGGAGCGGTGGGCGATCTCGCGGGCCAGGGCCTCGCCGTCCACGGTTCCGGGCAGCTCGGTGACGACCGGCTCGGCGCCCTCCAGGATGCCGACGCGGGCGGCGAGCCGCAGGACGTTGCGGACGGCCTCGTCGACCTTCGCCTCCTCGGTCCGGCCCGCGCGGACGGCGGCGGCGAGCGCCTCGCCGTACACGGTGTCGGGACCGGGCATGGCGACGTCGAGGCCGCCCTCGATCGCCCCCACCGTCGAACGGGCCGCCGTCCAGTCGGAGACGTTGAAGCCGTCGAAGCCCCACTCGCCGCGCAGGACCTCGTTCACGAGGTGGTGGTGCTCGGTCATCGTGGTGCCGTTGACCGAGTTGTAGGCGGTCATGATGCCCCAGGGGTGGGCGTTCTCGACGATGGCCTCGAAGGGGGCCAGGTAGAGCTCGCGCAGGGCGCGTTCGGGGACGAGGTTGTCCACCGTGAAGCGGTCGGTCTCGGCGTCGTTGGCCACGAAGTGCTTGACGGTGGTGCCGACGCCGCCGGACTGCACGCCCCGCACATAGCCGGCGCCGATCCGTCCGGTGAGGTACGGATCCTCGCTGTACGCCTCGAAGTGGCGGCCGCCGAGCGGCGAGCGGTGCAGGTTGACCGTGGGCGCGAGCAGTACGTGGACGTGCTTGCGGCGGGCCTCCTGGGCGAGGAGGACCCCGGCACGGTGGGCCAGGACCGGATCCCAGGTCGCGGCGAGCGCGGTCGGTGAGGGGAGCGCGACGGACGGGTCGTCGGCGGTCCAGCGCACGCCCCGCACACCGATCGGGCCGTCGGACATGACGAGGGAGCGCAGTCCGATCCCGGGGAGTTCGGGCAGCGACCACATGTCCTGCCCCGCGAGCAGCCGTGCCTTCGTGTCCAGGTCGAGCCTCCCGAGGGCCGCCTCGACGACCGCCTCGCGCGCCCGGTCCGCCGCGTCGCCGCTCCCGCTCCCGGCCCGGTTCTCCGCTGCCTCCGTCACGGTGGCACCTCCTCGTTGAAGTCCGTGAAACCCGTGAAACCCGTCAAGCCCGTGAAGCCCATCGCATCCGCGAAACCCGCGCGGCCGTACGGCTGTACGGCCGCACGCCAACGGGATCCGCCGGACGTTCTCATCCTGCACCCCCAGCCTGTAGAGCGGTAGGTTTCGTGTCCTTGCCGTGACATTCTGGGTGGGTGAATACCGTACGGTGACGCCATGACGACCAGGACCAGGAGCGAGGAGCGGCGCGCGGAGATCGTGCGCGCGGCCCTGGAAGTGATCGCCGAGCGCGGTTACCGGGGCGCGAGCATGGCCGCCGTCGCCGAGCGCGTGGGCCTCACCCAGCAGGGGCTGCTGCACTACTTCCCGACCAAGGACACCCTGCTGGTCGCGGTCCTCAAGGAGCGTGACCAGTGGGACGCCGTGCCCGACAGCCAGTGGCGGCTGGATCTGCTGGCCTCGCTCGCCGACTACAACGCGATGCGGCCCGGCATCGTGCAGACCTTCTCGGCGCTGCTCGGCGAGAGCGTCACGGAGGGGCATCCGGCGCGCGAGTTCTTCACCCGGCGGTATGTCGCCGTGCGCGCGAGCATGGCGCAGGTGCTGCGCGCCGAGTACGGGGAGCGGCTGCCGAGCGGGCTCACGCCGGAGCGCGCCGCCCCGCTGCTGGTCGCGGTGATGGACGGGCTGCAGTACCAGTGGCTGCTGGATCCGGAGTCGGTGGACATGCCGGCCGCGTTCCGGGACTTCCTGGTGCTGCTGGGCGAGGCCTGAGCCCCGGCCCCTGCACCGTCCGCCCACGTCGCCGGCCCGGCGCCGGCGCCCCGCCGCGTCAACCGGGCTTCTCCGCAGCGCCGTCGGCGGGGCGACGCGTCAACGCTCCGTCGCCGGGCCGACGTCGGACTCACTGGCGCCAGACGGCCGCCAGCGTCTTGCTCACCACGCAGACGACGGCGAGGGCGACGGCCCAGCCGGCGGCCCCGGCGACGGCGAGCGCGGCCACGCCCGCCCCGAACCAGAGCAGTTCGAAGCCGACGCGGACCGCGCCACGGGTCTTGTACCGCGACTTCGGGGAACCGAACAGCGCCCACAGCGCGATCAGTACGGCCGGGCCACCGATGCCGAGCAACCAGGTGACCGGCGCTGTCCTCTCCCCGCCGAACCCCCCGTACGCGGCGGCCACGAGGGTGGCGAGCTCCAGCAGGAACAGGACGCCCAGGTTCGCCGCCTTGATGACCTTCATGCGCGGCAGTATCACCCGGAAGGAATCACTCCGGCCCCCCGGCCGGCGGGGACGGCGGCCACCACCTCGATCTCTATGAGCGCCCGCGGGTCGAAGAGGCGGGAGACCTCGAAGGTCATGCTGGTGGGCGGGGTGCCGGTGAGGTACCGGGCGCGTACGGCGCCGTACTCGGGGATTCCGGTGATGTCCGTGAGGTACGTACGGATGTTGATGACGTCGGCGAGCGTCGCGCCGTGCGCCCTCAGCAGCGCGTCGACCGTCTCGAAGACACCCCGGCTCTGCTCGGCCAGGTCCGCACCGTCGGCGACCTGACCGGAGAGGTACAACAGGGCTCCGCCGCCCGCGGGTTCGACGCGCGCCACCTGGGAGTAGTAGTCGTTGGCCGGCTGGGGCGCGCCGGCCGGACTGTCGAGTGTGACCCGCACGGATCCTCCTCAGGCCGGATTCCGGCGGATGCGCTCGACGGCCAGCGCGATGTCCCCGTCGGCGACGGCGGGATCGGCGGCCGCCCGCTTGTAGTGCTCCAGTACCGCCTCCATCGCGGGGAGTTCGGCGGTCTTCGTGGCGAGGGCGACGTCCTTCACCGCGAGCGAGGTACCGAAATGCACGTCCTCGGCGAAGGCGCGGCCGACGGCGCCGCCGAGCGGGCCGCCCGCGAGCGAGGCGCGCACGGTGTCCTCGTCGAGGCCGAGCGCGTCCGCGAGGACCATCGCCTCGGCGACGAGGGCGACCCCGCCGAGCACGGCGGTGTTGACGACGAGCTTGAGCGCGGCACCGGAGCCGGACGGGCCGGTGCGGGTGACGGTACTGAGGGGCGCGAGCACCCGCTCGACGCCGGCCACGTCACCGCCCGCGAGAATGCCGAGCTGTCCCGCGGCCGCCTTGTCCGTACTGCCCGCCACCGGCGCGTCGACGAGCCGCACGCCCTCCCCGAGCCGGGCGGCCAGTTCCCTCACCACGTCCGGGCCGACCGTCGACATCTCCACCCAGTACGTCCCCGGGCGCAGGTGTGGCACGACGGCGTCCGCGACCGTGCCGAGCGCGGCGGGGTCGGCGAGCATCGTGATCACCACGTCGGCGTCCCGCACGGCCTCGGCCGGGGACGCGGCGAGGGTGGCCCCGGCGGCGACCAGCGGCTCCGCCTTCGCGGCGGTGCGGTTCCACACGGTCAACGGGTGTCCGGCGTCGAGGAGTCGGCGCGCCATCGCCGAGCCCATGTGACCGAGTCCGAGGAATGCGATCTTTTCCATGTCCCCGACGCTAGGCGCGCCCGGATGATGCGGCAAGCGAATGTCTAGCATGGCTCCCATGCCCGACCCGCATGACGTACCCGGCCTCTCCACCACCTGGCTGCGTGTCTTCCTGGAGGTGGCCCGGCACGGTTCGTTCACCGTGGCCGCGCGGACCCTCGGCTGGACGCAGTCCGCGGTCTCCCGGCAGATCTCCTCGCTGGAGGCGGCGCTCGGCGGGGCCCCGCTCTTCGACCGGCTGCCCCGGGGCGTCCGGCTGACGGAGGCGGGGCGCGTCCTCGTACCGCACGCCGAGACGGTCGTCGAGCGGCTGCACGGCGCCGGACGCGAACTGGCGGCGCTGCACGAGGCGGCGGGCGGGCGGCTGCGCTTCGGCGCCTTCGCCACGGCCGACGCGGCACTGGTGCCGCGCGCCATCGCCGCCTTCCGCACCCGTCGTCCGGGAGTACGGCTCAGCCGCGAGGAGGGACTGACCCCCGCGCTGCTGGACCGGCTGTCCGCGGGTCATCTGGACCTGGCGATCGTCTCGACGACGGGCCGCGCCCCCTTGGAGGCGCACGCCCTGCACCACCTCCTCGACGAGTCCCTGTACGTCGCCGTGCCCACCGGTCACCCGCTCGCCGCCGAGTCCTCGGTGCGGCTGCCCCAACTAGCCGACGCCGACTGGATATCGGGCTCGGCGCGCCCTGAGGGCACTCTTCTGGACGCGGCCCTGCGGCACGGTTTTCGTCCGCGTGTGGCGCACGTCGTGGCCGAGTGGACCGCGAAGCAGGGGTACGTGGCCGCGGGTCTCGGGGTGACCCTGGTCCCGGCGCTCGCCGCCGAGTCCGTGCGTCCGGACGTCGTCCTGCTGCCGGTGCGCGACGAGGAGGCGCCGGCCAGGGCGGTGTACGCGGCGACGGTCCGTGGCCGCGCCCTGACACCGGCCACGGCGGCGTTCCTGGGCGCGCTGCGGGAGGCGGCGGCACGGATCCCCGTATGACCGCCGTGCCGCACCGCACCGCGCCACGCAAGACGCGCCGGGAGGCACCGCCCGTCACACCCGGGCGGGTGAGCGCCGCGCGCGTCGTCACTCCTCATGGCGTACGCCCCCTCCGTCACGCGATACTGCGGCCGTCCGGCAGCACCCCACGGCGACGGAAGGCATGAACTCCCTTGACCTACACAGGCGTTCGGATCGGCTTACTCGCACTGACCCTGCTGGCGGGATCGGCGGCCACCCCCACCGCGTCCGCCGCGGCGCATCCCGGCACCACGGGCTCCGGCACCGTCGGCACCACGGGCTCCACCACCGTCGGCTCCGGCACCGTGGAGGAGCAGCGGCTCGATCGGGCCGCGCCCCAGGAGATCCTGCGGCGCTCCGGATTCGACGCGGTGGCACCAAAATTCACCCGGGCACTGGAACGGTCGGGCTCGTACACGCGGGCCGAGCACGTGGTCGTACAGCAGGGCGCCCGGCTGTGGCGGCGGGCCGTGGACCGGGCGCAGGGACGCGGCCCCGCGGGCGGCGACCTGAGCCGTGACGACGACCGTCCGCTGTACTGGGCACGGCTCGCGATGACCCGCGAACTCCGCGGGTGGACGCCCGGGTTCGGGCTGACGGACACGCAACGCGCGCGGCTCGTAGCCGCGTTGGAACAGACCTCGCGCGGCCAGCGGGACTTCCACTACCCGCGTGCCAAGGGCGTGAAGCGGATCCTGGTCACCGGGTTCGACCCGTTCACCCTGGACCGTGACGTCCGGATCTCCAATCCGTCGGGGGCCACGGCCCTCGCGCTCGACGGCACGACGATCCGGACGGCGGACGGACCCGCGCGGGTCGAGACCGCCGTCTTCCCCGTCCGCTGGCAGGACTTCGCCGAGGGCACGGTGGAGCGGACGCTGCGGCGGCAACTGCCGCGCGTGGACCTGTTCACGACGGTGAGCCAGGGCCGCGTCGGACGCTTCGACGTGGAGCGGACCAACGGCGCCTGGCGGGGCGGCTTCCCGGACAACGACAACGTGTCGCGGACCGGGACGGTCCCGGTCACCGATCCGGCCTCGCAGCCGCAGTGGACGTCGACGACCCTCCCCTACGAGCGGATCGTGGCCGCGGACACCGGCCGCTTCCCGGTGTACGACCACACCTCGGTGACCGAGATCCCGGCCAAAGGCACCGATCCGGTCGTGCGCCCGGACGGCCCGACCCCGGGCTCGACGGCACGTGCCGGGGGCGGCGGGGACTATCTCTCCAACGAGATCGCCTACCGCGCGACGCTGCTGCGCGACCGCCTCGGTCTGCACGACAGCCTGCCGGGCGGCCATGTCCACACGCCTGTGCTCGAGTTCGGCGCCGGTAACACGGACCCGGCGACGGGGACGGTCACCGATCCGGAGTTCGTACGCAACCGGCTGGACATCATCGCCCAGGTCCGGTCGATCCTGACGGTGGCCGCCGACGCGGGCTCCCCGGGGGTCAGTGGGACGGCGCGAACGCGAGACTGACGCGGAGGCCGGCCGGAGCGGTGGTGACGGCGAACGTGGTGACGGCGGCGGCGAGGACCTGGTTCACGCCGTCGCCCCCAGCTCCCGGTCCTCCTGGTCTCCCCGGTCCCGCTGGTCCGTGTGCGGCTCACCCGTCTCCTCGCCGAGCAGGTCACGGGCCATCAGCGTGGCGCCCGCGACGGCGCCCGGCATCAGGAAGACGGCGACGACGGGGACCAGGAAGGCGAGGCCCAGGGGGGTGCCGAAGCCCCAGACCAGCATCTTGCGGGACCGGAGCAGGGCGAGGCGGGCGCGGAGTTCGACGCGGCGGCGCTGGAGGGCCACCGCGGTCAGTTCCTCGGTGAGGAAGAAGCCGGTGACGAAGAAGCCGACCACCGGGACGACCGTCTGGCCGACGACCGGGACGAAGCCGAGGGCGAAGAGCAGAACGCCCCAGACCAGGGCCCGTACGACGATACGGAGGCTGTCGCGTGCGGAGATCCACAGCTCACGCCTCAGCGGCAGTCCCGATTCGGGGGCGGTGCCGTCCGGGGAGACGTCGCGGTCGACCTTCTCGGAGAGAGACTCGTAGAAGGGCTGTCCGACGAGGAGCGTGACCGCGGTGAAGGTGACCACGGCGAGCAGGAGGGCGAGGGCGAAGAGCACGGCGGTCAGCAGCCCGCGGAAGACGCCCTGCCAGGGGCTCGTCCAGTGGTCCGCGAAGGGGGTGGCCCAGCTGACGAAGTCCTCGCCGTAGAGGGCGAGCGCGATGAGTGCGGCCACGTACAGCACGAGGGTGATCAGCCCCGGAAGCAGGCCGAATCCGTACTGCTTCCCGTGCCGTGCGACCCATCGCTGGCCCTGTATGAGGTAGTTGAACCCTGCCCCGAGATCACGCATGCGGGCCACCTTACCGGCGCTCGGGCCCCCTTCCCCCGCGCCCGGCGCCCCTGGACGCGGGGACTCCCCGACGGGCCTACGCCGGCGTCACCGCCACCACCACGCTCCCGTCCGCCGCGGGCGACACCGCCGCGGACACCCGGACCGCCGCCGCCCGGGCCATCCGTCCCGCCCGTGACGCCGAGGCCAGCAGCAGCGGCTGGAGGTGTTCGAGGCCGGAGACGAAGAGCTCCTCGCCGGCGATCAGGACGGGACGGACGGCGTCCGAGGTGGCGGCCGCGGCCTCCGTGAGGTCGGCCAGCGGCGGCAGCGCGGCCCGTACGACCTCCGCCCCCGCCGTGGCCGCCCGCTCGGCGAGCGCCACCTGCAACGGCAGCAGCGGAGCCAGCGCCGCGGTCAACGCGTCGGCTATGCGTCGGAGTTCCGGGGACGAGTCGCGCAGGACGCCGGCCGCCGCGCGGACCACCGGCGTGGACGCCAGCAGCGTCCCCGCCACCACCCCCGCCGCCGCGGGCAGCAACGGCGACCCCGCCTCCAGCAGCTCCCCCAGCGCGGCGGCCGCCTCCTCCACCGCGGGCTCCACCGCGTCGAGGACCGGCAGCAGGCTGTCGCCCACCGCGGCCAGCAGCACCCGGGCCGGTTCGCTCACGGGATGCATCGCCAGCGGCGCCCCGGTCGTGCCCAGCCGTGTCAGTGTGTCCACGATCCGGTAGAAGGCCTCCTGCGCCTGCGGCGACGCACTCGCCTCGGCCAGCTCCGCCGTGGTCTCCCGCAGTACCCGCAACGCCTCCGCCCCGGACCCGTCCCGGGGATCGAGGGTGTTGAGCGCGATTCTGGTGATGTTCCCGGCCGTGTCGAGGAGTTGGCCGGTGATGTCGGTCGTGGTGCGCGCCATGCGCAGCACGTCGTCCTTGCTGGGGAGCGACGGAATCGGGGACACGAGCCCTCCTCGCCACGCGTGGCACACCGGCCGGGGGCCCACGCGGCCCTCCGTCGCGCCGGTGCCCACCCCCAGCATGCCCGCTGCGACCCCCCGGGGATGCGCCATCCATGGCATTGGTGACGGCGGGGGCTTCCCGGTACCGGAGAGCCGAGCTCGTTGCGGGAGAGTCGAACACGTACGCCTCGCCGCGCCGGCCCCACGGCGGCCGGCGGTCACGCGTGCGTCATCAGCGGATCGCACACGGTCCTCTTCGGCACCGAGCCGCTCTTCCGCGATCTCCCGAAGGGTGAATTCCCGCAGGTGGCAACGGCGTTGCCGACGGCGTCGCGAGCGGCGCCGGGTCCCACCGCGGCGCCCGCCGGACGCGGGCGCGGGCCGCGCCCCGGTCCCGGGACGCGGCCCGTGCCGCGGTCGGTGGACCCGTCGGACGAGCGTCACCGTGACGTCGCCGCGGGTCGCCTTCGAGTACGGGCAGACCCGATGGGCCTCCTCGATCAGGTCCCGCGCCGTCGCCCCGTCCACGGCCGGGACGGCCGCGGAGATCTCGACGATGACGCCGAACCCGTCGTCGTTCCTGCCCAGACCGACCCTGGGCCTCAGAGCTTGACGATCATCTTTCCGACGTTGTCGCCGCGCAGGACGCCGAAGAACGCCTCCAGGTTGTTCTCGACGCCCTCGACGACGGTCTCGCTGTACTTCAGCTCGCCGGAGCGGACCCAGCCGCCGACCTCCTGGACGAACTGCGGCTGCAGGTCGTAGTGGTCGCCGACCAGGAAGCCCTGGATACGGCCACGGGTCTGGATGAGCCGGGCGAGGTTCTTCGGGCCGGGGGCGGCCTCGGTGTTGTTGTAGACGGAGATCATGCCGCAGACCGCGATACGGCCGTCCCGGTTCAGCCGGCCGATGGCGGCTTCCAGGTGGTCGCCGCCCACGTTGTCGAAGTAGACGTCGACGCCGTCGGGAGCGGCCTCGCGCAGCTGCTCGCCCACCGGGCCGTTCTTGTAGTTGAACGCGGCGTCGAAGCCGTACTCCTCGACGAGCAGCTTGACCTTCTCGTCGGAACCCGCCGACCCGATGACCCGCGAGGCGCCCTTGAGCCGGGCGATCTGACCGACCTGGCTGCCGACGGCACCGGCCGCGCCCGACACGAAGACGGAGTCGCCCTCCTTGAAGGAGGCGACGCGCAGGAGGCCCGCGTAGGCGGTGAGACCGGTCATGCCGAGGACGCCGAGGTACGCGGAGAGCGGCGCTGCCTCCGGGTCGACCTTGACGGCCTGCTTGGCGTCCACGACGGCGTACTCGCGCCAGCCGAGGAAGTGCAGGACGTGGTCACCGGCCTCGATCCCCTCGGCGCGGGAGGCGACGACCTCGCCGACCGCACCGCCCTGCATGGCCTCGCCCAGCTCATAGGGGGCGGCGTACGACTTGGCGGCGCTCATCCGGCCGCGCATGTACGGGTCCACGGAGACGTACTTGTTGCGTACGAGGACCTGGCCCTCCCCGGGCCGCGGGACCTCGGCCTCGACGAGGGCGAAGTCCTCGGGCGTCGGCCAGCCGACCGGGCGGGCGGTCAGGTGCCATTCACGGCTGACGGAGGGAAGCTGGATGTCGGTCATGAGGGTGTGTGCCTTTCCTGCATGCATGCACGCTTGCCCGCGCACTACGGCTCTAATACTTCAGTACCTGAAACAACCATGCTCCTGAATATTTCATGATGTCAAGTAAGGGAGTATTCTGGAGGCCATGGCCACCCAGAAGACCCCCCGGATCGACCCTCTCACCATGGAGGTCGTCGACCTCATCGGCACGGTCGTGGCCCGGTACCACGAGGAGTACGAGGACGCCGCCGCCGAGCACGCCCTCACCGGGGCGCAGGCGCGGCTGCTCGGTCTGCTGTCGCTGGAGCCGCTGCCGATGCGGAGGCTGGCGCAGAAGCTGAAGTGCGAGCCGTCGAACGTGACGGGGATCGTGGACCGGCTGGAGGTGCGCGGGCTGGTGGAGCGGCGGCCGGACCCCTCCGACCGGCGGGTCAAGCTGGCGGCCGCGACCGAGGAGGGGCGGCGGGTGGCGCACTCCCTGCGGGAGTCACTGCGATTCGCCCGGGAGCCTCTGGCGGGGTTGTCGCGCGAGGAGCGGGTGTCTTTGCGCGATCTGCTCCAGCGCATGCTGACGCCGTAGCCGCGACGCCCTGGTTCCTCGCCCCCGCCGCCCCGGCCCGGCCCGGCCCGGCCCCGAGCCGGGGGCTGCCGCCCCCGGGGACCCCCGCATCGGACGGCGTCGTCCTCAAACGCCGGACGGACCGAAAGCGCGTGACCCTGCCGCGAGCCTTCCGGCCCGGACAGGCTGAAAACGCGTGATCCGACCGCCGGCTTTCCGGCCCCGACAGGCTGAAAACGCGTGACCCCGCCGCCGGCCTTCCGGCTCGGACGGCCTTGCGGGTCTTGTCCTCGATCGCCGGACGGGCCGGGGGTGCGGGCCTGTGTGCTGGAGGTTCGCGGGTGGGGTCGGAGATACCGGCTCGTACTGAGCGGTGTTCCGGACGGGCCGCTGGGCGTGCGCCCCCGCGCTGGAAGGCCGACGCCGGCGCCATGCCCTTCAGCCCGTCCGGCGCTCGAGGGCGGGCCCTTCGGGTGATGCGGGGGTCCAGGGGGCGCAGCGCCCCTGGTGGGGGTCCGGGGGCCGGACCCCCGGGGAAGGGCGGGCGGGAACCCTACGTGCACCACCACAGGAAGCGATTGCACGTGTGCGACGGGGAAGGCGCCGGAGACGGCGGCGCCGACGTCGGCGCGGCCGGCGGAGTCGTGACCGACCTCGTCGGCGCCGACGAGGCGGGCGCCGACGTCGACACCCCGCCGCCCGTCCCGGCCGTGGCCGACTGATCCTGCGTGTCCTTCTTGTCCCCGTCCTTGGACTTGTCCCCCTTGGCGGACGCCGACGCGGACGCGGAGGGGGAGGCGGAGGCACTCGGCGAACCCGTCGCGGACGGGGCTCCGCTCCCGGAACCCCCGGCGTCGCCGCCGGGCCGCGCCGTACGTGTCGCGGAGGTGCCGGAGCCGCCGTCGGCGGACGCGTCCGCGCCGGCCGCGCGCGGAGCCACCCCGGGCGCGTCGACGCCGAGTTCGGCGAGGCTCAGTCCACCCGCGGCGAGCAGCAGACCGGCCCCGGCGAAGAGCACCCTGCGCCGCCTCCTGCGGTGCGCCGCGGCCTTCCGGTCACGCCGGCTCGCCCCGCCCGCGGCGGGCCCGCGCCCACCTCGCCGGCCAGGGGTGCGGCGCCCACGACGGCCACCCTCACCGTCGCTCTCGTCGTCCCCGGCGTCCCCGCCGTCCTCCTCGTACGCGTCCTCGTTCTCGTACGCGCCCTCACTCTCGTACGTGTCGTCGGAGTCGTACGGGTTCGTACCGGCGTCCGCTTCCGGGTGTGTCCCGGTACGGTCCGCGGGTGAGCGAAGCTGTTCGGCTGAGGTGCCGCACCCCGGGCAGGCAAGGGCGCCGTTGAGGTGCCTTCGGCACGGGTCGCAGTAGTCCATGACGCCGGAAGACTAGGTTCCTCACCCGTCACGTTGATAGTCACGGCTGTGAAAGTTGTGTGGTGAACCATCCATTCCGGCGCGTCGCACGCCGCCTTCACAGGGGCACGTGGGCGACGACCCGAGGCATACCGGCAAAATCCGCCGCCGACCATTGCGTTCGACCCATTGACACCCCCGGGCCCGCGTCCTTACTGTCACGCCAGCATTTCGAACGTGTGACGAAATTTCGAACAGAATCGCAAGAGCACAGGGGGCAACTGCCGTGCGCATCACGGGAATCAGCACACACGTGGTCGGGACGCCCTGGCGGAACCTGACCTACGTCCAGGTGCACACCGACGAGGGCCTGACCGGAGTCGGCGAGACCCGCATGCTGGGCCACACCGACGCGCTGATCGGCTATCTGCGGGAGGCCGAGGCCAATCACATTCTCGGTTCCGACCCGTTCGCTGTCGAGGACCTCGTCCGGCGCATGAAGTACGGCGACTACGGGCGGGCCGGCGAGATCGTGATGTCGGGCATCGCCGTCATCGAGATGGCCTGCTGGGACATCAAGGGGAAGGCGCTCGGCGTCCCCGTGTGGCAGCTGCTCGGCGGCAAGGTCACCGACCGGGTCAAGGCCTACGCGAACGGCTGGTACACGACCGAGCGGACCCCGGAGGCCTACCACAAGGCCGCTCAGGAGGTCGTCGCCCGCGGGTACCGGGCCCTCAAGATCGACCCGTTCGGCACCGGCCACTTCGAGCTCGACCACGAGGCCACGCTCTACTCCGTCTCGCTCATCGAGGCGGTGCGCGACGCGATCGGCCCCGAGACCGAGCTGATGCTGGAGATGCACGGCCGGTTCTCGCCCTCGACCGCCGTCCGGCTCGCCCGCGAGCTCGCGCCCTTCAAGCCCGCGTGGCTGGAGGAGCCGGTGCCGCCGGAGAACCTGAAGGCGCTGGAGAAGGTGGCCGCCAAGGTCGACATCCCGGTCGCCACCGGTGAACGGATCCACGACCGCGTCGAGTTCCGCGAGCTGTTCGAGAGCCAGGCCGTCGACATCATCCAGCCCGACGTCGGTCATCTCGGCGGGATCTGGGAGACCAGGAAGCTGGCCGCGACCGCCGAGGCCCACTACGTGCTCGTCGCGCCGCACAACGTCGGCGGGCCGGTCCTCACCGCGGCCTCCCTCCAGGTCGGCTTCAGCACCCCCAACTTCAAGATCCTGGAACACTTCAACGACTTCGCGGACGCGGAGATCAAGAAGATCGTGAAGGGCGCCCCGCAGGTCGTCGACGGTTACTTCGAGCTGTCCCACGAGCCCGGTCTCGGTGTCGAGCTGGACGTCGACGCGGCGGCCGAGTTCCCGCAGCAGCAGGCCCGCTTCGACCTCTGGGCGGACGGCTGGGAGCAGCGCAGGCCGAAGGGGGCTCAGTGAGCACCGCGGTCGTCGTCGAGGCGCCGGGCGAGCACCGGCTGACCGCCCACGAGCCGGTGCCGCCGGCCGCGGGCGAGGCGCTGGTCCGTGTGCACGCCGTCGGCGTCTGCGGCAGCGACCGCGAGGTGTACCAGGGCAACCGGCCCGAGGGGTACGTGCGTTATCCCCTCACTCCGGGCCACGAGTGGTCCGGGACGGTGGCGGAGGTCGGTGCCGGGGTGCCCGCCGGTCTCGTCGACCGCAAGGTCGTCGGTGAGGGCTTCCGCAACTGCCAGGTCTGCGACCGCTGCCACGCGGGCGAGACCACCCTGTGCACGGCGGGATACGAGGAGACGGGGTTCACCCAGCCGGGTGCGATGGCCGCCACCCTCACCCTGCCCGCGCGCCTGCTGCACGTCCTGCCGGACGACGCCGACCTGACGGCGGCGGCCCTGCTGGAGCCGGCCGCCTGCGTCGCGGCCGCCGCGCTCAAGGCGAACGCGCGCCCCGGCGAACGGGTCGCGGTGGTGGGCACGGGGACCCTCGGGATGTTCGCCGTCCAGTTCCTGCGGGCGGGTTCCCCCGCGGAGCTGCTCGTCGTGGGCACCCGCCCCGACCGGGACAAGCTCTCGCGGACCTTCGGCGCCACCGACTTCCGTACCAAGGACCAGGAGCTCCCCGCCGACTTCGACGTCGTCGTCGAGACCGCCGGGTCCGCGTCCGCCGCGCGCACCGCCGCCTCCCTGCTCAGGCGCGGCGGACGCCTGGTCCTCACGGGCATCCCGGCGCCGGGCGCCGAGGGGCTCGACCCCACCGATCTCGTCGTACGGCAGCTGGAGGTGCACACCGTGTTCGGGGCGCCGCCGGAGGCCTGGGCGCACACGGTGCGGGTGTTCGGCGCGGGGCTGCTCAGCCCCCTGCCGCTGGTCACGCACGAACTGCCGCTCACCGGGTTCGCCGAGGCCATCGAGTTGGCGGGGTCCGGCGATCCCTCGGTGGGCAAGGTACTGCTGCGTCCCTAGCCGTACGCCGGTACGGGGACACCTGACGGCTCCGTACCGGCGTACCACCAGGCCCCCGCGCACCGAAAGCCGCGAACTCCGTCCGAAATCACGAACATGAAGGACAGCCAGTGACCGACCCCTCTCCTACGACTCCCCGTCGACCCGGTGAGCAGGCACTCGCCGCGCTCGGCCTGGGCGCGCCCGCCCTCTCCCCCGCCGACGCCTCGCCGCACAGCTTCCCGGAAGGCGGTCGCTGGCGCACCGAGGTCCCGTCCGTGGAGGGCCCCGAGGCCCTGGCGGTGGTCCTCAAGGAGTCCTCGCGCCTCGATGTGCCGATCCACCGGATCAGCCAGGGCAGCGGCGTCTGGATGCTGACCGACGCCGAGATCACCGAGATGGTCGAGGCCGCGGGCTCCCGCGACATCGAGCTGTGTCTGTTCACCGGCCCGCGCGGCACCTGGGACATCGGCGGTTCGGTACGCTCCGACTCACGCGGCGGCGGTCTGCGCGCCCGAGGCCACGACGCGGTGGCCGGCTGTGTCGAAGACGCCGTCAGGGCGACGGAGTTGGGCGTCAAGTGCCTGCTCGTCGCCGATGAGGGCGTGCTGTGGACGCTGCACCGGGCACGCGTGGCCGGGATCATCCCGGCCGACACGACGCTCAAGCTGTCGGCACTCGTGGGGCCGGTCAACCCGGCCTCGTACGCGGTATACGAACGGCTCGGCGCGGACTCCATCAACGTGCCGAGTGATCTGACGCTCGATCACCTCACGGAGATCCGTCGGGTTTCGGCCGCACCCATGGACATGTACATCGAAGCCCCTGACGATCTCGGCGGGTATGTCCGGATGTACGAGGTGGCCGAGCTGATCCGGCGCGGCGCACCGATCTATCTGAAGTTCGGCCTGTCCAAGGCCCCTGGGATCTACCCGTACGGACACCATGTGCGGGATCTGACCCTGAACACCGCGCGGGAGCGAGTGCGGCGCGGCAGGCTCGCCCTGGACCTGCTCGCGCGGCACGGAGCGGACGGCGACATGGCGCCGCTGGGCTCGCGAACGCCCGGGCGGATGACACGTTTTGACACCTCCTCATAACGTTCCGACTAACTCCCCTTCACAAAAGCCGACACGGCCGCGCACAATCCCACACACCTCTCCTCGGTCTTTTCTTCGCATCGCCCCACGGAGCGTCCCCGCATCGCGAGGCCGAGCCCGGTCCACGACATCAAGGAAGATGATCATGCGCAATCGCAGAGCTGCCCTCACCGCCATAGCCGGCGCCGCGTCCCTCGCCCTGTCCCTGTCCGCCTGCGGCCAGAGCAGTGACGGCGGCAGCAAGAGCGACAGCAAGGACATCAAGGGAGCCACCATCGGCATCTCGATGCCGACCAAGTCCTCCGAGCGCTGGATCGGGGACGGCAACAACGTGGTCAAGGACCTTCAGTCCAAGGGGTACAAGACCAAGCTGGCCTTCGGTGAGGACGACCCCGACCAGCAGGTCTCGCAGATCGAGAACATGATCACCCAGGGTGTGAAGGCCCTGATCATCGCGGCCATCGACAACAAGTCGATGAACAACGTGCTCCAGCAGGCCGCCGACGCCAAGATCCCGGTGATCTCCTACGACCGCCTGATCCTCGGCACCAAGAACGTCGACTACTACGCGTCGTTCGACAACACCAAGGTCGGCGAGCTGCAGGCCGGTTACATCGTCGACAAGCTCGGCCTGAAGGACGGCAGCAAGAAGGGCCCCTTCAACATCGAGCTGTTCGCGGGCTCGAACGACGACAACAACACGAAGTACTTCTTCCAGGGCGCGATGAACGTCCTGCAGCCGTACATCGACAAGAAGCAGCTCGTCGTCAAGTCCGGCCAGACGCAGCTGAACCAGGTCACCACGCTGCGCTGGGACGGCGGCACCGCGCAGAAGCGCATGGACGACATCCTGACCTCGGCGTACAAGACGGCCCACGTCGACGCGGTGCTCTCGCCCTACGACGGCATCTCCATCGGCATCCTCTCGTCGCTGAAGTCGGACGACTACGGGTCCAAGGGCAAGCCGCTGCCGATCGTGTCCGGCCAGGACGCCGAACTCGCGTCGGTGAAGTCGATCATCGCCGGCGAGCAGACGATGACCGTCTACAAGGACACCCGCGAGCTGGCCAAGGTGGCCTCGAACATGGTCGACGCGTCGCTCAAGGGCAAGAAGCCCGAGATCAACGACGACAAGACCTACGACAACGGCACCAAGGTCGTCCCCGCGTACCTGCTCCAGCCGGTCAGCGTCGACAAGACCAACTACGAGAAGGAACTGGTCGCCACCGGCTACTACAAGGACAGCGACCTCAAGTAACCGCCACCTCCTAGTGATTGGAAGGCACGACCATGGCGGGACCCGTCCTGGAAATGCGCTCGATCGTCAAGACCTTTCCCGGCGTCAAGGCGCTGTCGGACGTCACTCTGACCGTCCAGCAGGGCGAGGTCCATGCCATCTGCGGGGAGAACGGCGCCGGCAAGTCGACCTTGATGAAGGTCCTCTCCGGCGTTCACCCGCACGGAAGTTACGAAGGGGACATCCTCTTCGAATCGGAGGTCTGCACCTTCAAGGACATCAGGGCCAGTGAGCAGCACGGCATCGTGATCATCCACCAGGAGCTGGCCCTGGTGCCCTACCTCTCCATCGCGGAGAACATCTTCCTCGGCAACGAGCACGCCACCCGCGGGCTCATCAGCTGGTCCGACACGCTGCGGCACGCCTCCGAGCTGCTGCGGCGGGTCGGGCTCGACGAGAACCCGCAGACCCGGGTCGCCGACATCGGCGTGGGCAAGCAGCAGCTCGTCGAGATCGCGAAGGCGCTGTCGAAGAAGGTGAAGCTGCTCATCCTGGACGAGCCGACCGCCGCCCTGAACGACGAGGACAGCGGCAAACTCCTGGATCTCATCCTGGAGTTGAAGAACCAGGGCATGACCTCGATCATCATTTCCCACAAGCTGAACGAGATCGAGCGGGTCGCGGACTCGGTGACCATCCTGCGCGACGGCCGGACCATCGAGACCCTCGACGTGAAGGCCGCGGAGACCACCGAGGACCGGATCATCAGCGGCATGGTCGGCCGCGACCTGGAACACCGCTTCCCGGAGCGGACCCCGCACCACCCGGAGGAGGGCGCCGCGCCCGCCCTGGAGATCCGCGACTGGACCGTGTTCCACCCGATCGACCAGCAGCGCAAGGTGGTCGACGACGTGTCGATCACCGTGCGGCGCGGCGAGATCGTCGGTATCGCCGGGCTGATGGGCGCCGGCCGCACCGAACTGGCGATGAACGTCTTCGGGCGCGCCTACGGCCGCTACGCGGGCGGCACGGTGCTCAGGGACGGCGCGGAGATCCGGACCAAGACCGTGTCCGAGGCGGTCGGGCACGGGATCGCGTACGTCACCGAGGACCGCAAGCACTACGGTCTCAACCTCATCGACACGATCAACCGCAACATCACGCTCAGCGCCCTGGGCAAGGTCGCCAAGCGCGGGATCGTCGACGAGCACGAGGAGCGGCAGGTCTCCGAGGGCTTCCGCAAGTCGATGAACATCAAGGCACCCACGGTGTTCGAGCCGGTGGGCAAGCTGTCGGGCGGCAACCAGCAGAAGGTCGTCCTGAGCAAGTGGATCTTCGCCGGCCCGGAGGTGCTGATCCTCGACGAGCCGACCCGCGGGATCGACGTGGGCGCCAAGTTCGAGATCTACACGGTCATCGACAAACTGGCGGCCGAGGGCAAGGCGGTCGTCTTCATCTCCTCCGAGCTGCCGGAGCTGCTCGGCATGTGCGACCGCATCTACACGATGGCAGCGGGACGGCTGACCGGTGAGTTCTCGCGGGCGGAGGCCTCGCAGGAATCGCTGATGCGTCAGATGACGAAGGACAAAGAGGTAACGCGATGAGCACGGATGTGACCGCCAAGACGCCGGCCCCCGCGCCGCCGGGAAAGAGCGGGCCGGCCGCCGGTGAGGGCCTGCTGCAGCTGATCCTCGACGGCATGCGCCGCAACATGCGGCAGTACGGCATGCTGTTCGCCCTGGGTCTGATCGTGGTGCTGTTCGCCGTGTGGACCGACGGCGACCTGCTGCTGCCGCGCAACGTGTCCAACCTGGTGCTGCAGAACAGCTACATCCTGATCCTCGCGATCGGCATGATGCTCATCATCATCGCGGGCCACATCGACCTGTCGGTCGGCTCGCTGACGGCGTTCGTGGGCGCGATCGGCGCCGTGCTGATGGTCAACCACGACATCTCCTGGCCGCTCGCCCTGGTGCTGTGCCTGGCCATCGGCGCGGCCGCGGGTGCGGCACAGGGCTTCCTCATCGCGTATCTCGGCATACCGTCGTTCATCGTGACCCTGGCGGGCATGCTGACCTTCCGCGGTCTGACCGAGATCTTCCTCAAGGGCCAGACGATCGGCCCCTTCCCCGAGGGTCTGCAGAAGGTCGCCAACAGCTTCCTGCCCGCGGTCGGGCCCAACACGAACTACCACAACCTCACGCTGCTGCTCGGCATCGCCCTGATCGCCTTCGTGGTGTTCCAGGAGGTCCGCGACCGCAAGCGGCAGCAGGAGTTCTCACTCGGCGTCCTGCCCAGGAACCTCTTCCTGCTCAAGCTCGTCGCGCTGATCGCCGCCGTGCTCACCGTCACCATGCTGCTCGCCAGTTACAAGGGCGCTCCGGTGGTCCTGCTGATCCTCGGTGTCCTGGTGGCCGGCTTCGGCTACCTGATGCGCAACGCGGTCATCGGCCGGCACATCTACGCGATCGGCGGCAACCTCCCGGCGGCGAAGCTGTCGGGTGTGAAGGACAAGAAGGTCACCTTCCTGGTCTTCCTGAACATGGGCATGCTCGCGGCCCTGGCGGGTCTGGTCTTCGCCGCCCGCTTCAACGCGGCCTCGCCCAAGGCCGGTCTGAACTTCGAACTCGAAGCGATCGCGGCCTCGTTCATCGGCGGTGCGTCGATGAGCGGCGGCGTGGGCACGGTCCTCGGCGCGATCATCGGTGGTCTCGTCCTGGGCGTGCTGAACAACGGTATGAACCTCGTCGGCATCGGCAGCGACTGGCAGCAGGTCATCAAGGGCCTGGTACTGCTGGCCGCGGTCGGGTTCGACGTGTGGAACAAGCGCAAGGTCGGTTCGTAAGTCGCTAGGGCCCCCACTCCGGTGGGGGCCTTCAACTTCCACTGCAGGAGCCGCACATGGAAACCAGCAGACGAACGATCATCGCCGCAGCCGCGGCCGCGGGCGTCACCGCGGCCACCGTCGGCACCGCACACGCCGGCACCGGGGCCGGGAAGCCGGTGAAGGAGCTCTTCGGCAGGCTCGCCGACGGCACCAAGATCCACCGCTGGTCGCTCGCGAACGGCGGCACGCGTCTGAAGGTCATTTCCTACGGCGGGATCATCCAGTCCCTGGAGATCCCCGACCGGCACGGCCGCTACGCGAACGTCTCCCTCGGATACGACAACCTGGCGTCCTACGTCGCCGGTACGACGTTCTTCGGGGCGACGATCGGCCGCTACGGCAACCGCATAGCGGGCGGCCGTTTCACCCTGGACGGCAAGACCTACCAGCTCTCCGTCAACGACGGCGTGAACAGCCTGCACGGCGGGGCCAAGGGCTTCAACACCAAGGTCTGGGACATCGAGGGCTTCACCTCCGGGTCCGACGTCGGCCTGCACCTGCACTACACCAGCATCGACGGCGAGATGGGCTACCCGGGCACGCTCAGGGTGAAGGTGACCTACACCCTCACCCGGCACGGCGACTGGCGCATCGACTACGAGGCCACCACCGACAAGGCCACCGTCGTCAACCTCACCAACCACACCTACTACAACCTCGCCGGTGAGGGCCGCGGCGGCATCTACGACCACGAACTCACGCTGGCCGCGCGGCGCTTCACCCCCACCGACGCCGGCCTGATCCCCACCGGCGAGCTGGCCGGGGTCGCGGGCACCCCCTTCGACTTCCGGCACGCCAAGCCGATCGGCCGCGACATCCGGGTCGGCCACCCCCAACTGGTCACCGCCAAGGGCTTCGACCACAACTGGGTGCTCGACAAGGGCGTCACCGCCCGGCCCGAGCACATCGCCACCCTGCGTGACCCGGGCTCCGGCCGCACCCTGAAGATCGCGACCGACCAGCCGGGCGTGCAGTTCTACTCGGGCAACTTCCTGGACGGCACGCTGGTGGGCACCTCCGGACACACCTACCGGCAGGGCGACGGCATGTGTCTGGAGACCCAGCACTTCCCGGACTCCCCGAACCGTCCCTCCTTCCCCTCGACGGTGCTGCGCCCGGGCAGCACCTACCGCACGACGACGGTGCACTCCTTCAGCGCCTGACGCCCACGAAGCCTCGCGCGGACGCGGTCCGGGCCCCTGAGGTTGCCCCGGAGACCGGACCGTCACCGGATTCTCACGAGTTGAACAGCACCACCCCCGTCTCCGTATGAGAGGGCGGCCCGTGCTCCCCCGCACGGGCCACCCAGAGACGGAGGTTCCATGGCCGACAACGTCGCCTCGCTGTTCCGCGGTACTGCGGCGCACAGCCCCTCGATGGCTGCGCTCGCCCGCGAGAGCGACGGAGTCGGCCCGATCGACTTCTGCATCCCGTGCAACCCGTACTTCCCCACGCCGGGCATGTTCGACGAACTGGCCGGGCGGCTGCGCGAGATCATCACGTACTACCCGAGCAGCGCCGACACCATCACCGCCGAACTGTGCGCGCTGCTCCGGCTCCCGCCGAGCTGTGTCGCCATGGGCAACGGTTCCACGGAACTGATCACCTGGATCGACCACCTGCTGGTCCGCGAGTCCCTCGCCATCCCCGTCCCCACCTTCGGCCGCTGGACCGACCAGCCGATGGAGACCGGCAAGCGCGTCGACATGTTCCCGCTCCAGGAGTCGGCGGCCTTCGCCCTCGACCCCGCGAAGTACGTCGACTTCATCCGTGCCCGGGGCACCCGGGTCGCCGTCATCTGCAACCCCAACAATCCCGACGGCGGCTTCCTGAGCCGGCAGACGGTCGTGAACTTCATGGACGCGCTCCAGGACCTCGACCTGGTGATCATCGACGAGTCGTTCCTGGAGTTCGCCGACGCGGAGAACGAGCCGAGTGTCGTCGAGGAGGCGGTGCTGCGGCCCAACGTCATCGTGCTGCGCAGCCTCGGCAAGAACTTCGGCCTGCACGGCATCCGGTTCGGCTACCTCGTGGCCAACCCCGCGCTCGCGGGCAGGATCCGCTCCATGCTGCCCAAGTGGAACCTCAACTCCTTCGCGGAGACCGTGGTGTTCATGCTCAAGGAGCACGGCGCCGAGTACATGGAGAGCCTGCACCTGGTGCGCCGCGACCGGCTCGACATGGCCCGTCAGCTGACCGCGCTGCCCGGTCTGACGGTCTACCCCTCGCAGGGCAACTTCCTGTTCGTACGGCTGCCCGTGGGTGCCGAGGGCACCGTCGTCCGCGACCGGCTGCTCACCGAGCACCGGATCCTGGTCCGCGAGTGCGGCAACAAGATCGGTTCGTCCAGTCGCTTCCTGAGACTCGTGGTGCGCCCCCAGGTGGACGTGCGTCGCCTGGTGTCCGGCCTGGAGCAGGTGCTCTACGGGTCCAGGAGGGGAGCCGCCGTGCCCGAGCCGAGCACAGGGACCGCCTACAGCTCGGGCACGGCGGCGGTGGACCGTCTGATCAGCGAGACGAACGGGGTCGGCATGCCGCTGGCCGCGCAGGCCGCCGCGATGGGTCTGCCGCCCGCGCAGACCTGGCCGGGCCCGGCTCAGGCCCCGGCACAACTGCCCGGCGGCATGCCCGGACTGATGCCCGCCCCGGCTCCGGCGGCGGCCATGATGCCCGCCCCCGCCCCCGCGCCGGCGGCCGCCATGATGCCGCCGATGGCTCCCATGCCGCCGGCGGCGCCGCCGCAGCAGCCCATGCCCGCGGTCGCCCAGATGCCGCCCGCCCCGATGCCCGCGGTCGCGCAGGCCCCCGTACCGGCCATGCCGAGCATGCCCGGCGCACCCGGAATGCCGGGGATGCCGGGCATGCCGGGGATGAGCCCCGCTCCCGCCGCCGGGCTCGGCCAGCCGGCGATGCCCGGCCTGCGCAACGGCGGACTGACCGCCGCCCAGGTCCGGGGCCGCACCCAGCCGGAACCGGAGCCCGCGCCGCAGCCGATGGGCTGGCCCGCCGCCGGAGCCGTGTACAACCAGGTCGGCTGAGGGCTGTCCCCTGATCCCCGGCGGGCGCACGACGACGGCCACTTCACCTCGCCGCGTCGTCGGGGTCGCCCGAATGCGTCCGGTACGAGGACGCCCCTCCGCCTCGCGACGCACCGCGTCCGAGGCCGCGCGCCGATCCACCGGGGATCACGGGGCAGCCCTTGGGGCCGCGCACACGTAAGGCCGCGTACATGACGAAGGGCAAGGAGATCTCCCGCTCCTTGCCCCCTTCAGCGTACAGCGCGCCAGGGGGCTTGCGGCAAGGCCCCGGTCGTGCCGCAGAATCGTCGACCGAGGCCGGAACCTGGCGAAATGCCGACTCCACGAGGTACGTGCGCCTTTGCCCGGGTCCCGTCCCGGATCGCGCGCGGCCGTAAGCGTCACCCGAGCGCGCGGAGTGTCCGGCCGGTCTCCCCTCTCCTTGAACGGGCGTTCGGATGATTGACGTGATCGTGGTCGGCTGCGGACCGACCGGGCTGATGCTCGCCTGCGAACTGCGGCTGCACGGTGTGCGCGTGGTCGTGCTGGACAAGCTGTCCGAGCCGACCGCGGAGTCCCGCGGGCGCGGCCTGCACGCGCGCAGCGTCGAGATCATGGACCAGCGCGGCCTGCTGGACCGGTTCCTCGCCGTCAGTGAGAAGTTCCGGGCCGGCGGTTTCTTCGGCGGCGTCCGCAAGCCGTGGCCCGACGGGGTGGACACGGCGCACCCCTACGGCCTCTCCACCCCGCAGCCGGTCACCGAGCGCCTGCTCCACGAACGGGCCCTGGAACTCGGTGCCGAGATCCGGCGCGGCCGTGAGGTGGTCGGGCTGGGGCAGGACGAGAACGGTGCCGGTGCCGGGGTGAGCGTCGATCTCGCGGACGGCACGCGGTTGCGCGCGCGGTATCTCGTCGGGTGCGACGGTGGGCGCGGTGTGGTGCGCGGGCTGCTCGGTGTCGGCTTCCCCGGGGAGCCCGCCAGGGTCGAGACGCTGCTGGGCGACATGGAGATGACCGAGGACCGCGCGACGGTCGACGCCGTCGTCGCGGAGGTCCGCAGGACCCAGCTGCGGTTCGGCGCCCTCTCCAACGGGGACGGGACCTACCGCGTCCTCGTGCCCGCGGAACGGGTGGCGGAGGACCGCGCCACCGCGCCCACCCTGGAGGAGTTCAGACAGCGGCTGCGGGCGGTCGCGGGCACCGACTTCGGCGTGCACTCGCCGCGCCTGCTGTCGCGCTTCAGCGACGCGACCCGGCAGGCCGAGCGCTACCGGGTCGGCCGGGTCATGCTGGCCGGCGACGCGGCGCACATCCATCCGCCGACCGGCGGCCAGGGGCTCAACCTCGGCATCCAGGACGCGTTCAACCTCGGCTGGAAGCTGGCCGCCGCGGTCGGCGGCTGGGCACCGGAGGGCCTCCTGGACAGCTACCACGCCGAACGCCACCCGGTGGGCGCGCGCGTACTGGACAACACCCGCGCGCAGATCACGCTGCTGGGGACCGAGCCGGGGGCGGTGGCGCTGCGCGAGCTGTTCTCGAAGCTGATGGACTTCGAGGAGGTGAACCGGTACGTGACCGAGATGATCACCGCGATCGGGGTCCGCTACGACTTCGGCGAGGGGCACGACCTGCTCGGGCGGCGGATGCGCGACATGGAGCTGAGGCGGGGCCGCCTCTACGGGCTGACACACGCCGGCCGCGGGCTGCTGCTCGACCGGACGGGCCGGCTCTCGGTGACGGGCTGGGCGGACCGGGTCGACCACGTCGTCGACGCCGGCGGGGAGCTGGACGTGCCCGCCGTGCTGTTGCGTCCGGACGGTCATGTCGCCTGGGCCGGCGAGGACCGGGCCGATCTGCTCGGCCACCTGCCGAGATGGTTCGGCGCACCGGCGCGCTGACCGCGCGCCGGCCCGCGCCCTCCCGTTCACCTGCCGCCCGTCCGTCCGGCCGCGGCCGACCAGCCCGGCAGGTCGATCTCGGCCCGGACCGTCTTGCCGGGCGGCTCCCGGTGCAGCACCTCCCACCGGTCGGCGAGCGCCTCGACGAGGACGAGCCCGCGCCCGTGTTCGTCGAGCGGGTCCGCGGGCGGTACGTCGCCAGGTCCCGGCGGACACGCCCCGTCGCGCGTGTCGGTCACCTCGACCCGGACGCTGCCCGTGACGAGGGAGAGCCGCAGCTCGAAGTCGCGGCCGGGCACCCGGCCGTGGGTCACCGCGTTGGCGGCCAGCTCGGCGACGATCACGGCGGCCGTGTCGGAGGCGTCCGTGCCGTGCGGGACGCCCCAGGTGTGCAACTGGTTCAGGGCGAGGTGGCGGGCGAGACGGGCGCCGCGCGGAGTGGCACTGAAGCGCTGCGTGAACACACGTACGGTAACCGGGCGTCGGGGGGTGGGCGGTGCGGTCATGCCCCCAATCTGACGGTCCTCAGGCCTGCTTCACCAGGTCCGCGCCGCGTACGCCGCGGGAGCGTACGCGGTGACGGGGTGGACAGTACCGGTCACCGGGCGTGACCATGGTCGCGGGAGGTGACCATGGCGGTCGAGGGTGCGGTGGGGACGGGTGGCGAGCCTGATTCGTCCGACAGTCTGCGGACGTTCGGTGCGGTCGTACAGGCCCTGCGGGAGCACGCGGGGCTGAGCCGCGAGGAGTTCGGCGAACGCGTGCGGTTCTCCAGACACACCGTGGCGTCGGTGGAGTTGGGGCGCCGTATGCCGGACCCGACGTTCGTGGAGCGGGCGGAGGAGGTACTGGGGAACACGGGAGCGTTACGGAAGGCTGCGGGGCATCTGGCACGGCAGCCGGGGCTCGCGGCGTGGTTCCGGCAGTGGGCGCGGCTGGAGGCGACCGCGATCACCCTCTACACGTACGAATGCCGCCTGATTCCGGGGTTGTTGCAGACCGAGGCGTACGCGCGCACGCTGTTCACGAACCAACTGCCCCCGTTGGACGACGCGCAGATCGAGGCACAGTGGGTGGCGCGGGCGGAACGGCAACGACTGCTGCGGGCGCGGCCGAACACGGCGTTCGGTTTCATCCTGGAGGAGGGCGTGCTCCTGCGGCGCACGGGCGGGGTGGAGGTCGCACGGGGGCTCATCGATCACGTCCTGGAGATCGCCGGGCTACGGAACGTCGAGATCCAGGTCATGCCGCAGGTACGGGAGACGCATGCGGGGCTGGATGGTCCCATGCAGCTCTTGGAGACGCCGGAGAACACATGGTTCGCCTACTGCGAAGGACAGCGAGGCGGCTTGCTCATCCCCGATCTGAGGGAGATCAGCGTCCTCCAACGGCGCTATGCCAGGATGCGTTCACAGGCTCTCACCATCACGGACTCGCTGAGCCTGTTGGAGCGGATGCGAGGAGAGTTATGAGCACCAGCGGACCGGCGTGGTTCAAGTCGAGCTACAGCAGCGGCGGCGACGGCGACTGCGTCGAGGTCGCCACCTCGCCGCGCACCGTCCACGTCCGTGACTCCAAGGATCCCCAGGGTCCCCGCCTCACCCTCTCCCCCGTCACCTGGTCCGACTTCCTCACGTACGCCGTCACCCGCGCCTGAGGTCCCGGACGCCGTGGCCGCGCCGGGACCCTGATATGACCGGGGTCGGCCGTATCGCTGTGGACAATGATCACAGTCGCGCCGCTGCCCCTGGGAGGCCCCGCATGGTGTTGAGCAGACGTACCTTCAGCGCACTCGCCGGCACCGCCGCGCTGGGCCTCACGCTGGGCGGCAGCGGGGACGGCGGCGCGTACGCGGTCGGCACCGTGCCCACGGGACCCGCGCCCGGACCGCCCGGCGCGGACGGACGGCGGCACACCATCGGGTTCGACAGCTACTCCATGCTGATCGACGGCAGGCGGGTGGTCCTGTGGTCCGGCGAGGTCCACCCCTTCCGGCTGCCGAGCCCCTCCCTCTGGCGCGACGTGCTGCAGAAGCTGCGCGCCCACGGCTACAACACGATCAGCGTCTACGTCTCCTGGAACTTCCACTCCCCCGCCCCCGGGCACTACGACTTCACAGGCGTCCGCGACCTCGGTCTGTTCCTGCGCACGGCGGCCGAGACGGGCCTGTACGTGATCCTGCGGCCGGGCCCGTACATCAACGCCGAGGTCGACGCGGGCGGCTTCCCGGGCTGGCTGACGGTCACCCCGGGCACCGCCCGGACCTCCGACCCGGCCTATCTGGCCTACGTCGACGAGTGGCTCACGGCCGTGAACCGGGTCGCGGCCCGGCACCTCCACACCGACGGCGGCGGCACGATCGTCCTCTACCAGCTGGAGAACGAGTACGCGAACAACGTCACCAGCCCGCTCGGCCGCGACTACATGGCCCACCTCTACGCCAAGGTCCGCGCCGACGGCATCGACGTACCGCTGTTCCACAACGACAAGGGAAGGAACGGCCACTGGGCACCCGGGACCTTCGACACCCATGGGGAGAGGGGCCGTTACCTGTACGGCTTCGACGGCTACCCGTCCCCGTCCGAAGCGCCGCCGGACTGGGGCTACTTCGGCGTCGGCGGGACGAAGGGCGGCGCGACCGCGAGCCCCGGGACCCCGGGATTCCTGGCCGAGTTCGGCGGTGGCTGGTTCGACCCGTGGGGCGGGGTGGAGTTCGACGGCGAGGGATACGCGGGGTCGGCCCGGACCCGGGACGCGGCGTACGAGCGGCGCTTCTACCTCACCAACCTCGCCAACGGCATCAAGGTCCACAACGTCTACATGACCTTCGGCGGCACGTCGTGGGGCTGGCTGCCGGCACCGGTCGTCTACACGTCGTACGACTACGGCGCGGCCCTCGACGAGGCCCGCAGGCCGACCCCGAAGCTCGTCCCGATGCACCAGATCGGGCAGCTCCTGCACTCCGTGCCCGACCTCGCCAAGCTGGACCGGGCGCCGGACGTCGCGGTCGGCGACGGCAGCGGCGGATCGCGGGCCGACGCCGGGATCACGGCGTACCACCTCGTCAATCCGGACACCAGGGCGCACTTCCACGTGCTGCGCAACGACCGGCCGGCCGACGTCGTGGCCGGCGTCACCCTCGCCGGGGAGAGCGTCCGCGTGGCCCTTCCCGGTCTCGACGCCCGGCTGCTCGCCACCGGACTCTCCCTCGGGCGGCGGACACTGCGGTACTCCACCGCGCAGCCCATGATGCGGCTGGCCGCCGGACGCCAGGACATCGCGGTGTTCACGGGGCGCGCGGGCGAACCGACCTGGACGGTCCTGGAGTGCGCGAGCGCGCCGAAGGTCACCGTGCTGGAAGGCAGCGCCCGCCATACGCACGCGCACGGCCTGCTGCGCATCGACGCCGAACTCGGCGGCCTGACCCGCGTGCTGGTGGAAGGAGGCGGCAGTACGACGCCGCTGCTGCTGCTCCTCGCCGACGACGCGGCCTCCGCGCGGCTGTGGCGTCACGACACCCCGTCGGGCCCGGTCCTGGTGCGCGGCCCGGCCCTGGTGCGCACCGCGGACCTGCGCGGCACGACCGTCCATCTCACCGGGGACACGGTGACGGCCGCGGACCTGGAGGTGTGGGGGCCGCGCGGGGTGAACGGCGTGGTCTGGAACAAGGGCACGCCGCGCACCCGCGCCACCGCGTCCGGCAGTCTGCTGGCCGAGCGCCGGCTGCCCGGTGTACCGGCCGTGAAGCTCCCGGCGCTGGCGAAGTGGCGCCATCGCGCCGAGAACCCGGAGTCCACCGCCGGTTTCGACGACTCGGCCTGGCGGACCGCGGACCGGAGGTCCTCGCACAGTGTCACCCCCGTGCCGGCCGGGCAGCCCGTGCTCTTCGCCGACGACTACGGCTTCCACTACGGGGACGTCTGGTACCGGGGTCATTTCGCGGACATGAGCGGCGCGGAGTCGGTGAACCTGTCGTACGTCACGGGCACTCAGGGGCTGCTGATGGCGTGGCTCGACGGCAAGCCGCTGGGCACGCACCGGATGCCGGTGCCGGACAAGAAGACGGTGCGGCAGGGGACCTGGGCCGCCACGGCCACCTTCCCGATCACGCCGGAGGTCCGCCGGGCGAAGGGACCGCACGTGCTGTCCGTCCTCGTGCGCCGGATGCAGCACGACGAGGACGGCGCGGCCCGCGACACCCACAAGGCGGCCCGCGGGCTGACGGCCGTGACCTTCGGCGGCGCCGCGCCCGCACTGCGCTGGCGGATCCAGGGTGCCGCGGCGGCGGACCCGGTGCGCGGGCCGCTGAACCACGGCGGCCTGTACGGGGAGCGGCAGGGCTGGCATCTGCCCGGATTCGCGGAAGGCGGCTGGCAGTCCGTGGAGTTCCCGCGGGCGCGGCGGGGGCAGGGGGTCTGCTGGTACCGCACCGGGTTCCGGCTCGCGGTGGACCCCGCCGTGGACGCCTCGATCGGGCTCACCCTCGCCGACGACCCGTCCCGCGCCTACCGTGTCCAGATCTTCCTGAACGGCTGGAACCTCGGCCAGTACATCAACGACGTGGGTCCCCAGCACACGTTCGTGCTGCCGAACGGGGTGTTGAACACACGTGGTGCCAACACTCTGGCCCTCGCCGTGCTCGCGGACGGGACCACACCCGCGGGTCCGGGCACGGTGCGGCTGACGCTGTTGGGCAGCGCGGCCGGAGGAGTACCGGTGACGCCGGTGGACTCTCCCGGCCGGTGACCGCCCGCGGGGCCCGCTCGTCCCCGGCCGGTCGGCGACCGGCCGGGGACATCGGGGTCCCCGGCCTTCGGGGAACCCGTCAGCCGGCGAACGCGGGCTGTGCCAGACCCTTGCCGGCGCCCGGGACGACGAGCACCGAGCCGGAGAGCGGGTGCGGAGCGGCCAGACCCGTACGCGCGGTGGTGATGTACAGGTCGGTCAGGTCCGCGCCGCCGAACGCGCAGGCGGTGGGGCGGCGCACCGGGAGGTCGATCACCCGGTCGAGAACGCCGTCGGGGGTGTAGCGGCGGACCGCGCCACCGTCCCAGAACGCCACCCAGACACAGCCCTCGGCGTCCACGGTGAGCCCGTCGGGGTAGCCCTCGTCGGCTCCGGTGGTCACCAACGCCCGCCTTTCGCGCGGCAGTTGGTCCTCGCCGATGTCGAAGACGTCGATCCGCCGGGTCGGTGTGTCGATGTAGTACATCAGCCTGCCGTCAGGGCTCCATCCCGTGCCGTTGCTGACGGTGACGTCGTCGAGGAGGGTGTGCACGGTGCCGTCGGCGGCGATCCGGGACAGCGCGCCGCCGCCCCGGGCCTCGTCGTAGCGCATGCTGCCGGCCCAGAGCGCGCCGTCGGGGGCGACCGCGGCGTCGTTGCCCCGGCGGCCCGGGACGAGCTCGCGGTGCAGCCAGCGGAACCCCTCGGGCGAACCCGGCGAGCCGGATGAGCCGGATGAGCCGGACGGACCGTACAGCCCCACGCCGTCACGGAGGTTGACCACGAGGCCGCCGCCCGCGCGGGGCTTGGCGGCACCCACATGCTGCTCGGTGACCATGACCGTACGGCGCCCGGAGAGCGGCTCGTAGGTGTGGACCCGGGAGCCGAGGATGTCGACCCAGATCAGCCGCTGTCCGCGGGCGTCCCAGGTCGGGCCCTCACCGAGGGCCGCGTCGGCGCGTATCGCGACGTCGAAGGCGGTCATCCCGCCACGCTCCGGTGTCCGAGCCGCTCGGAGAGCTCGGCCGCGCCCTTCGCGGCGAGCTGTTCCAGCTCGGCACGGCGCTCGTCGCTCCAGCGGATCATCGGTACGGAGATGGAGAGCGCGGCGACGACCCGTCCCGTGCGGTCGCGCACCGGGGCGGCGACACAGCTGACGTCCGGGTTCGACTCCCGGCTCTCGACGGCGACTCCGCGGCGGCGGATCTCCGCCAGGGCCTCGCGCAGCGCGCCCGGTTCGGTGATGCTGTTCGGTGTCATCGCGGACAGGTCCGCGTCGTCGGGGATGCGGGAGGCCAGCTCCGGACCGGGCAGCGAGGCGAGCAGCATCTTGCCCACGGAGGTGCAGTGGGCGGGGAGCCTGCGGCCCGCCGCCGACACCATGCGCACGGCGTGCGTGGAGTCGACCTTCGCGATGTAGATGACGTCCGTGCCCTCCAGGATCGCCACATGGACCGTCTCGTCGCAGGTCTCGGCGACGGAGCGGGCCACCTGCTGGCCCTCCGCCGCGAGGTCCAGCTGCTCGGCGTAGCGGCTGCCGAGCTGGTACGGCCGCACACCGAGGCGGTACCGTCCGGGCTGGCCCGGCATCTGCACGATGTACGAACGGGCGGCGAGCGTGGTGACCAGCTCGTGCACCGTCGTACGCGGCAGTTGCAGCCTGCGCACGATGTCGGGGGCGGAGAGCGTGCCGTCCCCGTCGAGGAAGAGCTCGAGAATGTCGAGAGCTCGGGTCACGGCAGGTACGAGGCGTCCCACAACCGGCCCCCTCCCTATGTTCGAAATTTCAACAGATGATCGGCATGACGAACACAGGCTACTCATGGTGGTCTTGGAGGGGCAATGGGTGGGCGGCAGCGAGGTGCCGGGGGCTGGTTTCGACCGGTGGGGACGGCGAGGCGCACGGACCGTACGCGGGTGCGCCCCGATGCGCGACCATGGACCCCATGCCCGCCAAGCGACCCGCCGGCCCCTTCACCCCGCTCGACTTCCAACTGGTCCTGCTGCGCCGCATGGCCGACCACAACCCGGACCTCGTCGACGACGCGCGCCGTGAACTGGGTGTCTCCCTCGCGGACATGCGCGAGGCCAATCGGCGCTGGCAGGCCATGCTGCACGCCCCGCGCTCCCGTTCCGCCGCCCACCGTTACCGCTCGGTCCTCGGCACCCCGGAGTCGGTCACCCCGCGCCGGATCGGCGACCTCGCCTGCGAGGCCCTGCTGTGGCCCGTCCCCCTCTGGCCGGATCTGCGCTTCGAGGTTCTCGCCCTGGCGAACGGGGTGGTCTGGAACGAATGGCTGGTCCGCGCACCGGGTGCCGCCGCTCCGGTGCTCAGGACCCTCGACGACCTGACCCCCTGGTCCTGCACGGTCGACGAGGCCGCCCGCGCCTTCGCACCCGCCCGGCCGCTGGAGGGCACCGCCCCCACCCGCTGGGGGCTCGCCCTCACGGCCCCGGACGCGTCCGGGGTACGGCGGGAGTGCGCGGCCGAGTTCACCTGGGGGCTGTTGCAGCGGGTGGCCGTCAGCGGGCGGCCCGGATGATCGCCTCCGCGACGACGGGCACCGACTCCGGGTGCAGCCGGAGGAAGAGGTTGGGTTCCACCAGTTCCAGTTCCATGACGCACGGCTGTCCGTCGTCGCCGTCGACCACGTCGACCCGGGCGTAGAGCAGGGCATCGCCGTCCGGGCCGTCCGGTACGGCGGCCAGCGCGCGCTCGGCGACGGCGAGTTCGGCCGGCGCCGGCTGCCAGACCTCCAGCCGGGGGTGCGGGACCTTGTCCGCGTCGTACGCCGTGCCGGGCGCGAGGACGGCGCCCTTGCGGGCGGCGTGCAGGAAGCGACCGCCGAAGAACTGCAGCGCCCGCTCGCCGGCGGTGTCGACACCGCGCAGATAGGGCTGGACCATCGCGGTCAGCCCCTTCTCGTGCATACGGGCGAGGTGTCGCAGCGCGGTCTCCCGCTCCTCGGGCCGGTAGCGGGCGGCGAGCCGCGCGCCCGCGCCCGACGTGGGCTTCACGACGTACTCGTGGCCGTCGGGAAGGTCTGCGGGGTCGCCGGGCGCGAGGTAGCGGGTCGGCACGGTCGGTACCCCGGACGCGGCCAGTTCGCCGAGGTAGCGCTTGTCGGTGTTCCACCGCACGACCGCCGCCGGATTGGCCAGCCGGGTGAGCTTCGCGACCCGCTCGGCCCACGCCACGAACTCCGCGACCCGCCAGCTGTAGTCCCAGGTCGAACGGATGACGACGAGGTCGAAGTCCGCCCAGTCGGCCGCCGGATCGTCCCAGTACACGATCTCGGCCCGCGCCCCGGCGTCGTCCAGGGCCCCCTTCAGCACGGGCAGGTCCCGGTCCGCGCTCGCCGTGCCCTCCTCCGGCCGATAGGTGGCGAGCGCGATGCGGGGGCGGGCGGCTGTGCGGGCCACGGCGGACTCCATCCTCGTAACGTCTGGTCTCCGGGGAGGCTACAACCGCCTGTGCGGCCCGGGTTCCCGCGGGGGCCCGGGGCTCATCGGGCCGGGACGCGCTCGGCCGGGACGGCCGCGACGGCGCGCACCGCCCGGATGTCCCCGGGGCGGCGCAGGGCCCGGGACACGGCCTCGATCTCCGCCAGCAGGTTCCCGGTGTCCGGGTCCACGAGCAGAGCGGTGACGTCGTCCCGGCGCGTTCGCCTCCCGGTCCTGACGGCGTCCTGCACCGTCACCGCGTGGGCGAGCGCCCGCGCCCGGCCGGCCTCGAACCCCAGGGCGACCGCCGCCTCGTACGCCGTGCGCCGCCGGTCCTCGTCGAGGAACCGGGCGAGATGGAGCAGCGCGTCCCGGATGAACGTCTCCCGGCGCATCAGGCGCAGTTCCGGGGTGGCCCGGAGCCTGACCGGGGCGCGCCCACCCACGACCGTCCGCACCAGCCGGTACAGGGGCCGCAGCCGCCAGAGGCCGAGCCGGGTGCGCGCACGCCGGTGCAGGTACTGGCCCGCGTGCGGCAGGATGAAGCCGACCGCGATCAGGACGGCGGAGAGGGAGGCCACCGGCGGGGCCAGTGCGGTGCTGAGCCAGTCCAGGTCGTGGCCACTCCAGCGGGCGCCGACGGCGACGGCCTTCGTGGCGTCGTAGACCAGGTTCACCGTGTAGCCGACACCCAGGAACTTCAGCCCGCCGCGCAGCCACACGTCGAGTCCGTCGGTACGGATCCAGTTCCAGATCAGCTTGGACGTGATCAGGCAGGCCCCGGTGTGCGCGAGCAGATAGAGCACGATCAGCTCGCGCATGAAGGGCGTGCGGGCGTAGTACGTGTCGAGGTCCCGGATCCGCTCGACGGGCGCGTCGGCGAGCGCGAACAGGACCCACAGCGCGACGATCACGCCGGCGTAGGCGCCGACGATCCAGCGGGTGGCGCGGCGGGTGGCCCCGGAACGGTCGGTGGCGCCGCCCCGCCAGGTGGTGATCATCAGCAGGCAGGATCCGCCGAAGGCGGTGACGAGGCTGTAGAGCAGGGGCGCCGAGATGTTCGGTACGCCGGTGACGCGGTTGGTCCAGGTGATCGTCGGCGGCGCGGCGCAGACGAAAACGGCGCAGGCGAGGACGAGGAGGCCGCCGACGGCTCGAAGGAGCGGGTCCTTCCAGAGTGTGACGATGCTGGGCAGCTTGATGGCGAGGGCGGCGGCGAGGACCGCGATCGGTATCCAGAAGGAGATGTAGATCCCGGCGAGGAAGTGGGAGGGATCCATCGCGGGTCAGTCCTGGGGACCGCGGTAGCCCAGGGAGGCCTGGATGGCGCGTCCGACCGGGTCCGCGGGGCCCTGCGGGCGGGAGCCGGTCACCCAGGAGCGGAAGACGCTCGCGAGGTGGAGACCGAAGTCCTCGGCCTCGGCCTCGTCGGCCTCGTGCGAGCCGTTGCGGGCGGCGACGGTGAGCGCGATCTCCTGCCAGCGGGGGTCGTCCGACAGGGCGCGGGCGGCCGCAGCGCCGGCGAAGTGGTGGTGGGAGTGGGCGTGACCGGCCGACATGTGCCACAACTCGTGCCCGAGGATGACGAGTTGCTGGACCGATTCGGCACGCTCCTCGACGATGACGAGGTCGAAGTCGTGGAACTCCATCCACAGACCGGTGACCTCGATCTCGTCGGGGAAGCGTTCGAAACGGAGCTGGACGGGCCTGCCGTCACGGCGCCGGCTCATCTCCTCGCAGAGCGCTCCGGCCAGTTCCCGTACGTCGACGGGCGTGTCGAGTCGCCTCTTCAGGGTCCGGGACAGCTCGACCGCGAGGGCGCGCATCTCCGAGTCGGCCCTGCGCGAGAACAGTGCCGCCGCGCGCTTCCGGACCCGTCCGGCCCGTCCGGCCGTCCTGCCCGTCACACCGCTCGCCGCACTCCGCGTCACTCCGCTCTCCGCCCCGCTCCTCGCTCCGTCGCGCAGTCGACCCGTCGCCCGGTGATGCCGTCGTGGCGGTTGACCCCTCAAATTGTCGTGCCGTGGGCGAGACTACGGGCCCGGATCGCCCCACGCCATGGTTTTCCGCACGGTCGTTCCCGGTTCGGAGACGACGTGACCACCCCCGGCCCGGACGTCCCGGCGCGCGTGCCGGTGAGACACCCTCGTCCGGGGCTCCACGCGCGTCCTGGTGCGGGTTCGGGTGCCGGCGACGGCGTACGCGGCGGTGCGGTTCCGGATGCCGGCGACGGCGCGCGCCGCGGTGCGGGTCCGGGTGCGGCCGCCCGTGCGCCGTCCGGTGTGATCTGCCTCGCGCTCGGCCTGTCGCGGGCTCCGGCAGGTTTCCCGCGCCCTGGTGTAGGAACGGTTCTGACTGTCACCGGCAGAACGTCCCTACTGGCAAGGAGCACCTCGCGTGTCCTCCCTCTTTCCGGCCCTGGTCAGCGGTTCGACCGCACGGCGGCCCGCCCTACGCTTCGGCGACCGGTCCCTGACGTACGCGGAACTCGCCGCCTCGGCGGGCGCGCTGGCCGCGCGCCTCGAAGGCCGGGAACGGATCGCCGTGTGGGCGACGCCGTCCCTGGAGACGGCCGTCGGGGTGGTGGCCGCGCTGCTCGCCCGGGTGCCCGCCGTGCCGCTCAACCCCAAGTCGGGCGCGAGCGAACTGGGGCACATCGTGTCCGACAGCGCGCCGTCGCTGGTGCTCGCCGGAGAAGGCGACGACCTGCCCTCGCCCGTACGGGAGTTGGAACGCCTCGACGTCGTGACGCACCCCGCCGGCGAAGTCGTGGCCCGGTACCCCTCCGAGCCGGACGACCCCGCCGCGCCCGCCCTCGTCGTCTACACCTCCGGCACCACGGGTCCGCCCAAGGGCGCCGTCGTCCCGCGCCGCGCGATCGCCTCGACCCTGGACGCGCTGGCCGACGCCTGGCGGTGGACGGGCGACGACGTGCTCGTCCACGGGCTGCCGCTCTTCCATGTGCACGGGCTGGTCCTGGGCGTCCTCGGCCCGTTGCGGCGCGGCGGGGCGGTGCGGCACCTGGGGCGGTTCAGCGCGGAGGGCGTGACGCGCGAGCTGAACGCGGGGGCGACCATGCTGTTCGGGGTGCCGACCATGTACCACCGGCTCGCCGAGGCGCTGGAGGGGGACGCGGAACTGGCCAAGGCGCTCGGCCGGGCGCGACTGCTGGTCTCCGGTTCCGCCGCGCTGCCGGTCCACGACCACGAGCGGATCACGGCGGCGACCGGGCGGCCGGTCGTCGAGCGGTACGGCATGACCGAGACCCTCATGAACACCAGCGTCCGGGTGGACGGCCCGGCACGGCCCGGGACCGTCGGGGTGCCGCTGCCCGGCGTCGGACTGCGACTGGTCGAGGAGGACGGTTCGACACTCGCCTCGTACGACGCGGACGGCACCCCGACCGGCTCGTACGACGCCGGGGGCAACCCCACCGGCGCCTACGACGGCGAGAGCGTCGGCGAGATCCAGGTGCGCGGGCCGAACCTGTTCACCGAGTATCTGAACCGGCCCGACGCCACCGCCGCCGCGTTCACCGCGGACGGCTGGTTCCGCACCGGTGACATGGCGGTGCGCGACGCCGACGGCTGCGTACGCATCGTGGGACGCAAGGCCACCGACCTCATCAAGAGCGGCGGTTACAAGATCGGCGCCGGTGAGATCGAGAACGCGCTGCTCGAACACCCCGCCGTGCGTGAGGCCGCCGTCACCGGGGAGCCCGACGACGACCTGGGCGAGCGGATCGTGGCCTGGGTGGTGACGGGGGACGCTCCCGCCCCGGGCCTCGACCGCGAACTCGCCGACCACGTCGCCGGCCGGCTTGCCCCGCACAAGCGCCCGCGCTCGGTGCGGTTCCTCTCCGCGCTGCCCCGCAACGACATGGGCAAGATCCTGAAGCGGGCGCTCCCTGACGCCCTCGCGGACTCGCGCCCGCGCACCGGCCCGAGCGACGTCTCGCATGACTGACCGCCTCCCGGCCCGCGAGGCCATCGCCCTGGTCACCGACGGGTTCACCGAACTCCGGGTCCCGATAAGACATTTCAGGCCCGATGGCCCGCTGGCCTGGCAGGGGTACGACGAGGCACGCTCCAGGGCCGCCGCCCGCACCGGCGAGGACGAGTCCGTCGTCTGCGGCAGCGCGGTCGTCGGCGGGACCCGGGTCGCGCTGATCGCCTTCGAGTTCGGCTTCCTCGGCGGCTCGCTCGGCGAACGCACCGGTGATCGTCTGGAGGCCGCGTACACCCATGCCCGGGAACACCGGCTGCCGGTCGTCTCGCTGGTCGCGACGGGCGGCAGCCGGATGCAGGAGGGCATGCTCGCGCTCACCCAGCTCCAGCGGGTGGCCCGGCAGTCGGCGCTGACCCGGGAGGCGGGGCTGCCGCAGATCGCGGTGGTCCGGGACCCGACGACGGGAGGCGGCTGGGCGACGCTGGGCGCGGGTTCCGACGTGACCCTGGCGCTGCCCGGCGCCCAGGTGGGCTTCGCCGGCTCCCGGGTCCGTCCGCCCGGCGCGGACCCCGCCGCGTACACGGCCGAGGCCCAGGTGGCGTCCGGCGCGGTGGACGCCGTCGTACCGGAGGAGTCGTTGCGGGAGACGCTGGCGCTGTGGCTGGCCCTGCTCAGCGCCCCCTCCGCCGAGGCCGCGCCGGTGCCGGCCGCCCTCGGCGCGCCCGGCCTGCCCGCCACCGGCCGGGATGCCGTCGACCGTGCCCGCTCTCCCGAACGACCGCGTGCCGAGGCCTACTTGGACGCCTACTTCAGCCGCCGCGCGGCGATCAGCGGCGACCGCTGCGGCGGCACCGACCCGGGTGTGCTGTGCGGGTTCGGCTCCGGGCCGAAGGGGCGGACGGTCGCGTACGCGGCGCAGTGCGGGACCGCGACCCGGCCCGCCGGGTACCGCACGGCGGCACGGCTGATCCGTCTCGCGGGCCGGCTCGGCGTCCCGGTGCTGACGCTGGTGGACACTCCGGGGGCGGCCAACGACGCGCGGGCCGAGCGGGAGGGCGCGGGATCGGCGATCGCGGACCTCTTCGCCGCGGTGGCCACCGCCCGCACTCCCGTCACCACGCTGGTGATCGGCGAGGGCGGCTCGGGCGGCGCCCTCGCCCTGGCCGCGCCGGACAACACGTGGGCCACGCCCGACAGTTATTTCTCCGTCATCGCGCCGGAGCTGGCGGCCGCGATCCTCAAGCGTCCCGCGAACGAGGTGCGCGCCACGGCGGACCAGCTCCGCATCCGGCCCCAGGACCTGCTGGACCTGGGGGTCGTGCGGGGCATCGCGGACCACGCGGGGAAGTGAACACGCCGGATCCCTCCCGGGGGGGGAACCGGGGCCGCCCGCACCGTGCCCGCGAGGTCGGTGCCGACGTCGTACGCGCGGTTGATCATCGGCAGATGGGTCCAGTGGTCGTCGGGGGTGGCCGCGGACCGCACGGTCTGCTCGGAGCGGCCCGGAAAGGCGCCCTGGCCGCTTCCGGTCCGGCCGGCCCCTCGCGGCCCCATCGCCGGCGGTCCGGGACAAGACGGGAACAGCCGCGAAGAGCCGGGAGGAGTCGTGGAAGGCCGGGCCTCGGCACGACTCCCACCGGGCCGAGGAGCGCCACGGGTTGCGGGGACGGGCGACATCTGGTCGCGCGCCGGGAAGCGGGACCGGGGCCGCGCGGGACCGGTCCCCCCCACCTCCCGTCCGCTCCCCGGCCGCCCTTCCTCCGCCCTGTCACCCCGCCGGGTCCGTGGGCGGCGAGTCCCCGGTCGACGGGTCTCCGGTCGGCGGATCTCCGGTCGGCGGATCTCCGGTCGGCGGGTCTCCGGTCGTCCGCCGGTGGTCGTCCGACGCCGGTCCGCCGGCGGTCGGGCCTCCGCCGCGTCGGGGTCTCCGCAGGGTCGGCCCTCCGGTCCGCCGGTCCCCCGGTCCCCCGGTCCGCCCGCCGGGCGATCACCGGACACTGGCCGGCGTCACCCGTCCGGCGTCACCCGTCCGGCGGTACCCCACCCGGCCCTCTTCGGAAGGCGCCCCGGGCCTGTGGAGCGGACGATGCGAGAAGGGACCGCCAAGAGGCGGAGCCCGACGGTCTGCTCTCGGGAGGACCCGCCATGACCGCCAGTCTGGAGCAGCTGCGCCGCTGCCACTTCGCCGTCGACCTGGGCGCGGCCAGGACACGGGTGTATGTGAAGGGCGCGGGACTGGTCGTCGACCAGCCGAGTGTCGCCGCGATCAACACGAAGAACGGCGCGCTGATCGCGGTCGGTGAGTTCGCGGAGAAGATGACCGGCCGGACCCCCGACTACATCCGCGTGATGCGGCCGGTCTCCGGCGGCACGGTCGTCGACATCGAGATGGCCCAGCGCATGCTGCGGCAGCTGCTCGGCGACAAGGTGCGCCGCACCCTGCGCCGCAAGCCGAGGCTGCGCGCCGCCGCCTGCACCCCGCACGACGCCGACCCGCTGGCGCAGCGCGCGACGATCGAGACGCTCGTCGGGCTCGGGGCGAGGCGGGTGGAGCTCGTCGACACGCTGATCGCGGCGGCGGTGGGCTGCGGGCTGCCGGTCGAGCGGCCCGAGGCCACCATGATCATGGTGTGCGGTGCCGCCGCCACCCAGGTCGCCGTGCTCTCCCTGGGCTCCATCGTGACCGCCGAACGCATTCCGGTGGGCGGCGAGGCCGTCGACCGCGCGATCGTGCAGCACCTGCGCCACCAGCACGAGCTGATGCTCCCGTCGCAGTCCGTACGACCGCTGCAGCTCGCCCTGTCCGGCAACGGGCTCACCCCGCACGGCCCGACGTCCACGGAGATCCACGGGCGGGACGTGGCGACCGGCCTCGCCCGTTCGGTGCAGGTCGACACCGCCGCCGTACGCGACGCCATCCAGACCCCGCTGACCGCCGTGCTCGACGGGATCGGGAAGGTGCTGCGGGCCTGTCCGCCGGATCTGGTGGCCGACCTCGCCGACCGCGGGATCATGATGGTCGGCGGGAGCGCGCTGCTCCCGGGGCTCGACCAGATGCTGCGGCACGCGACGGGCATGCCGGTGCACATCGCCGAGCGGCCGGACGTGTGCGCGGTGCAGGGCCTCGGCTACATGCTGGAGGGCAAGATCGAGCCGCTGACGCTGGAGCCGCTGCCGGGCTGACGGCCGGCGCGCCCGGGACCGGTCGATCCCCGTCCCCCCGTCCCCCGAGCTCCGAGGGGCCCGTATGACCGACCCCGTCCCCCGGCTGCCGGCCCTCCTGGAAGCAGTGCTGTGCGTCGGCTCCGACCTCGAACTGCGGGCCACGCTCCAGCACATCGTGGATGCCGCCGCCGACCTGACGGGGGCCCGGAGCGCGGCGCTGGACATCACCGATCCGGGCGACGCCGGACTGCTGGAGATCCGTACGGCCCGGCCGCCGTCGGCCGGCCCTGACCGGCACCCCCGCGAGCGGCCCGCCGACGCGCTGGGCGTCCCGATCCTCGTCGACGACGCGGCCTTCGGGAACCTGTACGTCGCCGGGAGGCGTGGCGGTCCGTTCACGGATGAGGACGAGCAGCTGCTGCGGATGCTCGCGACCCAGGCCGGCGTCGCGATCGGCAACGCCCGGCTGTACGAGACGGCCCGGCAGCGCGAACGGTGGATCGAGGGCGCGGCGGCCGTCACCACCGCGCTGCTCACCGGAGAGGACGCCGCCGACGCGCTGACGACCGTCGCCGAGCGGGCCCGGATGCTCGCGGACGCCTCGGCCGGCCTCATCCTTCAGCCCACGGCGGAGGGCGGCATGAAGATCGTGACCGCTGCCACGCCCGCCGCCCCCGGTGGCCCCGCCGCCGCCGGTGACCCCGGTGACATCGTCGGGACCACGATCGAGCCGGGCAGCCCCCTGCTGAGACATCTCCTGGCCGGCGAACCGGTGTTCATCGACGACTCCGCGACCGACCCGCGGCTGACCACGCACGTACGCCACCGGTTCGGGCCGAACATGATGCTGCCGCTGCAGTCGGGCGGCCGGCTCATCGGCACCCTCGTCCTGCCCCGGGACCGCGGCGGCCGCCCGTACAGCGAGGCGGAGCGGCTGCTCGCCGCGCAGTTCGCCTCACAGGCCGCGCTGGCGCTGGTCCTCGCGGACGCCCAGCACAGCCGGGAGCGGCTCGCGGTCTACGAGGACCGCGACCGGATCGCGCGTGACCTGCACGATCTGGTCGTCCAGCGGCTCTTCGCCACCGGCATGATGCTGGAGTCCACACAGCGGCGCAGCTCCGGGGCGGCCGAGGCGGAGCTGCGCGAGATCCTGGGCCGGGCCGTCGACGAACTGCAGTCCACCGTCCAAGAAGTGCGCACCGCGATCTTCGCCCTCCAGCAGCCGCCCGCCGACGCCCCCACCACCCTGCGCGGCAAGGTGCTGCGCGAGACGGCGAGCGCCGCCGCGGCCCTGGGTTTCCAGCCGTCCACCCGTTTCACCGGCGCGGTGGAGGCACTCGTACCGGAGCCCGTCGTCGGCCACCTGCTCACGGCCCTCCGCCGGGCCCTCACCTCCGCCGCGCGCCGCCCAGGGGTGTCCCGCGTCGAGGTCACGGTGGACGCGACGACGAGACTCCCGGACGGGCGGCCCGGGGTGCGGCTGACGGTGTTCCACGACGGCGGTACAGGAAAGGGCGGCATGGTGGACGACGGCGCGGAGGAAGGGGACACGAACCAAGGGGAGACGAGCGAAGGGGACACGGACGGCGGTACGGGCACGACGGTCGTGTGGCAGTCGCCCCTGTGAACCCCCGGCCGGTCGGCCATTACGCCAACCGCGCTTTTCCTCCCGCCTCTTGACGCTCCTCTCCGGCCTCCGTACCGTCACCTCTCGCATACGTGGATATGACCACCATTCACATCCGCGGACATGTGGGAGACAAGACGAGCAGGACACAGGTCAAAGGTGAGGACGGGGTGGCCATGACCCAGCGGCGCGTGGTGGTGTCCGGTGGCGGCACCGGGATCGGCCTGGCGACGGCGGAGGCGTTCGCCGCGGACGGGGACCGGCTGGTGCTCCTCGGCCGCCGCGAGGAGGTGCTGCGCAAGGCGGCCGACGCGCTGAACGGACGGTTCGGGGAGTCGACGGCGACCTGGTGCGCGGCCGACCTCGCCGATCCCGAACAGGTCGGCACGGTACGGGACTTCGTCACGGCGGACGAGACCCCGGTGGACGTGCTGGTGGCCAACGCGGGCGGCAACGCGGCCGCCGCGCACGACGGCACCCTCGCCTCCATCGCGGACGGCTACCGCCGCAACTTCGACGCCAACGTCCTGACCGCAGTACTGCTCACCGAGGCCCTGCTCCCCCACATCCGCAGGCCCGGCGGCCGCGTCGTACAGCTCTCCTCCATCGCCTCGCTGCGCGGCACGGGGTCGTACGGCGGCTCCAAGGGCTGGATCAACACGTACACCTACGACCTCGCCCAACGGGTCGGCCCCGAGGGCATCACGGTCAACGCGGTCGCCCCCGGCTTCGTCGGCGACACGGAGTTCTTCGGCGACCGCGCGACCCCGGAGTTCGTGGCGTCGCGGGTCGCGCAGTCCCTGACGGGGCAGCCGGGTCACCCCTCGGAGATCGCGGCGGCCGTCCGGTACGTCGCGTCACCCGAAGCGGCGTATCTGACGGGGCAATTGCTGCACATCAACGGCGGGGCGGCGCTGGGCCGCTAGACGGCCCCGCCCTCCGCACGGCGTTCCGGCCCCTCCGCCCGCCCCGTGACGCTCCGGCCGCCCGCCCCGCCGGGCGGCCGTTCGGACAGCCCCGTCACTCCCGGACCGGCACGGGGGTGGATCAGCCCGCTCAGCAGGTCCGCCGGACGGCAAGTCCGCCGGACAGCAGGACAGCAGATCAGCCGGTCCGAGCGGACCCTGAGCCACCGGGAACAGCGCGTGCCCGCTCCGGTCCACTCCAGCCCTCTCCGGCGCTCTCCGCCCCTCTCCGGCTCCGCTCCGGCCCCCTCCCGCTCCGTTCCGGACTCTCCGGCTCCGCTCCGGCCCCCTCCGGCTCCGTTCCGGACTCTCCGGCTCCGCTCCGGCCCCCTCGTGGACGGTTCACGCGCCGGCCGCTCCCACCGGCGTCCGCCGCGATGTTCCGGGTATCGGGACGCCGTGTTCACCGGTCGGGGTGGGCCCGGCCGCGCCGGCCCCCGCGGGAGGTGGGCCCGGCCGCGCTCCGGACGGGCGTGGACGTGAGTGGATCAGAATCACCCGGCCGGTGTTGCGCACACCGTCGCCGAAGGCCGCGCGGCCGCCCACGGAGGTCTCCGGACCGTCGGCCGGCCGTCCGCGCGCGGCGGGGGCACCTGATCCTGGTCCGGATGGATGAATGCGGGCCGTCGTCTCGGGGCTGCGACGCCCCTCACCGCGTTTCCACAGATAGAAACGGTTCTGCTACGCAGGCACTGGGTGGGGCGGGTGGGACTCGAACCCACGGCCGACGGATTATGAGTCCGCTGCTCTAACCGGCTGAGCTACCGCCCCTTACGGCGCGTCGCGCACATTTGTGCGCGCCGTCTGCCGCAGCATAGCCGCTCATACGATCTCCTGCTTCGGATGGTCGGCAACGCATGACCATGAGGACTTCGGTGCCGGTCACGCGGTTCCCCCGGACATGAAAAAGGACCCCTGAGGGGTCCTCTTCCGTTGCTCTCCCGACTGGACTCGAACCAGTAACCTGCCGGTTAACAGCCGGCTGCTCTGCCAATTGAGCTACAGGAGATCGAGCTCCCCCGACTGGACTCGAACCAGTAACCTGCCGGTTAACAGCCGGCTGCTCTGCCAATTGAGCTACAGGGGATCGCACTCGTTGCATCGAACGCATCTACCTGGGTATTCGCCAGGGGGCGTGCGCTCGCTGCGACACATACATTAGCGCAAGCAGGGGGGTGCTCCGCCAATCGGTTCCCCCCGCACCGATGCCGAGGCAAGGGAAGGGTGGCCGTCATGCGCTACCGGCTCACATTCGTCGCCGGACTGGCCGTGGGTTACGTGCTGGGCACACGCGCCGGGCGCGAGCGCTACGAGCAGCTGAAGAAGTCCGCGCGGCAGCTCGCGCAGAACCCCGCGGTGCGCAACACCGCCGAGACCGCCGCCCAGCAGGGGCGCCAGGCCGCGGGCAAGGCGTACCACGCGGTGAGCGAGAAGATGGGCGACCACGTGCCCGCCTCGGTGACCCAGCGGGTCCGCTCCCTGCGCGAACGGAACACCAACGGCGCCGGCGAGGACGACTGGGGCACGACCAACACCTGAGCCCCCGAACGGCCGTATCGCCCGAAAGGTCCGGCGCGAGAGGCGTCGGACCCCTGGCACCGGCGCCTCAGAGGCCCCCGGGAACCCGCCTTCACCAGGGGTGACACCCGGCCCGGCGCGCTCACCTCCCGCGGTACGGCAGAATTTCCACCATGGGGATAGTCGCCGGGTTGGACAGTTCACCCGATTTCACTCGCATCGTCGTCTGCGACACGGACACGGGCGCCGTGCTCAGGCAGGGGTATGCGCCGCACCCGGTGGAGAGCACCGAGGGCGGCGGCCGGCCTTCCGACGTCGATCCGCAGGCGTGGCTGCTGTCCCTGGGCGAGGCCGCCGGCGGCGGCCTGCTCGAAGGCGTGCAGGCCATCGGCGTGTCGGCCCAGCAGAACGGGCTCGTCCCCCTGGACGCGCAGGGCAACACGGTGCGCCCCGCTCTCGTCGGCGGTGACAAGCGGGCCCAGGTGGCCGCCGCCGACCTGATCGACGCGCTCGGCGGGCGCGAGGCGTGGGCCCAGGCCGTGGGCTGCGTCCCCCAGGCCGCGCAGCCGGTGACGAAACTGCGCTGGCTGAGCAGGACCGAACCCGACGCGGCCCAGCGCACCGCCCTGCTGCTCCAGGCGCACGACTGGCTGGTGTGGCAGTTGCTCGGCCGCCCGATGCGCCGGACCACCGACCGCGGCGGGGCCTCCGGCACCGGCTACTGGTCGGCGGCGACCGGCGCCTACCGGCCGGATCTCGTCGATCTCGCGCTGGGCCACCAGGCCACGCTGCCCGAGGTGCTCGGCCCGTCCGAGGCCGCCGGCACCACCCCCGAGGGCCTGCTGATCTCGGCGGGCACCGGCGAGACGATGGCGGCGGCCTTCGGGCTCGGCATCGGGCTCGGGGACGCGGTCGTCTCCCTCGGCGCCTCCGGGTCCGTGATGGCCGTGCACACCGAGGCGCTCGCCGACCCCTCCGGCATGATCACCTCCCTGGCGGACGCGACCGGTCTCCATCTGCCGGTGGTGACGACCCTGAACGCCGTACGGACCCTGCGCGGCGCCACCGAACTCCTCGGCCTGTCCGACCTGGAGAGCCTGTCGGAGCTGGCGATGAAGTCCACGCCGGGCTCGCACGGACTGGTGCTGCTCCCCTATCTGGAGGGTGAGCGGACCCCGAACCTGCCCCACACGGCGGGCACGCTCTCCGGGCTGCGGCGCGAGTCGATGCGGCCCGAGCACCTGGCGCGGGCCGCCTTCGAGGGCATGCTGTGCGGGCTCGCGGACGCCCTCGACGTCCTGCGCGGGCGGGGCGTGGACGTCCGGCGTGTCTTCCTGCTCGGCGCCGCCGCGGAACTCCCGGCCGTACAGGCCGCGGCGCCCGCGCTGTTCGGCGCGCAGGTCGTCGTACCGCAGCCCGCGGACTACGCGGCGCTCGGTGCGGCCCGTCAGGCGGCCTGGGCACTCGGCGTGTCGCAGGGCACCCTCGACCCCCGGCTGCCACCCGTCTGGCAGGGTGCGGTCGCCCAGGTTCTGGAGCCCGGCGAGGAACTGGCGGTGGGCCAGGCCGTACGGCAGCAGTACGTCTCCGTACGGGAGCAGACGCATCCTGGGGCGTTTCGCGCCTAGCCGCGCGCAGGGGGGCACACGGGGGAACCGGGTGCGCGGTGAAGTCCCGTGAGGGCCGCGGACGTAGGTCCGAAGGTCCGGTTCCGGTCGGCTCTTGGTCCGCTCTTGGATTAATCGGTTGGGGTAACGCGGGTCGGGTGTCCGACGATAGGGGGTGGTGCACACCCGACCGTGCCGCCGTCGACGACTCCGAGAGAAGCCGCGTGCTCATACGACTGCTTCGGACCTACCTCAGTCCGTACAAGAAACCCATCTCCCTCCTGGTGTTCCTGCAGTTCCTGCAGACCTGCGCCACCCTCTACCTGCCGACCCTGAACGCGCACATCATCGACAACGGCGTGGTCAAGGGGGACACGGGATACATCCTGTCCTTCGGTGCCCTGATGATCGGGATCTCGCTGGTCCAGGTCTTCTGCAACATCGGAGCCGTCTACTACGGCGCCCGGACGGCGTCGGCCGTCGGCCGGGACATCCGCGCGGCCGTCTTCGACCGGGTGCAGTCGTTCTCGGCGCGCGAGGTCGGCCATTTCGGTGCCCCGTCACTGATCACCCGCACCACGAACGACGTGCAGCAGGTGCAGATGCTGGCGCTGATGACGTTCACCCTGCTGGTGTCGGCTCCGATCATGTGTGTGGGCGGCATCGTGCTCGCCCTCGGCCTGGACGTGCCGCTGTCGGCGATCCTGGTCGCCGTCGTACCCCTGCTCGGCATCGGCGTGACGCTGATCGTGCGCAGGCTGCGCCCGCTGTTCCGGACCATGCAGGTGCGCCTGGACACCGTGAACCGCGTGCTGCGCGAGCAGATCACCGGCAACCGTGTCATCCGCGCCTTCGTCCGGGACGACTACGAGAAGGACCGCTTCCGGGGCGCCAACACCGAGTTGACCAAGATGTCCCTGGCCACCGGCCGGATGCTCGCCCTGATGTTCCCGATGGTCATGACCGTCGTGAACCTCTCGTCGATCGCCGTGGTCTGGTTCGGTGCCCACCGCATCGCCAGTGGCGGCATGCAGATCGGTGACCTCACCGCGTTCCTCGCCTATCTGATGCAGATCGTGATGTCCGTGATGATGGCCACCTTCATGTTCATGATGGTGCCGCGCGCGGAGGTCTGCGCCGAGCGCATCCAGGAGGTCCTGGACACCTCCTCCAGCGTCGTGCCGCCCACCGCGCCCGTCCTGGAACTGCGACGACACGGTCATCTGGAGATCCGCGGGGCCGGGTTCCGCTACCCGGGTGCCGAGGAGCCCGTGCTGAAGTCCATCGACCTGGTGGCGCGGCCGGGTGAGGTGACGGCCGTGATCGGGTCGACGGGCAGCGGCAAGTCGACGCTGCTGGGTCTGGTCCCCCGTCTGTTCGACGCCACCGACGGTCAGGTGCTGGTGGACGGCGAGGACGTGGCGTCCGTGGAACCGCAGTTGCTGGCCAGGACCGTCGGGCTCGTCCCCCAGAAGCCGTACCTGTTCGCCGGCACGGTGGCGAGCAACCTGCGCTACGGCAATCCGGACGCGACGGACGAGGAGCTGTGGCACGCGCTGGAGGTGGCACAGGCCAAGGGCTTCGTGGAACAGCTCGACAACGGTCTGCACTCGGCGATCGCGCAGGGCGGCACGAACGTGTCGGGCGGTCAGCGCCAGCGCCTCGCGATCGCGCGCACCCTCGTGCAGCGCCCGGAGATCTACCTCTTCGACGACTCCTTCTCGGCCCTCGACTACGCCACGGACGCGGCGCTTCGGGCCGCGCTGTCCGAGGAGACCGCCGAGGCGACCGTCGTGATCGTCGCCCAGCGGGTGTCGACCATCCGTGACGCCGACCGGATCGTGGTCCTCGACGAGGGCCGGGTCGTCGGCACCGGACGCCACCACGAACTGATGGCGGACAACGAGACCTACCGGGAGATCGTGCTCTCCCAGCTGACGGAAGCGGAGGCCGCCTGATGGCCGGGCCCATGGGACGCATGATGGCCGGGGGCGGCCCCGATCAGCGCTCGCTGGACTTCAAGGGATCCGGTAAACGGCTCCTGGCGCAGTTCAAGCCCGAGCGCGTCACCCTGTACGTGATGCTGTGCGCGGTCGTGCTGAGCGTGGGGCTCTCGGTGGTCGGGCCGAAGATCCTCGGCAAGGCCACCGACCTGGTCTTCGCGGGGATCATCGGACGGCAGATGCCGGCCGGGTCCAGCAAGGCGGAGGTTCTCGCGGGCATGCGCGCGCGGGGCGACGGCGGCATGGCCGACATGCTCTCGGGAACCGACTTCACCCCGGGCAAGGGCATCGACTTCGGCGCGGTCGGCGACGTACTGCTGCTCGCGCTCTGTACGTTCCTGGTGGCCGGCCTGCTGATGGCGGTGGCCACACGCCTGGTGAACCGGGCCGTCAACAAGACCGTCTTCCACATGCGTGAGGACCTGCAGGCGAAGCTGTCGCGCCTGCCCCTCTCGTACTTCGACAAGCGGCAGCGCGGCGAGGTGCTCTCGCGGGCCACGAACGACCTCGACAACATCCAGCAGACGCTCCAGCAGTCGATGGGCCAACTGGTCAACTCGCTGCTGACCATCGTGGGTGTGCTCGTGATGATGTTCTGGGTGTCGTGGCTGCTGGCGCTCGTCGCGCTGGTCACCGTCCCGATCTCCTTCTTCGTCGCGACCCGCATCGGCAAGCGTTCGCAGCCGCACTTCGTGCAGCAGTGGCGCGTCACCGGCAAGCTCAACGCGCACATCGAGGAGATGTACACCGGGCACACGCTGGTGAAGGTGTTCGGACGCCAGGAGGAGTCGGCCGCTCAGTTCGCGGAGCAGAACGAGGAGCTCTACGAGGCGGGTTTCAAGGCGCAGTTCAACAGCGGGGTCATGCAGCCGCTGATGATGTTCGTGTCGAACCTGAACTACGTGCTGGTGGCGGTGGTCGGCGGACTGCGGGTCGCGTCGGGCTCGCTGTCGATCGGTGACGTGCAGGCCTTCATCCAGTACTCCCGGCAGTTCTCGATGCCGCTGACGCAGGTCGCGTCGATGGCGAACATGGTGCAGTCCGGGGTCGCGTCGGCGGAGCGTGTCTTCGAGCTGCTGGACGCGGAGGAGCAGGCGGCGGATCCCGTGCCGGCGGCCCGTCCGGACGAGTTGCGCGGGCGGGTGGCGCTGCAGAACGTGTCCTTCCGCTACGACCCCGAGAGGCCGCTCATCGAGGACCTCTCCCTGAAGGTGGAGCCCGGACACACGGTGGCCATCGTCGGCCCGACCGGCGCGGGCAAGACGACGCTGGTGAACCTGCTGATGCGCTTCTACGACGTCACGGGCGGCCGGGTCACGCTCGACGGCGTCGACATCGCGTCGATGTCCCGGGACGAACTGCGGTCCGCGATCGGCATGGTGCTCCAGGACACCTGGCTGTTCGGCGGCACGATCGCGGAGAACATCGCGTACGGGGCCTCGCGCGACGTGACCCGCGGGGAGATCGAGGAGGCGGCGCGGGCGGCTCACGCGGACCGGTTCGTCCGGACGCTGCCGGACGGCTACGACACCGTGATCGACGACGAGGGGAGCGGGGTCAGCGCGGGCGAGAAGCAGCTGATCACCATCGCACGCGCGTTCCTGTCCGATCCGGTGATCCTGGTGCTCGACGAGGCGACCAGCTCCGTCGACACCCGCACCGAGGTGCTGATCCAGAAGGCGATGGCGAAGCTCGCGCACGGGCGGACGTCGTTCGTGATCGCCCACCGGCTCTCCACGATCCGGGACGCGGACACCATCCTCGTCATGGAGGACGGGTCGATCGTGGAGCAGGGGGCGCACGCGGAACTGCTCGCGGCCGGTGGGGCCTACGCGCGGCTGTACCAGGCGCAGTTCGCCCAGGCGGTGGCCGAGGTCGACTAGCGGGAGCGGGGGCGGAGGAGGGGCGCGGGGCGCGCCCGTCGCCGCCCCTCCCCGCTCCCGCGGCCGTCGGGTCCGGCGCTCCGTCCGGTGGGCGGGGCGCTCCGGACCGGCGTCGCGGTATCGCCGCGTCGGAGTCACGGCATCGCGGCTTCGACTCGGCATCGCGGCAGCACCGCGTGGGAATCACGGCATCGCGGCCTCGACTCGACATCGCGGCAGCGCCACGTCGGCATCGCGGCTTCGGCTTCGGCTTCGGCTTCGGCTTCGGCTTCGGCTTCGGCTTCGGCTTCGGCTTCGGCTTCGGCTTCGGCGGAGGAGACCCGTCAGTCGAGGTAGCCGCGCAGTTGGTCCGCGAAGGCGTGGTCCCGCAGTTTGTTGAGGGTCTTGGACTCGATCTGGCGGATGCGTTCGCGTGTCACGCCGAAGATGCGGCCGATCTCCTCCAGGGTGCGGGGGCGGCCGTCCGCCAGACCGTAGCGGAGCTGCACCACCTTGCGTTCCCGCTCGCCGAGCGTGGACAGGACCGCCTCCAGGTGCTCGCGCAGGAGGAGGAACGCGGCGGACTCGACGGGCGACGCCGCGTCGCCGTCCTCGATCAGGTCGCCCAGCGCCACGTCGTCCTCCTCGCCCACGGGGGCGTGCAGGGACACCGGCTCCTGGGCCAGGCGCAGCACTTCGCTCACCCGCTCGCTGGGGAGGTCGAGGTGGGCGGCGACCTCCTCGGGCGTGGGTTCGTAGCCGCGTTCCTGCAGCATGCGGCGCTGCACGCGGACCACCCGGTTGATCAGCTCGACGACGTGGACGGGGACCCGGATGGTCCTGGCCTGGTCGGCCAGCGCCCGTGACATGGCCTGCCTGATCCACCAGGTCGCGTACGTGGAGAACTTGTACCCGCGGGCGTAGTCGAACTTCTCGACGGCCCGGATCAGGCCCAGGTTTCCTTCCTGGACGAGGTCGAGCATGGTCAGGCCGCGGCCCACGTAGCGCTTCGCCACCGAGACCACCAGCCGCAGGTTCGCCTCGATCAGCCGGCGCTTGGCCATCCGGCCCATGACGACCAGTTTGTCGAGGTCGAGGGCGAGTTGGCTGTCCAGGTCGGTGGCGAGCCGCAGCCTCTCCTCGGCGAAGAGACCGGCCTCCACCCGGCGGGCGAGTTCGACCTCCTCGGCCGCCGTGAGCAGCGGGATGCGGCCGATCTCCCGCAGGTACTGACGGAACAGGTCGGAGGAGGGGCCGCCGGTGTCCGCGGTGCGGGTGCGCAGCGGCTCCACGGGTTCGGGGGCCTCGGTCTCGACGTCGACCGCGTCCGGGGGCGGCCCGTCCGGCTCGGGCGGGGCCTCCTCCGGCTCCGCCTCGGGGTGGTGCGCGGCACGGCTCTGCGGGGGGAGCGCCGCGACGGCGCCGGGCTCCGTGTCCGTGGGATTGTCGGTCTGCGTGAGGGTCTGGGTCTGCACGGGGGCGACCTCCAGGAATGTCGCTGCTGAGGCGTGCGGCAGCGGTACGTCGGGGATGGGGGCGGCGGCCTCGCCGCTGTCCATCCCGTAGTCGTTTGGCGGAACGGCGGGTATCGGGAACCCGCCGCGTGCGGGTCGGCCGCGCTCCGAGGACTCAGGCACCGGAACCCAGTGTGGAGTACGACACATCGCCGCCACGAGGGGCGTGCGGTGACTTTTTGCGTCCGGTGCGTGACCGCGCGATTACCCTCGTGCACGAGTGCGCAGGACCGGGCGTGCGAAACCTGCGGAAAGGCGCATGTGGGGGGCGGACACCCGGGAACATGCGGGCGCCGGGGGCCGTGTCAGGGACGTGCGGGTTTCGGGCGCGGCGCCGGTGGAGTGGTGGTGGCCCTGACCGGACCGGCCCTCAGAGCGCCTCCGCGCCCCGCTCGCGCAGCGCCTGCCCGTACTGCTGGAGGACCCACAACTCGTTCTGCACGGCGGTCAGCTGGGCCGGGTCGCCGTGGGCGCTGGCACGGGCCAGGGCGCCCTGGACGTCCACGACACGACGCTCGACGGCACGGCGGCGGACCATGACCAGCTGGTCGCCGGCGTAGGTCTCGTCGACGGTCTTGCGCATGATGGCCTCGACGGCCAGCTCGGTGACCATGGCGCGCACCGTGTTGTCCGGGGCGGCCTCGCGGACCAGGACGAGGTACTCCTGGGGGTCCTGGGCACCGTACTCCGCGCCGCCCGCCTCCATGATCGCCTGGCGTACGGCGGCGTACGGCGGGGCGGTGAACTCGTCGATCCCATAGGCGTCGAAGGCCGGGGAGACCAGCTCGGGGCGCTGGAGGGCGAGCTTCAGCAGCTCGCGCTCGGTGGCGAAGACGGGGTTGCGGAGGTTGAGGGCGGGGCCGCCGTGAGGTGTCTGGACGGCCGCGTACGTCTGCTGCGGCCGCTGTCCGGCGGGGGCCGGGCCGGCCGGGCCCTTGCCGCCGCGGTCGCGGGCCCAACGGGCCAGCTGGGCCACCCGCTTGACCACGAACTGGGTGTCGAGGATGCCGAGCATGCCCGCGAGCTGCACGGCGACCTCGTGCTGGGCGCCGGTGTTCTTGATGCGGGCGACGACCGGGGCCGCCTCGTCGAGCGCGGACGCCCGCCCGGCCGGGGTCTCCAGGTCGTAGCGCGCGACGATGTGGCGAAGGGCGAACTCGAAGAGCGGGGTGCGTGGTTCCACGAGGTCGGCGACCGCCTCGTCACCCTTGGCGAGGCGCAGCTCGCAGGGGTCCATGCCGTCCGGGGCGACCGCGATGTAGGTCTCGGCGGCGAACTTCTGGTCGTCCTCGAAGGCGCGCAGGGCCGCCTTCTGGCCGGCCGAGTCGCCGTCGAAGGTGAAGATGACACGGGCCGAGCCGTTGTCCATCAGCAGTCGGCGGAGGATCTTGATGTGGTCGCCGCCGAAGGCCGTGCCGCAGGTCGCGATGGCGGTCGTGATGCCGGCCAGGTGGCAGGCCATGACGTCGGTGTAGCCCTCGACCACGACCGCGCGGCTGGTCTTGGCGATCTCCTTCTTGGCGAGGTCGATGCCGTACAGGACCTGGGACTTCCGGTAGATCGCCGTGTCGGGTGTGTTGAGGTACTTCGGGCCGTTGTCCGCCTCGTACAGCTTGCGCGCGCCGAAGCCGACGACCTCGCCGCCGATGTCGCGGATCGGCCACATCAGGCGGCCGCGGAAGCGGTCGATGGGGCCGCGCCGGCCTTCCTGGGAGAGGCCGGACAGGAGCAGCTCCTTGTCGGAGAAGCCCTTGCCGCGGAGGTAGCGGGTGAGATGGTCCCAGCCCTGCGGGCTGTAGCCGACGCCGAAGTGCGCGGCGGCGGCCTGGTCGAAGCCGCGCTCGGCGAGGAACTTGCGGCCGGTGTCGGCCTCGGGGCTGGTGTCGAGCTGGTCGATGTAGAACTGCGCGGCGGCCTTGTGGGCCTCGACCAGGCGGATGCGTTCGCCACGCTGGTGGGACGGGTTGTACCCGCCTTCTTCGTAACGGAGTGTGATGCCCGCCTGTCCGGCGAGACGCTCGACCGCCTCGGAGAAGGAGAGGTGGTCGACCTTCATCACGAACGTGATGGTGTCGCCGCCCTCCTGGCAGCCGAAGCAGTGGAAGAGACCCTTGCTCGGGCTGACCTGGAAGGACGGTGACTTCTCGTCGTGGAAGGGGCACAGGCCCTTGAGGTTGCCGCCGCCCGCGTTGCGCAGCTGGAGGTACTCCGAGACGACGGCGTCGATCGGGACCGCGTCCCGAACAGCCTTCACGTCCTCGTCGTTGATCCTTCCAGCCACGCGTGAATTCTACGGGGGCGCGGTGACAGCCGAGCGCCGCCGTGGGTCACGGGAGCAGACTGTCCAGCGGGACGTGCGGGTCGGCCAGTGCCTCGGCGTCCACCTGGGCCCGGGATCGGATCAGCTGCTGGATCGGCTCCGTGACGTCCCACACATTCACGTTCATCCCGGCCAGCACCCTGCCGTCCTTCAGCCAGAAGGCGATGAACTGCCGCTTGCCCGCGTCTCCGCGGATCACCACCTGGTCGTAGGTGCCCGGGGGCGCCCAGCCGGAGTACTCGAGTCCGACGTCGTACTGGTCGGAGAAGAAATAGGGCACGCGGTCGTACGTCGTCTCGCGGCCCAGCATCGCGCGGGCGGCCGCCGGTCCGCCGTTGAGGGCGTTGGCCCAGTGCTCGACGCGCAGCCGGGTGCCGAAGAGGGGGTGGGGGAAGGCGGCGACGTCGCCGGCGGCGTGGATGTCGGGGTCGGAGGTGCGCAGCCGTTCGTCGACTGCGATGCCGCCGCCCTGCGCACGGGGGGCGATCTCCAGGCCGGCGGCCTCGGCGAGCCCGGTGCGCGGCGCCGCTCCGATGGCCGCCAGGACGTCGTGGGCCGGGTGTTCCTCGCCGTCGTCGGTGCGGGCGGCGAGCACCATGCCGTCCTGGCCGACGATCTCGGTGAGGCGGGCACCGAAGTGGAAGCGGACGCCGTGCTCGCGGTGCAGCTCGGTGAAGAGCTGGCCGAGCTCGGGGCCGAGGACCGAGTGCAGCGGGGTCGCCTCCGGCTCGACGACGGTGACCTCGGCGCCGTACTCGCGGGCCGCGGCCGCGACCTCCAGGCCGATCCAGCCGGCGCCCGCGATCACGATGTGCCCGTTGTCCCGGCCGAGGGCGGCGAGGACTCCCTTCAGCCGTTCGGCGTGGGCGAGGCGGCGCAGGTGGTGGACTCCGGCGAGGTCGGTGCCCGCGATGTCGAGGCGGCGTGGCTCGGCACCGGTCGCGAGGAGCAGCTTGTCGTAGTGGACGAGGGTGCCGTCGTCGCCGAAGCGGACCGTCTTCGCGGTCCGGTCGATCGCGTCGACGGTCTGGCCGAGGTGCAGCTCCACGTCGTTCTGCGCGTACCAGGCGGGTTCGTGCACGAAGACGCTGTCGCGCTCCTCCTTGCCGAGGAGGTACCCCTTGGAGAGCGGCGGGCGCTCGTAGGGGTGGTCACGTTCGTCGCAGATCAGTATCACCCGCCCGGTGAATCCCTCCGCTCGGAGTGTCTCGGCCGCCTTGGCGCCGGCCAGGCCTCCTCCGACGATGACGAATGTCTGATCCGCGTCGACCACTTGATGCCTCCTCGTAAGGATGTCGCCCCATGCGAGCGTCCCGCACGCAGCGTGATGCGGGAAGAGGGAGTGGCCCGATCAGGCCACGCAGGGTCACACTCCGCCGCCTGCGGTGGGGCGGGTGGTGAGCCTGAGGTGCAGTGAGCGCGCCGAGGCGTCCGTCAGCGAGGCGATCTGGTCGACGATCACCCGTTTGCGGGCGCGGTCGTCGGGCGCCTCGTCGAACAGTGCCCTGAACTGCGGGTCCAGGCCGTCCGGGGCGCGGGCGGTGAGCGCCTCGGCGAGTTCGGCGACGACGATCCGCTGATCGGCCCGGAGCAGCTCCTGCTCGGCGCGCTGCATGACGTAACGGTCGGCGACCGCCTTGAGGACCGCGCACTCCAGGCGCGCGGCGCGCGGAACGACCAGTTCCGCGCCGTACCGGGTGAGTCTGCCGAGACCGTACGTGGTCCGTGTGGCGCCCTCCGCGGCCAGGCAGAAACGCCCGATGAGCTGGCTGGTGGCGTCCTTGAGCCGGGCCTGCGCGATGGCCGATCCGTCGTAGCCGTGCGGCCACCAGTCCTGGTCGAGGAGGCGGTCGAGGGCCTCGGCGAGTTCGGCGGGGTCGGTGTCCGCGGAGACGTACCGCCCGACGGCCACCGCGAAGATCTCCTGCCGCTCCGGCTCGGCGTACAGACAGCCGGGGTCGATGTGGCCCGCGTGCAGCCCGTCCTCGACGTCGTGCACCGAGTACGCCACGTCGTCCGCCCAGTCCATGACCTGGGCCTCGAAGCAGGTACGGGTCGGGGGGGCGCCCTCGCGGATCCAGTCGAAGACGGGCCGGTCGTCCTCGTAGACGCCGAACTTCGGTGACCCGGGGGCGGTGGGGTGGGCGCCGCGCGGCCAGGGGTACTTGGTGGCGGCGTCGAGGGTGGCGCGGGTGAGGTTGAGTCCGACGCTGACGAGCTCGCCGGTCTCCTTCGACGGCACGAACCGCTTGGGCTCTATGCGCGCCAGCAGCCGCAGCGACTGCGCGTTGCCCTCGAAACCTCCGCAGTCCCGCGCGAACTCGTTCAGCGCCTGTTCGCCGTTGTGCCCGAAGGGCGGGTGGCCGAGGTCGTGGGAGAGACAGGCCGCCTCGACGAGGTCGGGGTCGCAGCCGAGGGCGGCGCCCAGCTCACGGCCGACCTGGGCGCATTCCAGGGAGTGCGTCAGCCGGGTGCGGGGGCTGGCGTCCCAGGCCCGGTCGAGGGTTCCCCCGGTGCGGGCGGAGTCGAGGCCCTGCGGGAGGGTGCCGGGCGTGACGACCTGGGTCTTGCCCGCGAGCCGGCGCAGCGCCGAGGAGTGCAGCACACGCGCGCGGTCGCGCTGGAAGGCGGTGCGTCCGGGGCGCTTGTCGGGCTCGGCCGCCCAGCGCTCGACGGCGCTCTCGTCGTACTCCTCGGGGCCGGGGTGGTGCTCGAACGCCTTCGGTGCGGTGCCTTCCATGCACCCGACAGTAGACGCAGGCGGTGACGATCGGGGCCCGCGGGACCGCCGCGCGCCCCGGTTCAGGTCGCGGCGAGCTCGCGTTCGGAGGCCGGCTCGGGGGTCGCGAGTGCCTGGTCGTAGCGGTGCAGGACGAGGCGGGCCATCGCCGGGTGGGCGCCCAGGGGCGCGGCGGCGATCCAGGGGGCGGCCTCGGCGCACGCGGTGGCGAAGCGGCCGGGCGCGGTGAAGTAGGAGGCGACGGCGACGCGGTGGCGGCCACGGGCGGCCATGGCGCGCACGGCGGCCGGGACGGTGGGCGTGGCGGCGGACGCGTACGCCGCCACGACGGGCACCCCGAGGCGTTCGGCCAGCAGCCGGGCGGTGTGGCGGGTGTCGAGGGCCGCTTCGGGGTCGCGGGAGCCGGCGGCGGCCAGCACGACGCCGCTCCCCCGGCGGGCGGCGTCGCTCGTCCGGGTGTGCCAGCCGGCCTCGACCAGCCGCGCGTACAGGGTCTCGACGAGCAGCGGGTGCGGGCCGAGCGGGGTGGCGACGCGGGCGCGCAGGCCCGGGACGGCGGCCACGGCGTCGGGGACGTCCCGCTTGACGTGGTGGCCGCGGCTGAGCAGCAGCGGCACGAGGACGGCGCGGGGGTCACGGGCCGTGTCGATGGAGGCGAGGGTGGCGGCCAGCAGCGGTTCGTCGAGTTCGATGTGACCGAGCCGCACGGACAGGTGCGGGCGCATCTCGCGGACCCGTTCGGCGAGGGCGCTCACGGTGGCGAGCGCGCGCGGGTCGCGGCTGCCGTGCGCGACGAGGACGAGCGGCGGGCGCGCCGGGCGCGGTGTGCCGTCGAGCGCGACGAGGCCGAGCCGGCTGCCGAGCCGGCTGGTGATCGCTCGCATCAGTTGCGCCGTGCTGTCGAGGGGAGCGCCCGGGAGCAGCCGGGCCCCGGTGCCGGTCGGGGGCTCGTCGTGAGGGGGTTGCGACGCCGTCATGGGCTGATGGTGCCGGTAGGAGGTTGCCGTGCCGTTGCACCGGCATGACGGGTGTTTTCCGGGGGTTCACGGTGGCGTGCGGCCGGTCTGTGAGCCTCCCGAGCCCGCGGTCGGGCGGCGCCGGCCGACCGTGGTGGTCCCGGTCGGCGTACCGCACCGAACCGAACGGGCCTACGCTGCGTCCCCATCTGTCGAACGCCGCCGCGAGCCGACGCCACACCCGGGGGGACACCGACCATGCTGCGCCTGCCGCGCCCGAGCACCCGTAGACCGTCCTCCGCTCGGCTCAAACGGCTCCCGCGGCTCCCGCGCACCCGGGCCGGGCAGCGCCGGGCGGTGCAGGTGATCATGCTGCTGTGCGTTCTGGCGCTGCTCCCCGCGACCTGGCTGTACGTGGTGACGGGCGACCGGCTGCGGACCACCGCGGACGTGCCGAGGACCGGGGTCGCGGTGGTGTTCGGCGCGGGGCTGTGGGACGGCGAGCCGTCCCCGTACCTCGCGCACCGGCTGGACGCGGCGGCGCGGCTGTACCGGGCGGGGCGGATCGAGGTCGTCCTCGTCACCGGGGACAACAGCCGCGAGGACTACGACGAACCGGACGCCATGCGCGCGTATCTGACGCGGCACGGGGTGCCGGACGGCCGGATCGTCAGCGACTACGCCGGGTTCGACACCTGGGACTCGTGCGTGCGGGCCCGGAAGATCTTCGGGATCCACGAGGCGGTGCTGATCAGCCAGGGGTTCCACATCCGGCGGGCCGTCGAGCTGTGCCGGGCGGCGGGGGTGCGTTCGTACGGCGTCGGGGTCGACGCCAAGCACGACGTCACCTGGTACTACGGGGGTGCCCGCGAGGTGTTCGCGGCGGGCAAGGCCCTGCTGGACGTGGTGTTCGAGCCCGATCCGCGCTTCCTCGGGCGGAAGGAGCCCGGGGTGGCGCGGGCGCTGGCGGCGGCGGGCGCGCGGTGATCCCCGCCGACCTGACACCCGCGGAATGCCGGGTCCGGGACGCCTTCCCGCTCGGCGAGGGCGTCGACTTCCGCGAGAGCCCCGACGAGGACCCCGCGGACGGCGCCTCCTGGGGACCGGAGCGGACCGTGCGCGCCGAGGTGCTGCGGGCACTGCTGATCGGCGCGGACGCCCGGGACGGCGAGATAGCCGGCCTGAGGCTGAGCGGGGCGCGCGTCACCGGGCGGCTGGACCTGACCTACGGGACGGTCGACCATCCCGTACGCCTGCGGTTCTGCCATTTCGAGCGGGACCCGAACCTGTACGGGGCGCGGCTGCGCAACCTGGTGCTGAGCGACTCGGTGCTGCCCGGACTCACCGCGGGCACCCTGCGGGTGGAGGGCGTGCTGCGGCTCAGCTGCTGTCGTGTCACCGGGCAGGTGCGGCTCCAGGGCGCGAAGATCTCGGGCGCCGTCTTCCTGAACGGGGCGCGGCTCGGGGTGCCCGCGGACCCGGACGCCCCCGACCGGGATCCCGGGGCTCCGGAGACCGCGGCGGAACCGGCCCTCCAGCTCAACCACGCCGAGGTCGGCACCGATGTGTGGGCGGTCGGTCTCGTCGCCCACGGCCAGGTCCGGCTGAACGGCGCCACCCTGGGCGGGCAGTTGAACCTGGACGACGCGGAGCTGCACACGCCGGGCGGGACCGCGCTGCACGCCGAGACGCTGACCGTCGGCACCGATCTGCGGGCCATGCGGCTGCGCGCCCACGGGCGGGTCAACCTGAGCGGTGCCAGGATTCCCCACCAGCTCAATCTGGCCTACGCCCAGTTGTCGAACCCCGGGGGACCCGCCCTGCGGGCCAGCAGCTGTGTCATCGGCGAGCTGTGGCTGCGCGACGCCGCCCCGATCGTGGGCACGGTCAATCTGCGCCGCTCCCAGCTGGACCTGCTGCACGTTCCCCCGCAGACCTGGCCGGGCCGGGTGCGCATCGACGGCCTCAGCTATCGCACCCTCGCCCCGCACCTGCCCGCCGAACTGCGGCTGCCGCTGCTGGAACGCGAGGAGTCCGGCTATCTTCCGTACGCCTACGAGCAGTTGGCGGCCGCCTACCGGACCGCGGGTGACGACGCCGCGGCGCGTTCGGTGCAGCTGGCCAAGCTCCGGCGGCACCGCGGGACACTGTCACGCCCCGCTCGGTTCTGGGGTCTTCTGCAGGACGCGACCGTCGGGTACGGGTTCCGTCCGATGCGTGCGGCCGGCTGGCTGCTGTTGCTGCTGTGCACGGGGGCGCTCGCCTTCGCGCTGCACCACCCGCACGCCCTGAAACCGGCCGAGGCACCCGGCTTCAATCCCCTCGTCTACACCCTCGACCTGCTGCTGCCCCTGGTCGACTTCGGGCAGGAGACGGCCTTCGCGCCACGCGGCGGGTTCCAGTGGCTCTCGTACCTGCTGATCGCCACCGGCTGGATCCTGGCGACGACGATCGCGGCGGGCGTCACCCGCTCGCTCAACCGCCAGTGACCGGCGGCGGTCGCCGGTCACGCGCCGCTCCCGGCGCACCGCTCCCGGCGGGCACCGGCGACGGACCCCGTCACGGCGTGCGCCGGCGCTCCCGCCAGTCCCCGCCCGGGACGGGCCGGCCGTGGGCGCGCAGCCGGGCGGCGACGGCGGGGGCGGCCAGGTACACCCAGGCCCGCGCGGCCGTGCCGTCCACGCGGGTCACGTCCCGCACCACCCGCTCGTACGGACTGAGGGGGTCGCCCGGCACGTACTCCTCCAGCCTGTCGAGCGCGCCGAGCAGTTCCCCGTACGCCTCGGGCAGCGCCGTGACCAGTTCCCCGCGCACGACACCGGCGGGCTCCTCGACGGCGTACGGGTAGCCGGGGCCGTCGTACAGCACGATCCCCCCCATCCTTCCGGGCTCCTCGGACAGCGTCCGTCCGCGCAGGAAGAGGTCGTGGTTGTGTTCGCCGGGGCGCAGCGTGCCGTAGACGAAGAACGGCAGCCGTCCCGCGTGCGTGGCGTTCAAGAGCCGGTCTCCTCCCCTCGTCCCCGGGGTTGTCCCGGGGCCGCTCCGGAGGGTGCCACAAGCGTCGTTCCTGTGGTTGTTCCGGGGGCGTTCCGGCCGCCGTCTCCATGATCGTCACTCATTCGTGAGGGCGCGGAAACGATCCTCTCCACACTCGCCGAAACCACGCGAGCGCTATGGACATGACATGTCATGGACCTTTAAACCTGAACGGACATCAGCGCCCCCCCACCCCACCACGCGCCTGAGCGTGCCTCCCACACACGCCTGAGCGTGCCTCCCCGAGGAGACCGATGAGCCGGAACCGGATACGGCCCACCCGAGGTTCCCGTCTGGCCGCCGCCGGGGTGGCCGCGGCCACCACCGCCCTGCTGACGAGCGCCCTCACCCCCACCGCAGGCGCGGCCGACCGGCCGAGCCGGGCCACCGCGATCGCCGACGCGGCGACGGCCCTCGTGCGCGAGGCCGCCCGGCTGGGCCTGACCTCCGCCGAGGGCACCAGCGTGCGCGACGTCGTCGTCGACGCGGACGGCGGCCGCCATGTGCGCTACGACCGCACGTACCGCGGCCTGCCGGTGCTCGGCGGCGACTTCGTGGTCCACCTCACCCCCGACCGCTCCTACCGCGGCGCCGACCGGGCGACCTCCCGCGACCTGGCCCTCCCCACCACCACGCCCGCGCTCTCCGCACCGAAGGCCGCCGGTCTGGCCGCCACCGCGCTGCGCGCCGCGCACGTCGGCCAGACCCTGAGGAAGGTGACGGCCCGGCCGAGACTGGTGGTCGACGCCCTGCACGGTGCGCCCCGGCTGGCCTGGCGCACCGACGTGGTGGGCCAGGACTCGCTGGGCAACCCGGTCGCCCGCGCGGTGCTGACCGACGCCCGCACCGGCCGGCAGATCGACGCCTGGGACAGTATCGAGACGGCGACCGGTGACGGCAGGTCGCTCTACAGCGGCACGGTCCCGCTGGAGACCACGCCGTCCGGATCGGCGTACCAGCTGAAGGACCCGACCCGTGGGAACACGTACACGGGCGACGCGGCGGACAAGACGGACCTGTGCGTCCTCGGGATCTGCGTCAGCCGCGCCCCGGCGACCCTCTTCACGGACGCCGACAACCACTGGGGCGGCGGGGCGGCCCCGGACCGCTCCTCCGCCGCGGTCGACGCCCAGTACGGCACGGACCAGACCTGGGACTACTACGAGGACGTGCACGGACGGAACGGCATCGCGGGCGACGGGAAGGGCTCGTACAACCGCGTGCACTACGGCACCGACTACAACAACGCCTTCTGGGACGACGACTGCTTCTGCATGACGTACGGCGACGGTGACGGGACGACGCTCGGCCCGCTGGTCGCCCTCGACGTGGCCGGTCACGAGATGTCCCACGGCGTGACCTCGAAGACGGCGGCGCTGACGTACTCGGGTGAGTCCGGCGGTCTCAACGAGGCGACCTCCGACATCTTCGGCACGCTGGTGGAGTTCCACGCGCACAACGCCACCGACCCCGGGGACTACCTGATCGGCGAGAAGGTCGTACGCTCCGGGTTCGGCAAGCCGGCCCTGCGCTTCATGGACCGGCCCTCCAAGGACGGCGACTCGGCGGACTGCTGGAGTTCGTCGGTGGGGAACCTCGACGTCCACTACTCGTCGGGCGTGGCGAACCACTTCGCGTACCTGCTCGCCGAGGGCAGCGGCGCGGCGACCGTCAACGGAGTCTCCTACAACAGCCCGACCTGCGACGGTTCCACGGTCACCGGCATCGGCCGGGACAGGCTCGGCGCCATCTGGTACCGGGCGCTGACGGTCTACATGACGTCCTCGACCAAGTACGCGGGCGCGCGGACGGCGGCCCTGAGCGCGGCCAAGGATCTGTACGGCGCGGGGAGCACGGAGTACGCCGCGGTCGCGGCGGCGTGGTCCGCCGTGTCCGTGGGCTGACTCGGCGGTCGCCGGGCCGTACGCCCAGGGAGCCTCCCCGGGCCGTACGCCCAGGGAACGTCCGGTCGTGCCGAGGTCGAGCGGGCGCCGCGTCCCTCGCCTGGGCCGCACGCCCGGGTCGCCGGGGCCGTCCGGGCGTCCGTGTCGCAGGGGCCGTCCGGGCGTCCGTGTCGCTGGGGCCGGAAGCGCATGTCGCCCGGACCGGGCGTCCGTTGGCCGACACCGGACGCACAGGTCGCCGGGGCCGGGCGCCTTCACCCGTTCACCCCCGCCCTTCCCCCATCGGACGCCCGCTCGGCCCTCGCGTTCGGCGCACACCGTTGACCTGCCGAAACTCTCTCCGATCCCCCCGTACGGCCCTCTCTCACGACACCCGTTCAGCACACGTCCGGCTTTCCCCCGGCAAGCGGGCGCCCTCCGATGCCACTTTCCTCGGAAGGGCAGGGGCACGACCGACGCAGCGGCACTTGGGGGTGCCGCGGGCCGCGCCCCCTCGGAGGAGCAGCAACCATGCGACGCACAGCCCGTCTGCTGACCGGTACCGCGCTCGCCGTCGCCGCCGCGGGGCTCACCGTCGCACCCGCGTACGGCGAGAGCACCGTGAACCTGGAGGTGTCCCCCGCCACCGCGCTCCCGGGTGGCGACATCACCGTCAGCACGGCGGCGTGCGGTACGAACGGCGCCGCGACGGGTGACGCCAGCGCGGTCGGCGCCGGCACCTTCATGCTCGCCGCCGGCACGCGCGAGAACGACGCGGTCGGCCGGTTCCGGGTGCCGCCGAGCGCGCAGCCGGGAACGTACGAGATCGTCGCGAAGTGCTCCCGCGGCACACAGGTCACCGGCGATCTGACGGTCACCATGGCCGCGACGACCCCGGCGCGCGACCAGATCCAGCCGCGCGGACATGTGAACACGGGCGTCGGTGGCGCACTCGGCACCGACCCCACGAAGACCGCGGCGGGAGTGGCGGCACTGGCCGTCGCCGCCGCGGGCGGTACCTGGCTCCTGCATCGCCGGGCGAGAGGCGACGGGATCTGACGGACACCCTCCGCTGTCCGTCCGCCGGTACCGCCGTCCCCTCCCCCTCCGTGGCCCGACGCCCCTCGCGGCCCGGAGGGGGACGGGGACCCACCCCCGACACCCCCCAGAGCGACACCCCGAGGCGGCCCGGAAAGGACCCCTGAAGAACCCCGAGAGGAGGCTCCCGTGCGCCGGATGTCCAAGGCCGGTCCCCCGGGCAGCGCCGGCGACGCCGGCAGCACAGGAAACATAGGCAACATAGGCAACATCGTCATAACGTCCGTCACCGTGGTCGCCCTCTGTTCGGGCGTCTGGCTGGTGCGCAGTGGCACCGAGGGCCATCCGCCGCCCCAGCCGTCCGTCGCCCAGTCGGGCACCGGAGGCGCCGCCCGGCAGCCGGTCCCCGCGCTCCGCCACTCCCCGCCCGAGCGGATCCTCATACCCTCGATAGGTGTGAACGCCCCGCTGATGGGCCTCGGACTCACCCCCCAGGGCAGTCTGGACGTCCCGCCCGCCGCGCGGAAGAACCTCGCGGGCTGGTACGAGGCCGGCACCACGCCCGGCGAACGCGGCACCGCCATCGTCGCCGGTCATGTCGACAACACCGAGGGGCCGGCCGTCTTCTACGACCTCGGCGCGCTGCGCAAGGGCAGCGCCATCGAGGTGGCCCGCCGTGACGGCGGCACCGCCCGCTTCACCGTCGACGCCGTCGAGGTGTACGACGCCCGCGACTTCCCCGACGACAAGGTGTACGGGGCCGCGTCCCGCCCCGAACTGCGTGTCATCACCTGCGGCGGCGGCTATTCGAGCACGACGGGATACCAGGGCAACGTGGTCGTCTTCGCCCATCTGACCGGCAGCCGCTGACCCGGGCCCGGCCGGTGCTCCGGCCTCAGGCCGCCCACTGCTGGTACGCCAGGTTGGCGACCAGCGCGAACACCACCGTCAGCAGGACCACCCGGACGAACCCGCTGCCCCGCTTCAGCGCGGTGTGCGCCCCGACCGTGCCCCCGACGAGGTTGAAGACCGCCATCAGCGCGGCCAGCTGCCAGTACACCGTGCCCTTCCAGGCGAAGGTCGCGAGGGCGCCCGCGTTGGTGCAGCAGTTGACGATCTTGGCGGTGGCGGAGGCGGTCACCAGGTCGAGGTGGAGCAGCGCGGTCAGAGCGAGGACGAGGAAGGTGCCCGTGCCGGGGCCGATGAGCCCGTCGTAGAAGCCGATGCCGAGGCCCGCCAGTCCGATCGCGGCGAGCACACGGCGCGGCGAGACGGGCTCGGTGGAGGGCGCGGTGCCGAACGCGGGGCGCAGGATGACGAATGTCCCGACGCCGACCAGGACCACCATGACGACCGGTTTCAGGACGTCCGTGCTCATCCCGGCGGCCACGAAGGCACCGGCCGTCGACCCGGCGAGTGCCGCGAGACCGATCCGGACGGCCAGCAGCACGTCGACGGGCGCCTTGCGCGCGTACGTCACCGCCGCGCCGCTCGTCCCGACGATCGCGACCGCCTTGTTGGTGCCGAGCGCGTACGCCGCCGTGGTCCCGCTCGGCAGCCCGAGCAGCAGCGCGGGCAGCAGGAGCAGTCCGCCGCCGCCCACCACGGCGTCGATCCATCCCGCCGCGAGGGAGGCGAGGCACAGTACGACCACCATGGTCAGCGATATGTCGGGCATGATCGCGACCCTATGGACCGGATGGATGTGCCGTCCACGGAATTGGGTGTCTTCTGAGGTTCACCTCCTCGCGCGCGGGCACGGCGGGCGCGCCCCCACCCATCGGTGAGGGGTGTCGGCGGCGCCTGCCGGTGGGGGTGCGCCTTGCGCTGAGGGGGCCTGCGGGAGCTCCCGGTGAGCGGTGCGCCCGGCTGTGAGGGGTCTCGGCGGTGCCGGCCGGTGGACGGGGCACCCAGCGGTGACGGGTGCCGGCGGGACCCACCGGTGAGCCATGACGGACGGCGGCACCCGGTGGCGACGCGTGCCGGACCGCGGCACCACCGGTGGCGTCCATCGGACGGGGGCGGCGAGGACCCTCACAACCGGTCGCCGCCCCCGCTGAGGTCAGCGTTCCGCCCGGGAAACAGCGGTGATGCGACCGGGTAACACCGGCATCGCACGCTGCGGACATGACCTCGAACGCGCGGCCGGCGGTGACCGGCACCGGATCCGCGGCGGCCCGTCCCGCCCGGGGCGCGAAGCACCCGGCGACCCGGCGGACCCGGCGGACCCGGCGTCCCGACGAGCCCGGCGCCGCGAACAACCGGCGCTCGGGACGGCTCCCGCCGCACCCGCCGGCGCCGAGACGCACCGCCCCCGCCACCGCGTGCCGCCCACCGGGGTCCTGGCCGCAGGCCGCTCCACCGCTCCCCAACGACGGAGGCTCCTGATGTCCACGGACACCCCCACCATCGTGCTCGTCGGCCACGGCATGGTCGGCCAGCGCTTCCTGGAGGCGCTGGCCGAGCGTGGGCTGACCGCCACGCACCGGGTGGTCGTGCTGTGCGAGGAGCCCCGTCCGGCCTACGACCGGGTCCGGCTCACCTCGTACTTCTCGGGCCGTACCCCGGACGAACTGTCGCTCACCGACGCCGGGTTCATCGCCGCGCACGGCATCGAGCTGCACCTCCGCGACCCGGCCGAGACGATCGACCGGGCGGCGCGGACGGTGACGGCCCGCTCCGGTCTGACCGTCGCCTACGACACCCTGGTCCTCGCCACCGGCTCCGTCCCCTTCGTGCCGCCCGTGCCCGGCAGGGACGCCGAGGGCTGCTTCGTGTACCGGACCATCGAAGACCTGCTCGCCATCGAGGAGTTCGCGAAGGCGCGGGCCACGACCGGCGCGGTGGTCGGTGGCGGTCTGCTGGGGCTGGAAGCGGCGGGCGCGCTCCAGGGCCTCGGACTGGCCACCCACATCGTGGAGTTCGCGCCGCGGCTGATGCCCGCGCAGGTCGACGAGGGCGGCGGCGCGGCACTGCTGCGTACCGTCAGGGACCTCGGTCTGACCGTCCACACCGGCACCGGCACCCAGGAGATCGTCACCGGTGCCGACGGCGCCGTGACCGGCATGAGACTCTCCGACGGTTCCGAACTCCCCACGGATCTCGTCGTGTTCTCGGCGGGCGTGCGTCCACGCGACCGGCTCGCCCGCGACACCGGGCTCACGGTCGGCGAGCGCGGCGGCATCACGGTCGACGAGCGGTGCCGCACCTCCGACCCGCGTGTGTTCGCGATCGGCGAGTGCGCCCTCGCGTCCGACGGCCGGGTGTACGGGCTGGTCGCGCCCGGGTACGAGATGGCCGAGACGGCCGCCGCGACGATCGCCGGCACGGACGCCGGTTTCACCGGTGCCGACCTCTCCACCAAGCTCAAGCTGCTCGGTGTGGACGTCGCGTCCTTCGGCGACGCGCACGGCACCACCGCCGGCTGCCTCGACGTCGTCTACTCCGACTCGCGCTCCGGCACGTACCGCAAACTCGTCGTCGGCCCGGACGGCGAGCTGCTCGGCGGCATCCTGGTCGGCGACGCCGACGCGTACGGCACCCTGCGCGCCCTCACCGGCTCCGTGCCGCCGATCGCCCCCGAGCACCTGGTGCTTCCGGCGGGCACGGGCGCCCCGGTCGCTCTCGGCCCCTCCGCGCTCCCCGACTCGGCCGTCGTCTGCTCCTGCCACAACGTCACCAAGGGCACGGTCCGCGCGGCGGTCACCGAGCACTCCCGCACCACCGTGCCGGAGGTGAAGAAGTGCACCAAGGCCGGTACGGGCTGCGGGAGTTGCGTCAGGGTCCTCGGTCAGCTCGTCGACGAGGAACTGGCGGCGCACGGCGTCGAGGCCGACCACGGCCTGTGCGGCTGCTTCCCGCAGACCCGCGAGGAGCTGTACGAGATCGTCCTCGCGTTGCGGATCTCCTCGTACCAGGCGCTGCTCGACCGTTACGGGCGGCCCGGTGCCCGGGGCGGCGACGGCTGCGAGGTCTGCAAACCGGCCGTCGCCTCGGTCCTCGCCTCGCTCGCCGCGGTCACCGGCGCGAGCGGCCATGTCCTCGACGGCGAGCAGGCGGCCCTCCAGGACACCAACGACCATTTCCTCGCCAACCTGCAGAGGAACGGCTCGTACTCGATCGTGCCGCGGGTCCCCGGCGGCGAGATCACCCCCGAGAAGCTCATCGTGATCGGTGAGGTCGCCCGGGACTTCGGTCTCTACACCAAGATCACGGGCGGTCAGCGCATCGACCTGTTCGGCGCCCGGGTCGAGCAACTCCCCCTGATCTGGGCCAGGCTGGTGGACGCGGGCTTCGAGTCGGGGCACGCGTACGGAAAGGCGCTGCGGACCGTGAAGTCCTGCGTCGGCCGGACCTGGTGCCGCTACGGGGTCCAGGACTCGGTCCGGATGGCGATCGACCTGGAGCTGCGCTACCGCGGGCTGCGCTCGCCCCACAAGCTCAAGTCCGCGGTCTCCGGGTGCGCCCGGGAGTGCGCCGAGGCCCGGTCCAAGGACTTCGGCGTCATCGCCACGGCCGGCGGCTGGAACCTCTGGGTCGGCGGCAACGGCGGTGCCACACCGCGCCACGCCGACCTGCTCGCGCAGGACCTGGGCGATGCCGAACTGATCCGTCTGATCGACCGGTTCCTGATGTTCTACATCCGTACCGCCGACCGGCTGGAGCGCACCTCGGCCTGGCTGGAGCGGATCCCGGGCGGACTCGGCCATGTCCGGGACGTCGTCGTGCACGACTCGCTCGGCATCTGCGAAGAGCTGGACTCCCTGATGGCCGCCCATGTCCGCGCCTACCGCGACGAGTGGGCGGAGACCATCCGCGACCCGGAACGGCTGGCCCGCTTCGTGTCGTTCGTGAACGCCCCCGGCACCCCCGACCCGGTGGTCGGCTTCGTCCCCGAACGCGATCAGATCAAACCGGACCTGCCGCTGCTGGCCATCGGCCGACGCCCCCTGGAAGGAAGCGCCCAGCGATGACCCGACCACGGAACACCCAGCCCCCGAAGGTCCAACTGCGCTTGTATGACGCCTGGTTGACCATCTGCGAGCTGTCCGCCCTGACACCCGGCCGGGGGGTGGCCGCGCTGCTGCCGGACGGCCGCCAGGCCGCTGTGTTCCGCGACCGGTCGGGCCGGACGTACGCCATCGACAACCGCGACCCGTTCAGCGGCGCGGCGGTCCTCTCCCGCGGCCTGACCGGCTCCCACCAGGGCCGTCCCTTCGTCGCCTCGCCCCTCCTCAAGCAGCGGTTCGACCTGGAGTCGGGACGGTGCCTGGACGACGGGACGGTGACGGTCACGACCTACGAGGTACGGACACGGCCGGACAGCGCGCACACCGACTGACCTGACCGGTCGTTCCGGAAAGACCTGGGGGCACCGCTCGCGGACCTTGCGAAGAAGGACCGGCACACGCGGTGCGACATCGGCACGACCGGGGTGTTCCTGGCTCCCCGGGCCCAGATCCGGCGGATGCGGACCCGGCCGGACGGCGGCGCGAACCTGGAGGTCGACGGCGGCGGGGCGCTCCGGGGCGCCGGTCGACCGGTCAGGCCTTCAGGGCGTCGTACGGCACTCCGGTGAGCTGCTCGGAGACGTCCCAGAGCCGCTCGCCCGCCGTGTCGTCGCGGGTCCAGCCGGTCCGCCAGGACTCCGCCGGAGCGCCGCGCCACATCGCGAACGATGGTCCGGTGAAGGAATCGGGGCGCACGCCGGGCGCGGTGGCCGCGTACAGCGTGGGCAGGGCCCCCGCCTGCGGGCTCTGCCCGAAGACCCGGTTGCCGATCTCCATGAACCGCTCGGCTCCCTTGCGGCCGGCCATCCGGGGCCCGGCGGTCTGCAGATTCGTCGCGGCGTACCCGGGATGCGCCGCGGCCGCGACGACGTCGGACCCGACGGCCGCCAGTCGGCGCGCCAGTTCATGGGTGAAGAGCAGGTTGGCGGTCTTGGAGCGGGCGTAGGCGATCCAGCGCCGGTAGGAGGGGCGCTCGCTGTCGAGGTCGTCGAGGTCGATGTTCGAGAGCGCGTGCACCATGCTCGACACGGTCACGACGCGTGCGCGGGGGGTGTTCAGCAGGGCGGGGAGCAGCATCCCGGTGAGCGCGAAGTGCCCGAGGTGGTTGACCCCGAACTGCGTCTCGAACCCGTCGGCGGTACGCCCCTGCGGCAGGGCCATCACCCCGGCGTTGTTGACGAGCAGGTCGAGGCGCTCGCCGTACGCGTGGTCGTACGTCGCCGCGAACTCCCCCACGGAGTCGAGGTCTCCGAGGTCCAGTCGTACGAACTCCACGTCGGCGCCCGGTACTTCGGAGACGATCCGGTCGCCCGCCTCGTTCCCCCGTGCCTCGCTCCGGCAGGCCAGCACGACCCGCGCTCCACGCCGGGCCAGCTCACGCGCCGTGACATGGCCGATCCCGCTGTTGGCGCCGGTGACGACGGCCGTACGACCGCTCTGGTCGGGGATGTCGTTCACGTTCCACGCGGCCATGCCGGACCTCTTTCACCGATGCCTGTCACTCACCGTACGCCGCACCCCTTTCTCCTGCCTCGGACCGTCGGGCCCGGTCAGTGACGCCGGACCAGCGGGTCAGTGACGCCGAATCAGCTCGGGATCGATCCGCCGCCCGACCAGCGGCAGCGCACCGACCGCGGCGACGGCCACGACGCCCAGCGCGCCGACGAGCAGGACAGGGACCCCGGCCCCGTCCCAGAACACCGTCCCGCCTCCGACGACCAGGTAACTCGTCTCGGCCATCTTCCCCACCAGCACCGCCGGCACCAGCCCCACCACCAACGGCAGCACCACCTGCGCCACCTGCACGGCCCGCAGCGTCCGCGCCCGCGCCCCGAGCAGGGTCAACGCGGTGACCTGCGGCCGCCGCTCCACGGCACGGTCGGTGGCGGCCACGAGGTAGGCGGCGACACCGATGACGAGGCCGAGGACGATGCCTACGGTGAGGAGGGTTTTGACGATGGCGTTCTCCTGGAGGGCGGTGACGTCAACTCCCTGCGGGACGACAATCTCCGTAGGGACGGCTGCGCCGATCCCGTCGAGAACACGCCGCACCGTCGCGTTGTCGGAGTCGCTGACGAGAACGAGGGTGGTCCGCAGCGGATAACGGACGTGCCTCGGCAGCATGGTCGGCGGCAGGAGAATCGCCTCGCCACCGATCATTTCGCTGCCCGCCTTGTTGTGGACCCGCACCTTCTGGTCCGGCACCGTGAGCTTCAGATCGCGGTTGTGGCGCCCATCCCCCAGCGCGAAGTGGAAGCTGTCCCCCGCTTCGAAGCCGCCCTCCGTCGGCGCGGAATCCCGCAGCCACAGAGGCCGTCCGTCGACGCACCCTTCGACCGACCGCACCGCCCTTCGTAACTGGGTACACGAGGCGACCACCGCGGTGGCGGCGTTGTGTGGCAGTTCGCCGCCGTCGTAGTCCGACGTCATCACGGCGAAGTGCGTCCGCAGCCCTGGCAGGCTTTCCAGCGCCCGCCGCTGAGACTCCCCGATCTTCTCGAGCAGGATGTCGTACCGCTGCACCGCCGAGGTGTTCCTGGAAACCTCGTTCATCTGGATGACTACGCCCTGCGCCAGGGAAGCGACGAACACCAGCAGAACAAGGCCGGCGGCCACCCGGAGCACACCACCGGACTCCGCCTCGTTGCGCCGCATCGCGAGGCCCAGCGGGAGCGACTCCGTGGTGCGGGCCACCCTGCGCGCCAGAAACCCGGACAGCTCGGGAAGAGACAGCACGAGCCCCACGCCGACGAGGACGATCGCCGACGGAACGAGCCACGCCGACAGGAACGTACTGGTGGGGACATGCCCCGTGGCTCCTGCGACGCAGTAGCCCGTCATCACGCCGACACCGGCGGCCAGAGGCACGAATCCCCACTTCGACGGCGCCTTCTCCACCGCGCCGCGCCGAACGGCCAGTGGACTGGCCGCGGCCTTGCGCGCGCTGGCACGACCCACGAACCACGCGAGCGCGGGACAGCCCACAAGGCACACCACGACCGTCGTGGCCGAGAGGTTCCCGTCGGACGGATACATGCTGAAGCCGGGCAGGCCGACCCAGCACACGAGCTGGTTCACCACCTCGTACTGGAAGAGGCCCAGGACAGCGCCCAGAGTGGCCGCCGCGACCGTCTCGGCGGCGTTCACCCGCTGCGTGCCCTTCCTGCTCAGCCCCAGCAGCCGGAGGGCGGCCAGGCGGCGGGTGCGCTCGGCCGCGGACAGACGCGCGCACACCGAGAGGAAGACGGTGAGCGGCAGCAGCACGACACCTGCCATGGCGAAACGGAGGGTGTCGAGCGTGGCAGGCTCCATCGTGGGAATCGGCACGTAGCCAATGCCCCACCGCCTGACGGGACGTCCGTCGGAGAGCGCGCTGCGGCTCACGCCCACGTAGGCCACGAGTTCGTCGGGGCGCGCCAGCCCCTTGGCTCCGATCAGCCCTGCCTCCTTGCCCGGAAGCCGCTGTGCCAACCCCGGCTCGGCCCGCAGCAGTCGGTGCAGAGCGGGGGAAGTGAATACCTGGCCGTCCCGGGGGAGCGTGACCAGACCGGGCGGCGGCTCGATCTCCCTGGTGCCTCGCGCGATGAAGACCCGGGTCAGAGGTGTCGCGCCATAGGGATCGGTGCGGTCGATCGCCAACGGAAAGCCGTCAGAGATCGCACGGCCGGTGCTGTCTCGCGCAACGACCCGCTGCCGGGCCGCGACACGCCCGTCCTGGGATTCGAGGATCCCTGGAATGGCGAGCACGATCGCCAGACAGCACACACCGAGCGAGCCGCCCGCCACCATGAGGGCGAACCGCGCGCGATTTCCGCGCCCGCTGCCGAGCAACAGCTTCAGCCCCAGAAGAAGTTCCCTCACGACGCTTCCTGTTCTCGGACGAGCAGTGAGCCGTCGCACATCGTGTAGTGACGGTCCGCCCGCGCCGCGACCTTCGGGTCGTGGGTGACCAGGACGACGGCCGTGCCCTGTGAGCGGGCGAGGCCGAGGAACTCGTCCAGCACCGTGGCGGCGTTGGCGCTGTCCAACGATCCGGTGGGCTCGTCGGCGAAGACCACCGCCGGCCGGTGCACGAGGGCACGCGCCACAGCGACTCGCTGGCTCTGGCCGCCCGAAACCTCCGAGGGGCGCCGCCCCCGCAGGTCGCCGAGCCCGAGTCGTTCCAGCACCTCGCCGGCCGCGGCGAGCGCCTTTCTCTTGCGCTGCCCTGCCAGTCTCAGCGGAAGCGCCGTGTTCTCCTCCACGGTCAGTTCGGGCAGCAACTCCCCGTACTGGAAGACGAATCCGAAGCGATCGCGACGCAGCGCACTGAGCCGGTCATCGTCGAGCGCACCCAACGTTCGTCCCTCGAAACGGACTTGCCCTGACGTGACGGGCAATACGCCTGCCAGGCAGTACAGGAGGGACGACTTTCCCGACCCGCTCTGTCCCGTGATCGCTACCGCTTCTCCCCGCCTCAGGGCGATGGTCGCGCCCCTGACGGCATGCGACCGTCCGTAGAAGAGGTCGATCCCCGTGGCCGACAAGATCTCTGACGTTTTGATGTGGGTCTCCAGGCAAACAGCAGCGGGCGGACCCGGGCTCACGCCCGGGTCCTGCGCGCCGGGGCGTCGGCTACGGCTCGAAGTGGCGCGGCACGGAGCAGTTGTCCGGCACGACGGCACCCAGGTCCCGACAGGCCCGGACCTCCGCGTCATCCGTGTACCGCTGGGCACCGTCCCAGTTGAAGTGGTGCATGGACACGGTCTGCCGCTGCTTCCCGTAGTAGCGGACCCAGTTGTGCCCCTCGACCCGGACCTGCATGTACACGTTGTGGCCGTCACCGACCGAGGCGTCCCGGAGTTCACCGGTCCACTCGAAGGCGCCGTGATTCCGGCCGGCCGGGTTGAACTGGTAGTGCCCGCGGGTGAAGGCCACGCCGGTCGGTGTCAACGGAGGGATCGTGTGCCACGACTCCGCCGCCGCGACCCCCATCCCCATAAGGAACACCCCAGCCGCCACCGCGCTCACCATCGCCGTCTTCATCTGTCACCTCTCTGATCCCGGCAGTCCCACGACCACCGGAGATGACAGAAGGTAATGGATCAGTAACGCGCTGAAACCTTTGGCCTCCGGATCGCCATCCCATCAGGTGATCCGGGAGCACGGGAGGCGCGGGTGAGGGTCGGGGTGGGTGGTCAACCCCTCCTGAGGTGCGGTGACTTCCTCGGCGTGGACCGCCGGAGGCTCACGCACGACGGGGCGGCACCCCGCACAAGGTGCCGCCCCGCTTCTTTCGTACGCCGGAACCGTCGATCGCCGGTGAGGGTCGAATGGCGGTCTAAGGGACCGGAGTTCCCGGTGCGCCCGCGGCTACCGGTGGTCGCTGCCCTTCGACGTCGACGCCGCGCGGCCCGCCTCCAGGCGCGCCACCGGAATCCGGAACGGCGAGCAGGAGACGTAGTCGAGACCCACCTCGTGGAAGAAGTGGACCGATTCGGGGTCACCGCCGTGTTCGCCGCAGACCCCGAGCTTCAGATCGGGACGCGTCGCGCGGCCCGCCTTGACGGCGGAGCGGACGAGGGAGCCCACGCCGTCCCGGTCGATGGTCTCGAAGGGCGAGACCCCGAAGATGCCCTTCTCCAGGTACGCCGTGAAGAAGCTCGCCTCCACGTCGTCGCGGGAGAAGCCCCAGACGGTCTGCGTGAGGTCGTTCGTGCCGAAGGAGAAGAACTCGGCGGCCTCGGCGATCTGTCCCGCCGTGAGGGCGGCCCGCGGGAGTTCGATCATCGTGCCGATGGCGAGCTTCAGTTCGACGCCCGTCGTCTCCTGCACCTCCGCGATGACCCGGTCGGCCTCGTCGCGGACGATCTCCAGTTCCTGGACCGTGCCGACCAGCGGGATCATGACCTCGGCGCGCGGGTCGCCCTTGGCGTTCCTGCGCTCGGCCGCCGCCTCCGCGATGGCCCGCACCTGCATCGTGAACAGGCCGGGGATGACCAGACCGAGGCGCACACCGCGCAGACCCAGCATCGGATTCTGCTCGTGCAGCCTGTGCACCGCCTGGAGCAGGCGCAGGTCGTTCTCGTTGGCGTCGCCACGCGACTCCGCGAGCGCCACCCGTACCGACAGTTCGGTCACGTCGGGCAGGAACTCGTGCAGCGGCGGGTCGAGGAGACGGATCGTCACCGGAAGACCGTCCATCGCCTCGAAGAGTTCGATGAAGTCCCGCTTCTGGAGCGGGAGAAGCTCCTTCAGGGACTCCTCGCGCTCCGCGTCCGTGTCGGCCAGGATCAGGCGCTCCACCAGCTCACGGCGGTCACCGAGGAACATGTGCTCGGTACGGCAGAGGCCGATGCCCTGCGCCCCGAAGCGCCGCGCCCGCAGGGCGTCCTCCGCGTTGTCGGCGTTGGCCCGCACCCGCAGCCGGCGGACCCGGTCCGCGTACGCCATGATCCGGTGCACGGCGGCGACCAGTTCGTCGGCGTCGTCCGCGCCGGCGTGCATCCGGCCCTCGAAGTACTCGACGACCGGGGAGGGCACGACCGGGACCTCGCCGAGGTACACCTTGCCGGTGGAGCCGTCGATCGAGACGACGTCGCCCTCCTCGATCACGACCCCGCCGGGGGCCGTCATCCGGCGCCGCTTGGTGTCGACCTCCAGTTCCTCCGCGCCGCACACGCACGTCTTGCCCATGCCGCGCGCGACGACCGCCGCGTGCGAGGTCTTGCCGCCGCGGGAGGTGAGGATGCCCTCCGCCGCGATCATGCCGTCGAGGTCGTCGGGGTTGGTCTCGCGGCGGATCAGGATGACCTTCTCGCCGGAACGCGACCACTTGATCGCCGTGTACGAGTCGAAGACGGCCTTGCCGACGGCCGCGCCCGGCGAGGCGGCGATGCCCCGGCCGATCTGCTCGACCTTCGCCTGGTCGTCGAAGCGCGGGAACATCAGCTGGGCGAGCTGGGCGCCGGTCACGCGCTGGAGCGCCTCGGCCTCGTCGATCAGGCCCTGGTCGACGAGCTGGGTGGCGATCCGGAAGGCCGCGCCCGCGGTGCGCTTGCCGACGCGGGTCTGGAGCATCCACAGCTGGCCGCGCTCGATGGTGAACTCGATGTCACAGAGGTCCTTGTAGTGGTTCTCCAGGGTCTCCATGATCCGCATCAGCTGGTCGTACGACTTCTTGTCGATCGACTCCAGCTCGGCGAGCGCGACCGTGTTGCGGATGCCGGCGACGACGTCCTCGCCCTGGGCGTTCTGCAGGTAGTCGCCGTACACGCCCTGGTGCCCGGAGGCCGGGTCGCGGGTGAAGGCGACTCCGGTGCCGGAGTCGGGGCCCAGGTTGCCGAAGACCATCGAGCAGACGTTGACGGCCGTGCCGAGGTCGTGCGGGATGCGCTCCTGGCGGCGGTAGAGCTTGGCGCGGTCGGTGTTCCAGGAGTCGAAGACCGCGTGGATGGCGAGGTCCATCTGCTCGCGCGGGTCCTGCGGGAAGTCCCGTCCGGCCTCGGTCTTGACGATCCTCTTGAACTTCGTGACCAGCTTCTTGAGGTCCGCGGCCTCCAGCTCCGTGTCGACGCTGACCTTCTTGGCCACCTTCGCGGCCTCCAGCGCGTCCTCGAACAGCTCACCGTCGACGCCGAGGACCGTCTTGCCGAACATCTGGATGAGACGGCGGTAGGAGTCCCACGCGAAGCGGTCGTCGCCTGACTGCCGGGCGAGACCCTGGACCGACTTGTCGGAGAGCCCGATGTTCAGGACCGTGTCCATCATGCCCGGCATGGAGAACTTCGCACCGGAACGGACCGATACGAGCAGGGGGTCGTCGGCCTGGCCGAGCGTCTTGCCCATGCCGGCCTCGAGCGCCTGAAGGTGCGCGCCGACCTCGTCACGCAGTGCCGCGGGCTCCTCGCCGCTGTCGAGGTACGTCTTGCAGGCCTCGGTGGTGATCGTGAAGCCCGGAGGGACGGGAAGGCCCAGGTTGGTCATCTCGGCGAGGTTCGCGCCCTTGCCGCCCAGGAGGTCCTTGAGGTCCTTGTTGCCCTCGGTGAAGTCGTAGACGAACTTCACTTCCCCGGCACCGCTGTCGCCGCTCCCGGCTACGTGGGGATCTTTGTTTTCCGACACGCGTCTCGACTCCTCGACGTCGCGGTGGCTGCCCTGACGGCGAGGAACATACCCAGATCGAAGGCACCTGGGTACGTCCACTTGCACGTCATGCGCCTGTAACCACCCGTCCGCCACGCGATCGAAAGTCAAGGCTTGGCAAGCGGTCGGAGCGGGATGTTTTCACTTCTTGAACGAGCGAGAGCGCGCCCATCGATATTCACGCTCACCTGAGCAGCCTCCGGCACGTCTGAGTTTAATCGATGAACGATCAGGGGGTGGCACTGAGTGCCACCCCTTAGGGAAGTGCAGTCGCTCAAGATCCGCTCATTTGAGCGTCACCCCGATCAGAGGTGGCGAGAATCACGCCGGAAGGACGGCCGGTATTTCACCATGCGGACCACGACTCGGACCCGACACACGACTGTCATACGACGTCTGGTGCCGCTGGGGCCACGGGCTGAGCGCCCGTGCGGGCGGCTGCCGCCGGGTGCCGGAGACCGAGTGCCGATGGGTGGCGGATGGCGGATGCCGCCGGGTGCCGGGGGCTGAGTGCCGATGGGTGCCGGGTGCCGGTGGCAGCCGGGGGCTGAGTGCCGCCGCGTGGCGGGTGGCGGTCGTCCCCGGGTGCCGGGGCCTCATACGCCCAGTGCCGCCAGCCGCTCCTCGGCCCGCTCCGGCGCGTACAGGTACTCCACGACCAGCGCCCCGGCACCGACCAGTCCGGCCCGCTCGCCGAGCCTCGACGTCACCACGTCCAGATGAGCGGTGGAGCGGGGCAGCGCCCGCTGGTAGAGCAGTTCACGCACACCCGTGAGGAACGGGGTCCCGGCCAGGTCTCCGGCGATCATCAACACACCCGGGTTGAGCAGGGTCACGACGGTCGCGAGAACGTCTCCGACCTGCCGCCCCGCCTCCCGGGCGAGCGCCATCGCCTCCGGGTTCCCGGCCGTCAGCAGGTCGCGGACGTCCGAGCCGGAGGCGGCCGGCACCCCCGCCTCCACGAGCCGCCGCGCCACGGCACCACCGCTCGCGACGGCGGCCAGGCATCCGTACGACCCGCACCGGCACAGCGCGTCGGCGCCGACCCGGATGTGTCCTATGTCGCCGGCGCCGCCGTCGACACCCCGGTAGATGGAGCCGCCGACCACCATGCCCGCGCCGATACCGGTGGAGACCTTGACCAGGGCGAACGCCGAGCAGTCCGGGTACCCGGTGCGCTGTTCGCCGTACGCCATCAGGTTGGCGTCGTTGTCGACGAGGACGGGGACCCCGGCCCCCGTGCCGCCGCCCGCGTGTTCCGCGAAGGCTCGCCCCAGGCGCCCGCGGATGTCGTAACCGTCCCAGCCCGGCATGATCGGCGGCTGCACGACCTTGCCGGTCTCGCTGTCGACCGGCCCCGGCACCGCCAGTCCGATCCCGCACACCGAACCGGCGGCCCGCCCGGCCTTCTCCAGCAGTTCGCCGAACCAGCCGCCCAGTTCACCGAGGACGGCGTCCGGGCCGTCCTCGATACGCAGCGTGCCGTGGTGCTCGGCCTGGATCTCGCCGGTCAGCGAGACCACGGCGGCCCGGCCGTGCCGGGTGTCCAGGTCGGCGGCGAGGACGACGGCGTGCGCGTCGTCGAACTCCAGCGTGATGGAGGGGCGTCCGCCCAGCGGGGAGTCCACCGGGCCGCCCGCGCCCTGACGCAGCCAGCCCGCGCGGAAGAGCCGGTCGAGGCGCTGACCGACCGTGGCCCGCGACAGACCGGTGGCCTGTTGCAGCGCGCCGCGCGTCGTGGCCCGGCCGCTGCGCACCAGGTCGAGCAGATCTCCGGCGCTTGCCTGGTTCCCGGCCCTCATGGACTTCGCCGCCCTTCCCGTCATGCCGGTCATGCCCAACCCCTTGCGTTCCCCAACTCTGCATTACATATTGAGTTTTGCGTGTTAAATAGACGTAACCCTACGGTACCCAGTGCCGAACCGGTCGGCCGGACGTCTTCGGGGAGACCTGAGTGGACAGCACAACCCAACTCGCCATCCGCCGCGCGGGAATCACCGCCCCCGTGCGCGCCTCGGGCTCCCCCGCTCCGCCCGGCTCGCGCGAGATCACCCATGCCGCCGCCGACGTATACGATCCCGTCCAATCCGCCGGCCCGCCGCACGTCAGGGCCGCCCACGTGCTCGAAGACAACTGGACGGGAACGTCCACCGTGCCCTCGCGCGGCCTGTATCCGCACCAGTGGTCCTGGGACTCGGCCTTCATCGCGATCGGGCTGCGTCATCTGTCCCCCCTGCGGGCGCAGACGGAGTTGGAGACCCTGCTCGGCGCCCAGTGGGGCGACGGCCGGATTCCGCACATCGTGTTCAACCCCTCCGTCCCGCTCGACGCGTACTTCCCCAGCCCCGACTTCTGGCGCTCCTCGACCGCGGGACGCGCCGCGGGCGCCCCGCGCACCGTACAGACGTCCGGCATCGTGCAGCCACCGGTGCACGCGCTCGCCACCTGGCTGGTGCACCAGGCCGACCCCGGCCTGTCCCGCGCGCGGTCCTTCCTCACCCGGATGTATCCCCGCCTCGCGGCCTGGCACCGCTATCTGCTGCACCGCCGGGACCTGGGCGGCGGCGGGCTCGCCTCCGTGGTCCACCCCTGGGAGCAGGGCATGGACAACAGTCCCTGCTGGGACGCCCCGTTGAGCCGGATCACCCCGGCCCCGCCGCGCACCTTCCGGCGCGCCGACCTCGACCACGGCTCCGCCGAGGACCGCCCCACGGATCTCGACTACGGGCGGTACGTGCGGCTCGCCACGGACTACCGGGACGGCGGGTACGCCGACGGGACCGGAGACGGGTCCGGAGACGGGTTCGGAGACGGGTCCGGCCGCTTCGCCGTCGAGGACCCGGCGTTCAACGCGCTGCTGATCGCCTCCGAGCACGCGCTCGCGGCCATCGCCCGGGAACTCGGTGCTGCGGGGACCGCGCGGCACGCACGCGCGGAGCGTCTGACGGCGGCCCTGGTGGAGCGGCTGTGGGACCCGGCCGAGGGGATGTTCTTCTGCCGCGACGTGTACGGCGACGACGAGAGCGGCGCTCTCGGAGCGGAGCGATGCTCTCCGAGCGGTGACCTTGCTTCGGGGCCCGGTCCACAGAGCGGTGCTCACGGAACGGAGCAGTGCTCACGGAGCGGTGATCGTGCCTCGGAGCGACCCACGCGGAGCGGTGATCGCGAAGTGCAGCCACGCTCACGGAGCGGTGCTCACGAAACGGAGCGGCGGTTACGGAGCGGTGCTCACCATGCGGAGCACCGCTCTCCGGGCGGTGCGCTGATCCCGGAACGCAGTGTCGCCGGACTGCTCCCGCTCATCCTGCCCGCGCTGCCCCGCGACATCGCCACCACTCTCGTCCGCACCGCGGCCGGCCCGCACTTCGGGCTCGGCGGGGTCTCCCGGCTGGTGCCCAGCTACGACCTGACCGGGCACGCCTTCGACCCGCGCCGCTACTGGCGTGGGCCGGCCTGGTTCAACACCAACTGGCTGCTGGAGCGCGGGCTGCGGCTGCACGGGGAGCACGGGCGCGCGCGGGAGCTGCGTTCGGCGCTGCTGGAGACGGCGGACGCGTCCGGGTTCGCGGAGTACGTGGATCCGTACACCGGCGAGGCCTGCGGAGCACTCGGCTTCAGCTGGACGGCCGCGCTGACGCTGGACCTGCTGCACGAGCCCTCGGGGGCGGACCAGGCCGTCGTGTCCCGGCCGGGGCGCGACGCGTTCGACACGGACACGGCACAGGGCGCGGCCCCGCACGGCACACCGCCGGGCGGCACGGCGCCGCGCAGTTCATTCGAGACGGGCGCCAAGGGAGGGGACCGGGGATGACGGACCGGCATCATCTGCTCGTGCACGGTGGGACGTTCGCCGCCGTCGGTGACGGCGGGGACATCAGCGGGGTGCGGGGCGGCAGCTCCCCGGACGGGCTGTTCGTACGGGACGCCCGGCACCTCAGCCGCTGGCAGCTGACCGTCGACGGCGCGGTGCCCGAGGCGCTGACGCCGGTCTCGGACGGCGACACGGCACGCTGTGTGCTCGTCCCGCGCGGCGGTCGCAACGAACCGCCCGCGTACACGCTCTTCCGTGAACAGGCGGTCACCGACGGCGCGTTCGTGGAGGCGCTGGGGCTCACCAGCAACCGTCCGACGCCCACGACCGTGCGTGTCGCGCTGACCGTGGACGCCGACTTCACGGACCAGTTCGAGCTGCGCTCCGACCACCGCACGTACACCAAGACCGGTGCCGTACGAGGGCGCCGGATCCTGGACGACGGCGTGGAGTTCAGCTACCGGCGCGGGGAGTGGCGGTCCTGTACGACGGTGACCTCCGAGCCGCCGCCGGACGGGGTCGAGGAGACGGGCACGGGCGCCCGGCGCCTCGTCTGGACCCTGGACCTCCCGCCGCACGCCTCGGCGGAGCTGTCGCTGCGCGTCGCGGCACGTCCGCACGGCGCGCTGAAGGAGCCGGAGGTGCCGCGGTCCCCCGCGGCGGCGAACGAGCGACTGCTCGCGCTGGAGGACGAGTTCGCGGAGGGGGTGCCCTTCCCGACCGGCTGGCCGGAGCTGGCCGCGGCCTGCGCGCGCGGGCTGTCGGACCTCGCGGTGCTCCAGGTCCCGGCGACCGGCCCGGACGGCGAGGAGCTGCGGGTGCCGGCCGCGGGGGTCCCCTGGTTCCTCACCCTGCTGGGCCGTGACGCCCTGCTGACCTCGCTGTTCGCGCTCCCCTACCGTCCCCGGCTCGCCGCCGCCACGCTGCCCGCGCTCGCCGCGACGCAGGCGGTCGAGGTGGGGGCTGGCGCGGTGGCCCAGCCCGGCAAGATCGTGCACGAGGTCCGGCACGGCGAGCTGGCGCACTTCGGGCAGGTGCCGTACGGGAGGTACTACGGATCGGTGGACGCCACGCCGCTGTTCCTGGTGCTGCTCGGCGCGTACACCGAGCAGACCGGTGACGTGACCCTGGCCCGGCGGCTGGAGTCGCACGCCCGCGCGGCGATCGGCTGGATGCTCGACCACGGCGGCCTGACCTCGTGCGGCTATCTCGTCTACCGCGCGGACGGCGGCGGTCTCGCCAACCAGAACTGGAAGGACTCCCCGGGTGCGATCTGCTCGGCGGACGGCAGCCGCCCCAGCGGCCCGGTGATGGCGGCGGGCGCGCAGGGATACGCGTACGACGCGCTGCGCCGCACCGCTCATCTGTCCCGTACGGTCTGGGGCGACGAGGTCTACGCGGCCCTTCTGGAACAGGCCGCGGGTGATCTCCGCGACCGCTTCCAGCGGGACTTCTGGATGAGCGAACAGGCTTTTCCCGCACTGGCGTTGGACGGTGACGGTCGGCAGGTCGACGCGCTCGCCTCGGACGCGGGCCATCTGCTGTGGTCCGGTCTCCTGGACAAGGAGTACGGCGAACTGGTCGGCCGGCGTCTGCTGGAGCCGGACTTCTTCTCGGGCTGGGGCGTACGCACACTGGCCGCCGGGCAGAGTGCGTACCACCCGCTGTCGTACCACCGCGGTTCCGTCTGGCCGCACGACAACGCGCTGATCACGCTGGGGCTGGCCCGCTACGGCCTGCACGACGAGGCCCGCGCGGTCGCCCACGCCCTGGTCGACGCGGCCACGGCGGCCGGCCACCGACTCCCCGAGGTCCTCGCGGGCTACGGCCGTGCCACGCACGCGGAGCCGGTGCCCTACCCGCACGCGTGCGTACGGGAGTCGAGGTCCGCGGCGGCGCCGCTGGCGCTGCTCACGGCGGTGGGGGGAGCCTGACGGTCCTCAGACGGTGTTCATGGCGTCCCGGGCCGTCCCGGTGAACCGCTCCAGCGTGTGGCGGAAGACCTCGTGGGCCCCGTCGAAGCGCTGGTGGGCGCCCGGGTCGCCGCGAGTCACGTGCCACAGCGCCCGGTTGGCCTGCGCCGCCGCCTGCTGAAGGGCCGTGGCCGCCTCGGCGGCGGGGACCGGGCCCTCCAGGACGACGACCCGGACCGCGCGCATGAGCGGGTCGAAGGCGCCGCGCAGTTCGTCGCGCAGTTCCTGAACGCACGTCAGACGGTCGTCGGGGTCGTCGAGTTGCGCGTAGGCGTCACCGACCCGCCAGTACAACTGGCCGGTGAGGTGCGCCTGTTCCATGAGGTCGAGGTAGGCGCCCCGCCGGGTCTCCCGGATCCGGTCGCGGTGCTGGACCCGGGCCGACGCCTCGGCCTGGACCCGGGCCGCGCGGGCGTTGCCCTGGGTGGTCACCCAGCTGGCGAGCACCGCCGTCGCGCCGGTGAAGACCGCGACCCACACCGTGCTGTCCGTCACGCCGATCAGTGTCGGGGAGCGGTGTTCCCCTGTCGAGGGCGCCTGCCGTCGGCGGGTGAGACGGGTGCGGTCAGCCCCCGGAGGTGTCCAGTTCGGCGTCCTCGCCGATGCCCGCGCAGTCGTACGGGTCCTGCAGCCAGCCGTCCGGCAGGACGACCCGGTTGTTGCCGGAGGTGCGGCCGCGGGGACCGTCGGCGCCGGCCGGCCATGCCTGGTCGAGGTCCAACTCCTCCAGTCCCTCGGAGAGTTCGGCCAGTGACGAGGTGATCGCGAGGCGCTTTCGCATGTCGGAACCGACCGCGAAGCCCTTCAGGTACCAGGCCACGTGCTTGCGGAAGTCGATGACGCCGCGCGCCTCGTCGCCGATCCACTCGCCGAGCAGGCCGGCATGCCGGACCATGACGGCCGCGACCTCCCGGAGGGTCGGGCGGACGCCGGGTCCCCCTGGGCCTTCGGCCAGGCCGTCCGTACGGCCTTCGAAGGCCGCCACCAGGTCGGCGAACAGCCACGGCCGGCCGAGGCAGCCGCGCCCGACCACGACGCCGTCGCAGCCGGTCTCGCGCACCATCCGCAGCGCGTCCTCGGCGGACCAGATGTCGCCGTTGCCGAGGACGGGGATCTCCGGCACGTGCTCCTTGAGACGTGCGATGGCGTCCCAGTCCGCCGTGCCGCCGTAGTGCTGAGCAGCGGTGCGGCCGTGCAGCGCGATGGCCGTGACACCCTCCTCGACGGCGATCCGGCCGGCGTCCAGGAAGGTGATGTGGTCGTCGTCGATGCCCTTGCGCATCTTCATGGTGACCGGCAGGTCCCCGGCGCCGCTCACGGCCTCGCGCAGGATCGCCCGCAGCAGGTTGCGCTTGTAGGGGAGGGCGGAGCCGCCGCCCTTGCGCGTCACCTTCGGTACCGGGCAGCCGAAGTTCAGGTCGATGTGGTCGGCGAGGTCCTCCTCCGCGATCATGCGGACGGCCTTGCCGACGGTCGCCGGGTCCACGCCGTACAGCTGGATCGAGCGCGGCTGCTCGCTCGCGTCGAAGCGGATCAGCTGCATGGTCTTCTCGTTGCGCTCGACCAGCGCCCGCGTGGTGATCATCTCGCTGACGAACAGGCCCTTGCCGCCGCTGAACTCCCGGCACAAGGTGCGGAAGGGCGCGTTCGTGATCCCGGCCATGGGGGCCAGGACGACGGGCGGCTGGACGGTGTGGGGGCCGATCGACAGCGGAGTGGCGGGGGCGAGGACGGTCGTGGACATTCCCCCATTGTCGCGTACCGGAGCGGGTGCCGTGACAGTGGCCGGCGGCCTCCCCGGAAGTGCGGTGGCCGCCGGGGACGCCGGGGACGCGCCGTGACCGCCGTCACCCGATCGAGTGAGGTTCATTAGTTAGACGCACTATCGAAGTGGGCGTAGGCTTGTGGAATGCCCGAGCTCACCCCACGCCACCGCCTCCTGGTGCTCGCGATCTGCTGCATGAGCCTGCTGATCGTGAGCCTGGACAACACGGTGCTGAACGTCGCCCTGCCCTCGATGCAGAAGGAACTGCACGCGAGTGTCGCCGGCCTCCAGTGGACGATCGACGCGTACACGCTGGTCCTCGCGTCGCTGCTGATGCTCGCGGGTTCGACCGCCGACCGCATCGGCCGGCGCCGGATCTTCAAGGCGGGCCTGGTGATCTTCACCATCGGCTCGGTGCTGTGCTCCCTCGCCCCGAATCTCGAGTCCCTGATCGCCTTCCGCATGGTGCAGGCGGTCGGCGGTTCGATGCTGAACCCGGTGGCGATGTCGATCATCACCAACACCTTCACGGACCCGCGCGAGCGCGCCCGCGCGATCGGCGCCTGGGGCGCCGTGGTGGGCATATCGATGGCCGCGGGCCCGCTGGTCGGCGGACTCCTGGTGGACTCGGTGGGCTGGCGCTCGATCTTCTGGATCAATCTCCCGGTGGGCCTCGCCGCCCTCCTGCTCACCTGGCGCTACGTCCCGGAGTCCCGCGCCCCCAAGGCCCGCCGCCCCGACCCGGTCGGCCAGCTCCTCGTCATCGCGCTGCTCGGCTCGCTGACGTACGCGATCATCGAGGCGCCCGGTTCCGCCGTCGCCAGGACCGCGGTCTTCGGCGCGATCGCCGTCGCCGCCCTGCTCGGCCTGCTGTGGTACGAGCCCCGGCGCGCCGAACCCCTCATCGACCTGCGCTTCTTCCGCTCGGCGCCGTTCAGCGGGGCCACGGTCATCGCCGTCAGCGCGTTCGCGGCGCTCAGCGGATTCCTGTTCCTGTCGACGCTCTATCTGCAGAACGTCCGCGGTCTGGACGCGCTGCACGCGGGTCTGTGGATGCTGCCCATGGCGGCGATGTGCTTCGTGTGCGCGCCGCTGTCCGGGCGGCTGGTCGGCAACCGGGGCCCCCGGCTGTCCCTGCTCGTCGCCGGGATCACCATGACCGCGAGCGGTGTCCTGTTCGCCGGCTTCGAGGGCGAGACGTCGAACGTCACGCTCGTCATCGGGTACGTCCTGTTCGGCCTGGGCTTCGGTTTCGTGAACGCCCCCATCACCAACACCGCCGTCTCCGGCATGCCCCGCACGCAGGCCGGTGTCGCCGCCGCCGTCGCCTCGACGAGCCGCCAGATCGGCGGCACGCTCGGTGTCGCCGTGATAGGAGCCGTCCTGGCCTCCGGCGTGGGGGCGTCGGCCTACCGTGACACCTTCGTCGAGGCCGCCCGCCCCGCCTGGTGGATCATCGCCGGATGCGGCCTCGCCGTCCTGGTCCTGGGCGCGCTGACCAGCGGCCGCTGGGCGCGCGGAACGGCCGAACGGACGGCCCGCCGCCTGGAGTCCGTCGAGGTGAAGGACGCGGTGGGCGTACGCGCCCAGGACGCGCCCGCCTAGGCCGCCGCCCGCGCGATCTCGTACAGCTTCTCCAGCCCCTCCCGGCTCGACTCGTCGGTGGGGGCGTAGGTCACCATCCGGGCACCCATGTCGGGGGCGAGCCACAGGTCGGTGTGGTCGAGGGTGAGGAGCCCGACGTACGGGTTCAGGAACTGCTTCGTCTTGCTGCGGGCGCCCCCGAACACCTCGTAGCGCTCCCAGATCTCGCGGAACTCCGCCGACTCCGTCCGCAGGCGTTTGACCAGCATCTTCCACGCGGGCTCGCCGAGGTGTCCGGCCATCGACGCGCGCAGCTTGGCGGCCATCATCCGCATGGTCTCGTCGAGGAGCACGATCGACCTGCGCCACTCCTCGTGGGTGTAGACGAGGACCATGCAGTTGCGGTCCTCGGGCGCCACCGCGTCCAGGTCGCTCATCATCAGCCGGGCGTACGTACGGTTGTACGCCAGGATGTCGTACCGGCTGTTCTGGATGCAGGCCGGGACCGGTTCCAGCTGCGTCAGCATCTGGCGCAGCGCCGGGGTGAGCGTCGGGCACCGCGCGGCGGGCGTGGGGTCGGCGGCGCCGGCCAGCTGGAAGAGATGGGCGCGCTCGCTGGAATCCAGCAGCAGGGTGCGGGCCAGCGCGTCGAGAACCTGCTCGGAGACCTGGATGTCGCGGGCCTGTTCGAGCCAGGTGTACCAGGTGACGCCGACGGCCGAGAGCTGGGCGACCTCCTCGCGGCGCAGTCCCGGGGTGCGCCTGCGCCGGCCGCGGGGCAGCCCCACCTGCTCGGGCGGGATGCGCTCGCGCCGGTTGCGCAGGAAGGCGGCGAGTTCGTGCCGCCGGATCGCGCTTCCGCGCGGGGCCGCCCCGGCGGCCGGGGTGGTGGTCGTCTCCCGCACCATCGTCGTCATGCCTCCAGAGTGCCGTCCACCGGAACCTGTTTCCAGGTACTGCTTCTACCAGGATAAGGACACTCTGGTACCAGCCTGAGAAGGGGACGAAGCTCTTTACGTGACCGAAACCGGAACCCTGACCACACCAGTCCGATCACCGTCCGCGCCACCCCTCCTCGGTGGCCTCGGACTCTTCACCGTGCTGCTCGGTGCGGCACTCCCGCTCATCGACTTCTTCATCGTCAACGTGGCCCTCCCGACCATCGGCCGGGACCTGAACGCGAGCGAGGCCGTCCTCGAACTCGTCGTCGCCGGGTACGGGGTCTCGTACGCCGTCCTGCTCGTCCTGGGCGGCCGGCTCGGCGACCTCTTCGGGCGCCGTCAGCTCTTCCTCGGCGGCATGGCGGCCTTCGGCCTCACCTCACTGGCGTGCGGGCTCGCGCCCAGCGCCTGGACGCTGGTCGCGGCCCGCGTCGCACAGGGCGCGGCGTCCGCCGCGATGCTCCCGCAGGTGCTCGCCACCATCCAGGCGGCGACCGCGGGAACCCGCCGTGCCAAGGCCATGGGCCTGTACGGCGCCACGGCGGGGCTCTCCATGGTGGCCGGGCAGATACTCGGCGGCCTCCTGGTCGCCGCGGACATCGCGGGCACCGGCTGGCGCGCCGTGTTCCTCGTGAACGTCCCCGTCGTGCTCGTCGGCCTGGTCCTCGCCGCACGGGCGGTGCCGGAGACCCGCTCGCAGCACCCGGAGCCCATCGACACCTCCGGCACGGTCCTGCTCGCACTGTCGCTGCTCACGCTCCTGGCGCCGCTGACCGAGGGCCGCGCGGCGGGCTGGCCGCTGTGGACCTGGCTGTCGCTGGCCCTGTTCCCGCTGCTGGCGGCGGCGTTCTACTTCGTCGAGCGCCGGGAGGACCGGGCCGGCCGCACTCCCCTGGTGCCGCCGAGCCTGTTCGCGCTGACCTCACTGCGGCGGGGCCTGATCATGATCGTGCCGTTCTCGATCGGCTTCAGCGGCTTCATGTTCGTCATCGCGGTGGCGCTGCAACGGGGCGCGGGCCTCGGTCCGGTCGCGGCCGGGCTGGCACTCGCCCCGATGGCCGTGGTCTTCTTCGTCACCTCCCTCTGCGGGCCGCGGCTGATCGCCCGCCACGGCACCCGGGTCGTCACCGCGGGCGGCCTGATCCAGGCGGTGGGCGTGGCCCTCATCGCGCTCACCGCGTGGCGGTCCTGGCCGGACCTCGGAATGTGGGAGCTGCTCCCGGGCGCGGCGGTCGCCGGTGCGGGGCAGGCGCTCCAGTTGCCGGTGCTCATCCGGATCGTCCTCTCCGAGGTCCCGGCCGCGCGGGCCGGTGTCGGCAGTGGCGTGATGGCGACCACCCAGCAGTCGGCGCTCGCCGTCGGCGTCGCCACCCTGGGCACCCTGTTCCTGTCCCTCGCCCCGGGCCACGGCATGCGCGACGCCCTCGTGACGACACTGCTGGTACAGCTGGCGGGCGTGGTCCTGACGACGGCACTGAGCCTGCGGCTGCCGCGCACGGTCGGCTGAAGGGGGTCGCCGCGCGGGCGGGATCGCCGCGCGGGCTGAGCAGGGGCCCCGGTGGCGGACCGCCGGGGGCAGACCGGCCGGGCCCACCGACCACGCCGACCGGGGGCCGGACGACCGCGGCGAACCCGACGGGGGCCACCTGGCCGTGGCCGACCCGACCGGGATTCATCGGACCCTGACCGGCCCGAGCGGGGTTCATCGGACCCTGACCGGCCCGAGCGGGGTTCATCGGCCCATGGCCGGCCCGACCGGGGTTCATCCGACCGTGACCGACCCGGCCAGGACCACAGAGGATCGGGCGAGCGCCGGGTCGTTCAGTGGCCGACCAGGCAGAACGGGTGTCCGGCCGGATCCGCGTAGACGTGCCAGCCTCGCCCGGCGGAGTCGTCCAGCACGGTCGCGCCGCGCGAAAGGACCTGTTCGCGCGCGACGTCCAGGTCCGGGACGCCGAAGTCCAGATGGAACTGCTGGGGCCGGCTCGGCTGGGGCCAGCGCGGCGGCTCGTACTCCGCCACCCGCTGGAAGGCCAGGACCAGGCCGGACGGTGTGTGGAGCGTCGCCCAGCCCGCACCGAGCGCCCAGCGCCGGTCGGGCCGGTCGACTTCGCCGCCGAGCAGTTCCGCGTAGAACGCGGCCAGCCGGTGCGGGTCCGGGCAGTCCAGCACGACGCACTGCAGTTCGGCGGTGACGGGGGCCGGTCCCGGGCCGGCCGGCGGAGCGACCAGGGTCTGCGACTGTCCCGAGCGCCGCAGGGCGTCCGCGACGAAGCCGCCGGACTTCAGCTCCTCGACGAGGTCACGGAGGAAGCGCACGGTCTCGGGGCGGCGGGTCCTGGTCGTACCGACCGCCTGCCGGATCTGCATGAACCGGTCCTCGATCAGCCGGAGTTCGGTATGTTCCGCGACATACGCGGTCATCGGCTGCCGGATCCCGGCCGCGGCCTCCAGCCGCTCGGCACGGAACGTGTCGACGCCCTCCTCCCCGCGTACGACGGTCGCGTGCCGCAACGTGCGGGTGAGGAAGAGGTCGTAGGCGGACCCGCGCTTCACACCGATCCGTGTACCGGGACGGTCGACGTCGGCGGCGCTCGTGAGGTTCGAGTCACCGGGCACCGCGTACACGCCCTCGATCACCACGTACGGCTCCGTGAAGGCGACTTCGGCCTCGCGCGCGGGCTCGACGGCAAGGAAGCAGAGGTCGGCCCGGCCCTCCGCCATCGCCTCGTAGGACTTGCGGGCCGCGTCGAAGCAGAGGAGTTCCACCGGAAGTCCGAGCCGCGCGCCGATCTCGCGCGCGAGGTCCACGGTGATGCCGGCCGGGGACCGCGGGGTGCCCTGGGCCAGTACCGGGTTGCCCAGATTGATCGAGGCCCGCAGGGTGCCGTTCGGTGCGAGATCCCGCGCTATGGCGGCGACTTCGGTCGTCATGCGGCGGAGTCTAGGCCGCCGGCATCGCGGGCCCGGCGGTCAAGTCGTGGCCGAAGAGCCCCCGTTGATCTTGTCCATGCTGCACACTCCTTGCTGCACACGCCTTGCCGGGCAAGCCGAGCGGAAACACCAGGAGGTGTCATGCTGCAGATCAACACGAGCAAGGTGAGCCGCTGGGACCAGCACGGCCGCGAGCACGTCGTCCACGTCCAGCGGACGGGGATGCAGCGCACGATCAGGTGCGGTACCTGCGGCTGGCGCAAGGGCGCGCAGTTCCTGCCGTGGCTGAAGGCGGAGGAGCACCTCGCCGAGGCCCACCAGGCGACGGTGGACCCGACGGAGGGCTGAGCGCTCTCCGCCGGGCCCGCCGGTCAGGGCCGCAGGCCGCGCAGGACGAGGTCGACGACCGCCGTGAACTCGGCCTCGATGCCGGGCTGTTCCCATTCGCGGGCGTAGGCCGGGTCGTGGAAGCGGTTCGTGGCGTCGAAGAGCGCGCGGGCCGTCGCGGCGGCGTCGTCGTCCACCGCCGCGAAGTCTCCCTCGCGCACGCCTCGGCCGACGATGTCCGCGAGCTGCCCGACAAGGTCCAGGACGTGTTCCTCGACCACGCTGCTGGTGTCGGCGAGGAGCACGGTGTACGTGGCGAACAGCTCGGGGTCGTCGCCCGCCTTGTGCCGCTTGGCGGCGAACAGCGCGCCGAACCACTGTCTGAGGGCCTCGGGAGGCGTCTCGTCCGTCGTCCCGGCGATCCGGGCCAGCGTCTGCGACGTGCGGTCCAGCCAGCGTTTGGTGACCGCCTCCCGCAGCGCCGCCTTCGTACGGAAGTGGCGGTAGACGCTGCCGTGGCTGACGCCGAGCGCGCGGGCCACGTCCACCACGGTGGCCTTGGCGGGGCCGTGGCGGCGCAGTACCTCCTCGGTCACTTCGAGGATGCGCTCGGCGGTCAGGGTCTCGCTGGTCGGTGGTGCCATGACGACGACCGTACCCGGAGGTACCGTCAGCGCTCCGTGCCGAGGTGTGCCATCTGTGCCCGCGGGTAGCGGTCGCCCGCGGCGGCGCCGTCCGGCACGGCCTCCTCGATGGCGGTGAGGTCACCGGCGTCGAGGGTGACGTCGAGGGCGCCCAGCGCCTCCGTCAGCCGCTGCCGGGTGCGGGCGCCGACCAGCGGCACGATGTCCTCACCGCGTGAGAGCACCCAGGCGATGGCGATCTGGGCGACGGAGACGCCCTTCTGCTCGGCGACCTTGCGCAGCGCCTCGACGAGGGTGAGGTTGTGCCGCAGGTTCTCGCCCTGGAAGCGGGGGCTCATGGAGCGGAAGTCGTTCGCGCCCAGTTGCCGGTCGGCGGTGAAGTGGCCGGAGATCAGCCCGCGGGAGAGCACGCCGTACGCGGTGATCGAGATGCCCAGCTCGCGGGTGGTCGGCAGCACCTCGTCCTCGATGCCCCGGGAGATGAGCGAGTACTCGATCTGGAGGTCGCTGATGGGGGCGGTGGCGGCGGCCCGGCGGATGGTGTCGGCGCCGACCTCGCTGAGGCCGATGTACCGGACGTGGCCCTTCTCGACCAGTTCGGCGATCGCGCCGACCGTCTCCTCGATCGGTACTCCGGGGTCGGCCCGCGCGATCCGGTAGACGTCGATGTGGTCCACGCCGAGGCGCTGCAGGGAGTACGCGACGAAGTTCTTCACGGCGGCGGGCCGGCCGTCGTGGCCGCCCCAGCCGCCGTCCGGGTCGCGGAGCGCGCCGAACTTGACGCTGGTCCGAGCCTGTTCGCGCAGGGCCGCGGGGGCGGTGCGCAGGGCTTCGCCGATGAGCATCTCGTTGTGGCCCATGGCGTAGAAGTCGCCGGTGTCCAGCAGGGTCACGCCGGCTTCGAGTGCGGCGTGGACGGTCGCGATGGACTCGGCCCGGTCCGCGTCGCCGTACAGCGCGGACATGCCCATGCAGCCGAGGCCGAGGGCGGAGACCTGGGGGCCGTTCGTTCCGAGGGGACGGGTGCGCATGAAGGTTTCCTTGGGTTGGGGGGGGTGGGTGCCGTGCAGGCGGCCCGCATTCACCATGACATGACAGCTGACAGATTTCAATATCTGTCAGCTGTCACATGTCACGCGTCGCGCCGCGGCCACCGGGCCGACCGCCTCCGGCCGCCCCTCCGATCACCTCGGCGCCCCACCCTCATTTGGTCCAGACCTATTGACGACAGGTCCGGACCGCGCGCAATGTCATGTATGCGACACGCCCCCTCCGCGTCCCCCACTCCAGGAGGCCCCGCATGATCCGCCGGAAGTTGCGCCTGCTCGCCGTCGCGCTGGCGGCAGCCGTCCTCGCCCCCCTGTCGGTCGCCGCCGCCCCCACCGCGTCCGCGGCCGACACCTGCGCCGTGAAGTCCCGCCCGGCCGGCAAGGTCCTCCAGGGCTACTGGGAGAACTGGGACGGCTCGTCCAACGGGGTCCACCCACCCTTCGGCTGGACCCCGATCACCGACTCCCGCATCGCCGCGCACGGCCACAACGTGCTCAACGCGGCCTTCCCCGTGATCCGGTCCGACGGCACCGCACTGTGGGAGAACGGGATGGACGCGGGCGTGAAGGTCGCGACGCCCGCCGAGATGTGCGCGGCCAAGGCGGCCGGGCAGACGGTCCTGCTGTCCATCGGCGGGGCCGCCGCCGGGATCGACCTCAGTTCCTCCGCCGTCGCGGACCGGTTCGTGTCGACGATCGTGCCCATCCTGCAGAAGTACAACTTCGACGGGATCGACATCGACATCGAGACCGGCCTGGTCGGCAGCGGGGACATCGGCCGGCTCTCCACCTCCCAGGCCAACCTGGTCCGCATCATCGACGGGGTGCTGGCCCGTATGCCCGCGAACTTCGGGCTGACCATGGCACCCGAGACGGCCTACGTCACCGGCGGCAGCATCACGTACGGCTCGATCTGGGGCGCGTACCTGCCGATCGTCAAGAAGTACGCGGACAACGGCCGCCTGTGGTGGCTGAACATGCAGTACTACAACGGCAGCATGTACGGCTGCTCCGGCGACTCGTACGCGGCGGGCACCGTCCAGGGCTTCGTCGCGCAGACGGACTGCCTGAACAAGGGACTGGTGGTCCAGGGCACCACCGTCAAGGTGCCCTACGACAAGCAGGTCCCCGGTCTGCCGGCCCAGTCCGGGGCGGGCGGCGGCTACATGTCACCGAGCCTCGTCTCCCAGGCCTGGCGCCACTACGGGACCTCGCTCAAGGGCCTCATGACGTGGTCGGTCAACTGGGACGGCTCGAAGAACTGGACGTTCGGCGACAACGTGAAGGCGTTGCAGGGCCGTTGAGACACCACGAAGCCCCCGCCCCCCCGTGGTCACGGGGGGCGGGGGCTTCGCCGTCGGCCGGTCGGCCGGCCGCCGGTCGGTCAGCGGCGGGCCGCCGGTCGGTCAGCGGTCGGTCAGCGGTCGGTCAGCAGCCGATCAGACGGGACGCGAGGTAGCCCTCGATCTGGTCGAGCGACACGCGCTCCTGCTTCATCGAGTCGCGCTCGCGCACCGTCACCGCGTTGTCGTCGAGGGTGTCGAAGTCGACGGTGACGCAGAACGGGGTGCCGATCTCGTCCTGGCGGCGGTAACGGCGGCCGATGGCACCGGCGTCGTCGAAGTCGATGTTCCAGTTCTGGCGCAGCGCGGTGGCCAGGCCCTTGGCCTTGGGCGACAGCTCCGGGTTGCGGGAGAGCGGGAGGACGGCGACCTTGACCGGCGCGAGGCGCGGGTCGAGGCGCAGCACCGTGCGCTTCTCCATCTTGCCCTTGGCGTTGGGGGCCTCGTCCTCGACGTAGGCGTCGAGGAGGAAGGCCAGCATCGCGCGGCCGACACCGGCGGCGGGCTCGATGACGTAGGGGGTCCAGCGCTCGCCGGCCTCCTGGTCGAAGTAGGACAGGTCCTGGCCCGACGCCTTGGAGTGCGCCGTCAGGTCGTAGTCCGTGCGGTTGGCGACGCCTTCCAGCTCACCCCACTCGTTGCCGCCGAACTGGAAGCGGTACTCGATGTCGGCGGTGCGCTTGGAGTAGTGCGAGAGCTTCTCGGCCGGGTGGTCGTACCAGCGCATGTTCTCCTCGCGCATGCCGAGACCGGTGTACCAGCTCCAGCGCTGCTCCATCCAGTACTCCTGCCACTGCTCGTCCTCGCCCGGCTTGACGAAGAACTCCATCTCCATCTGCTCGAACTCGCGGGTGCGGAAGATGAAGTTGCCGGGCGTGATCTCGTTGCGGAAGGACTTGCCCATCTGCGCGATGCCGAACGGCGGCTTCCTGCGCGAGGCGGTCTGCACGCTGGCGAAGTTGGTGAAGATGCCCTGGGCGGTCTCGGGGCGCAGGTACGCGACGGAGCCGCTGTCCTGCGTGGGGCCGAGGTGGGTGGAGAGCAGGCCGGAGAACTGCTTGGGCTCGGTGAAGGTGCCCTTGTTGCCGCAGTTCGGGCAGTTCAGGTCGGTGAGACCGTGCTCGGGCAGGCGGCCGTGCTTCGCCTCGTACGCCTCCTCCATGTGGTCGGCGCGGTAGCGCTTGTGGCAGAAGGTGCACTCGGTCAGCGGGTCCGTGAAGGTGGCGACGTGACCGGAGGCGACCCACACCTCGGGGGCCAGGATCACGGACGAGTCGAGACCGACCACGTCCTCGCGCGACGTGACCATGTAGCGCCACCACTGGCGCTTCAGGTTCTCCTTGAGTTCGACGCCGAGCGGGCCGTAGTCCCAAGCGGCACGCTGTCCGCCGTAGATCTCACTACAGGGGAAAACGAAGCCACGGCGCTTGCTCAGGCTGACGATGGTGTCGATCTTGTCGGCGGCCACGATGCTCTCTTCAGTACGACGGACGGCGCGAATGACTCAGGTTACCGGCGCCGCCCACCCTCGTATCAAATCGGTTCGGTGACGACCCTCCTCGCCCGCCGTTCACCGAGGACTTGCCCAGGGCTTGTTGACAATCGTTTCCAGGTTTGTTGAAAATGACTGTCATGAACGTACGACGACGCCTCATATCCGGGTCCGCGGCACTCGCGGCCACCACTCTCGGTCTCGGCACCCTCTCCGCCTGTTCCGGGTCCGCGGCGGCCGACGGCGGGAACGACGGGAAGCTCGACGTCGTGGCGTCGTTCTACCCCATGCAGTTCCTCGCCGAGCAGATCGGCGGGACGCACGTGCACGTGACGAGCCTGACCGAGCCGGGCCAGGAACCGCACGACCTGGAGATCAGCGTCCGGCAGACCGTGCGGCTCGAGAAGGCGGGCGCCATCGTCTACCTCAAGGGCCTGCAGCCGGCCGTCGACACCGCCGTCGCCCAGTCCCAGGTCGGCACGAAGATCGACGCCGCGTCGCTGACCCGACTGGAGAAGCACGGCAACGAGGTCGGCGGGCACGCCGCCGCCCACGACGACAGCGACGGCGAGGAGACCGGGGCCACCGACCCGCACATCTGGCTCGACCCGGTGAAGTACGCCGAGGTCGCCCAGGGCGTCGGCAAGGGCCTGGAGAAGGCCGACCCCGGGCACGCCGCCGACTACCGGAAGAACACCGCCGCGCTGGTCGGGAAACTGGGAGCCCTGAACACCCGGTTCGCCGACGGGCTGCGGAGCACCAGGACCACCACCTTCATCACCACCCACGCCGCCTTCGGCTACCTCGCCGAGCGCTACGGACTCACCGAGGAGGCCATCAACGGCCTCGACCCGGAGTCGGAGCCCAGCGCGAACCGTGTGAAGGACCTTGAGAGGATGGCGAAGGCCGACGGCGTCTCGACGGTCTTCTACGAGACGCTCGTCAGCGACAAGACCGCGAAGACCATCGCCGGCGACGCGAAGCTGGGAACGGACGTCCTCGACCCGATCGAGGGCATCACCGCGAAGTCCCGGGGCGACGACTACTTCCAGGTCATGGAGTCCAACCTGAAGGCGCTGCAGAAGGCTCTGGGCGCCAAGTGATCCCTACGGAGGACGGCATGACGACCGAGCCGGTCATATCCCTGCGCCGTGTCACCGCCGAACTGGGCTCACGCCCCGTCCTGCGCGGCATCGATCTCACCGTCCACCGCGGCGAGGTCGTCGCGCTGCTCGGCGCGAACGGCTCGGGCAAGTCGACCGCCGTGCGCAGCGTCATCGGCCAAGTCACGGTCAGCGGGGGCGAGATCGAGCTCTTCGGTACACCGCGGCACCGTTTCCGCGAGTGGCGGCGCGTGGGGTACGTCCCGCAGCGCACGACCGCGGCCGGCGGCGTGCCCGCCACGGTCACCGAGATCGTCGCCTCCGGCCGGCTGTCCCGCGCCCGTTTCGGCGTGCTGCGCCGGGCCGATCACGAGGCCGTGCGGCACGCCCTGGAGCTCGTCGGCATGGCGGACCGCGCCAAGGACTCCGTGAACGCCCTCTCCGGCGGCCAGCACCAGCGGGTGCTGATCGCCCGCGCGCTGGCCTCCGAACCCGAACTGCTGATCATGGACGAGCCGATGGCGGGCGTCGACCTGGCGAGCCAGGAGGTGCTGGCGCGGACGCTCAGGCAACAGGTGGCGGCCGGCACCACGGTGCTGCTCGTCCTGCACGAACTGGGCCCTCTGGAGCCGCTGATCGACCGCGCGGTCGTCCTGCGCGACGGCTGCGTCCTGCACGACGGGCCGCCCCCGGCCGCGGTGGGCCAGCACGCCCTGCCCGGCCACGACCACGTACACCCGCACACGGCTCACGACGCCGAACCGATCCGGACGGGACTGCTGAGCTGATGGAGATCTTCGACTACACCTTCATGCAGCGGGCGCTGCTCGCCGCCGTCCTGGTGGGCATCACCGCGCCCGCCGTCGGCATCTACCTGGTCCAGCGCCGGCAGGCCCTGATGGGCGACGGGATCGGCCATGTGGCGATGACGGGCGTCGGCCTCGGCTTCCTGCTGTCGGCCAACCCCGTGTGGATGGCGACGGCCGTCTCCGTGCTGGGCGCCGTGATCATGGAGCTGATCCGCTGGTACGGCAAAACACGCGGCGACATCGCGCTCGCCATGCTCTTCTACGGCGGCATGGCGGGCGGCGTCATGTTCATCAACCTCGCGCCGGCCGGCTCGAACGCCAACCTGACCTCGTACCTCTTCGGCTCGCTCTCGACGGTCAGCGAGTCCGACGTGACGGCGATCTGCCTGCTGGCGGCCTTCGTGGTGCTGGTCACCGTGGGGCTGCGCCGGCAGCTGTTCGCGGTCAGCCAGGACGAGGAGTTCGCACGGGTGACCGGCCTGCCCGTGCGCGCGCTGAACCTGCTCACCGCCGTCACGGCGGCGGTCACCGTGACGGTGGCCATGCGTGTCGTCGGCCTGCTGCTGGTGAGCGCGCTGATGGTGGTGCCGGTCGCGGCGGCGCAACAGCTCAGCCGCAGCTTCGTCGCCACCTTCGTGATCGCGGTGGCGATCGGGGTGAGCGTGACGATCGGCGGGACGGTGACCTCGTTCTACCAGGACGTGCCGCCCGGTGCGACGATCGTGCTGCTGACCATCGGGGCGTTCATCGCGCTGACCGTGCTGGCGACACCGCTCGCCCGGCGCCGGGCGCGCGCCGCGGCGGCCGGACAGTCGGCCGGGGACCCGGCGGAGTGCGTGATTCCGGCCGGCCGTGCCCCGGAACGGAAGGTCGGCGTCTGACCACGGACAGTCCGGGCTGGCACAATGGCCGGGCAAGAGCAGACGCGAGGAGGCAACGGTGACTACCGCTGGATCGCCCGTTCGGGGCCGCTCCACCCGGCAGCGTGCCGCCGTGGCGGCGGCGCTCGACGAGGTGGACGAGTTCCGCAGTGCGCAGGAACTCCACGACATGCTCAAGCACAAGGGTGACTCCGTCGGGCTCACCACCGTGTACCGCACGCTGCAGAACCTCGCCGACGCCGGCGAGGTGGACGTGCTGCGCACCTCAGACGGCGAGTCCGTCTACCGCCGTTGCTCCACCGGCGAGCACCACCACCACCTCGTCTGCCGGGTCTGCGGCAAGGCGGTCGAGGTCGAGGGCCCCGCCGTCGAGAAGTGGGCCGAGACGATCGCGGCGGAGCACGGCTATGTGAACGTCGCGCACACGGTGGAGATCTTCGGCACCTGCGCGGACTGCGCCGCCGCCAAGGGGTAGCGGACGGCACCGACGGGTGCCCGAGGCCGCCGACGGGCGGCGCGGACCACCGGTGACAGGCGCGGACCCGGTGAGAGACGCGCGGACCGCCGGTGAGAGACGCGCCGCGCCGGGTTCCGGCCGCGGCGCGCGCGGGCTGTCCCGCCGCGGTCGTGTACATCACGGCAGGCGCGGATGAGGGGGGTGCCCGGCCGGGCACCCCCCTCATCCGCGTCCGTGGGTGTCAGGCCCCTTCCGGGCGGCCCCGCATCGCTTCCTCCATGGCGAGCAGGTCCTCGTTCGGGACGGCGCCACCGAAGCGGCGGTCGCGCTGGGCGAACTCCACGCAGGCACGCCACAGGTCACGGCGGTCGAAGTCCGGCCACAGGACGTCCTGGAAGACCATCTCGGCGTAGGCGCTCTGCCAGAGCAGGTAGTTGGAGGTGCGCTGCTCGCCGCTGGGCCGCAGGAACAGGTCCACGTCCGGCATGTCCGGGTAGTAGAGGTACTTCGCGAAGGTCTTCTCCGTGACCTTGTCCGGGTCGAGCCGGCCCGCCCGCACGTCCTCCGCCAGGGCCTGCGCCGCGTCCGCGATCTCCGCGCGGCCCCCGTAGTTCATGCAGAAGTACAGAGTGAGCCGGTCGTTGTCCTTGGTCTGCTCCTGGGCGATCTGGAGCTCCTTGGCGACCGACTTCCACAGCTTGGGCATCCGGCCCACCCAGCGCACCCGGATGCCGAGCGCGTCGAGCTGGTCACGCGTCTTGCGGATGAAGTCGCGGTTGAAGTTCATCAGGAAGCGCACCTCGTCGGGCGAACGCTTCCAGTTCTCGGTGGAGAACGCGTACAGGGAGATGGCCCCGACGCCGACCTCGATCGCGCCCTGCAGCACGTCCAGCACCCGCTCGGCGCCGATCTTGTGGCCCTCGGTGCGGGGCAGCCCGCGCTCCTTGGCCCAGCGGCCGTTCCCGTCCATGACGATCGCCACGTGGTTGGGGACCAGCTCGCCGGGAAGCTTGGGCGCGCGGGCACCGGACGGGTGCGGCTCCGGCGTCTCGTACTCGCGGCGCTGGCGCCCCAGGAACCCGCGTACCACCATGTGTCTCTCGTCTCCCTAGGTCTTGCGTCTGTTGCTCTGCACTACTTCTCGACGTACCGCAGCGAGCGCAGCCCGCGCTCCAGGTGCCAGTGCAGATAGGCCGAAACCAGCCCGCTGCCCTCCCGGACGAACCGCGGCTCGCACGCGTCCGCGGTCTCCCAGTCTCCCGTGAGCAGTGCGCCCAGGAGTTCGAGGGCTCCCGCCGAGGGTACGACGCTGCCGGGCACCCGGCAGTCGACGCAGACGGAACCTCCCGCGGCGACCGAGAAGAACCGATTCGGTCCCGGCATCCCGCACTTGGCACAGGCACTGAAACTGGGGGCGTAACCGTTCACGGCGAGGGAGCGCAGCAGGAAGGCGTCGAGGACGAGGTGCGGTTCGTGCTCACCGCGGGCGAGGGTGCGGAGCCCACCGACGAGCAGCAGGTACTGCTGCACCGCGGGCTCCCCCTCATGGTCCGTGAACCGCTCGGCGGTCTCCAGCATGGCCGTCCCCGCCGTGTACCGCGCGTAGTCCGTCACGATCCCGCCGCCGTACGGGGAGATCGTCTCGCTCTGTGTGCACAGGGGCAGGCCGCGTCCGATCAGCTCGCTGCCCCGGGCGAAGAACTGCACGTCCACGTGGGAGAAGGGTTCGAGGCGCGCCCCGAACTTCGACTTGGTGCGCCGCACGCCGCGCGCCACGGCCCGTACCCGGCCGTGACCGCGCGTGAGCAAAGTGATGATCCGGTCCGCCTCACCCAGCTTCTGGGTGCGCAGCACGATGCCGTCGTCGCGGAACAGACTCATGCGGTCCATTCTCGCCTACGGCGCCCGCGCCCGGCCCGGACGGGCCCCTTTCGTCCCGCCCGCTCCCGTCACCGCCTTCAAGGGACCTCGCCGCGGCTGCGTGCGTTGGCGTACGCGGTGGCCGCGCTGAGCCGTTCCGCGGGGGTGGCCCGGCGCACCGCGCCCGGATCGCAGTCCCACTCCCTGCCGCCGCCGAGCGGCCTCAGCTGTACGTACGGCCCCACGTGCCCCATGACCATCCCCACCCTCCCGGTGTCCCCGTCCACGGCGTACGAGCCGACCGGCGGCCTCGTCGGCGGCTTCACCGCAGTGCCGCCCGGCCGGTCCGGTGCGGCGGCAACGTAATTCCGGCCTTCTTCCGTGCTGCCCGCAATTCCTCCACCGTTACCTCCGCCTCTTCGGCGCGGGACGCCGAGTGTTGTGCCCTCACCCTGTTCCCCGGACTTATGGAGTTTCACGCTTCGTGTCTCCGTGATGCCACTGTGCACCTACACTCGGCAGGAGTCTGCCTTCGACAAGTACTGCACGTCATGGGACGTTTGACCTGTGGCCAAGGGTGCACGGCAGAGGGTGTGCGATTTCCTTTCGGAACCACTCCGGACGGCTCGAACGGCCCATTCGCAAAACACGTTCGGATGCGTCGTCGCGGATCGAAAAAACCTGGAACCCGATGGTCCTTTCGAGTACGGCCGGCCAAATGCGCGGAAGGCCGACGGCGCGCGCACCGCTGGGAAATTCCACGCCGCACCGAGTTCACCCCGGGGGGCGGCCGGGGCGGTCGGGGCGATCACGGAGTCGCCGGCGAGGGCGACCGTCTCCGGGCCGTACGGATCGATCGCCGGTCGCCTGCGGGGCGGAGCGAGGCGAGGACGCCACGGATCGTCGCCGGACACCCGTCGACGGCGGGACAGGCGGCGGGCCGTCACCCGGAGACCGGCCCCCGCGCCGGCGCCGGCGCCGAACTCGCCGTGCGTCAGGGCCACCCGCTCACGCACGCCGGGACGAGCGGACCCGGTGCGTACGGGGGCGGGTGCGTGCGGCGTTGTCGGCGGACGGCCGTACTGTGCACCCAACGCCGTCTCGCATCACCCGCACTGGAGGAACCATGTCCGCGAGCGCCCGTCTCGTCACCACGCTCGCCGGCCCGCTGGATTCGGCCACGGCCGGCGCTCCGGACGTGCTGTGCCTGCCGGACCGGACACTCGTCCTACAGAGCGACGACGCCCAACTGGCCGCGTACGACCTGGCGGATGCGCTCGCGGGCGAGCCCTCCGTGGCGCGCTTCCCGGCGCCGTGGCGGCGCCGCTTCGGTACGCGCACCGTCGCGCCGGGACTGGACGTCGCCGTCTTCGCCGGCCTGCACGCGATACGGGCGGTCGACGTACACGGAGCGACCCTGTGGGAGGTGCGGCACGGCTGCTGGGAGGGCGGCTGCCCGGAGTTGCACGCCTCGGTCGACGAATACACCGACAGCCGCGACCACTTGTACGCCGACAGCGGCTCGGCGGTCTTCTCGGCGGACGGCAAGCTGGTGTGGGCCCACGTGCGCGGGCCGCTCACCGAGGGCGGCGAGGACCCCGAGGTGCTCGACGAGTGGCTGGTGCTCGACGCGGCCGACGGGACGGTGCTCGGGGAGGCGGACGCGCAGACGGTGGCCGCCGGTTCGGACCATGTGTCGCACCCGGACCCCGGGCAGATGGGGCTGAGTGTCGGCGAGGGCCAGGACGGGGTGCCGCTGCTGTGGGGCCACTGGGACGGCGAGCGGCTCTCCGTCGACCGGATCGGTGACGACGACCGGATACTGCTCGCGGTGAGCCCGTCCGGCGAGCACTTCCTGACGGTCACCCACTATCAGGAACTCCTCGCCCTGCACCGCGTCGCGGACGGCTCGGTCGTCTCCGAGCTGGACGCCGACGAGGCCGTGACGCCCCATCCCGCGCTCCCGCCGGAGATCGACGAGACCGAGGTGCACTGGGACTACTACGCCGGTTTCCTCGACGAGCACACCGTCATCACGGGCACGGTCGAGGCCGACGAGGAGTTCGGGGCGGGGCGGCACTGGCTGGTCGACGTGCGCGACATGCGACTGCTCGGCGAGGTCGGCTATCCGTTCCCGGTGTCCGGTGTCCCCCTGGCCCTGGGCGACGGCAGCTGGTGCACGGTCTCCGAGGACACGAACGAACTCCAGGTGTGGCGGCTCGACGCCTGAGCCGGGGTTCGGGGCGGCTCCGAGGAGCGGCCCGGGGTTCAGGACCGGCTCCGCGGGGGCGGTCAGGAGCGTGCTCGCTCACCGCGGCCCCGTACGGACCGCCGCCGCCACGGCGACTCCACCCCGTGCCCTCCACGCCCGCCACGGACGAACGCCACCGCCCGCTCGGGCGGCGGCCGTCCCGGCGGGGCTGCCGGGACGGCGGGGCTGCCCGGGCGGCCGGAGGCCCGGCCGCGGCTCTTCACCGGGCCGACGTGGGCGGATCCGGCCGGACGGCACCCCGAGCCGGACCGCCGCGCCGTACCGGAAGCCGGTTCAGCTCACGCCGCGCGACGCCTGCGCCGCCCGAGCCTCGATTCCGCGGAAGTGGTCGGCCATCGCGCGCTGCGCCGCCTCGACGTCGCGGGCGCGCAGCGCCGTGACGATGTCCCGGTGGCGGCGGACGGTCACCCCGGGTGCCGGGTCGTCCGTCCAGCCGCGGACGCCGGCGACCCGGCTGAAAACCGTCCAGAAGGCGCCGAGCAGTTGCGGCACCAGTGCGTTGCCCAACGGCGCGTACAGCAGTTCGTGGAATTCCCGGTCGAGTTCGGGGAAGGGCCGGCCCGCGCGGCCCGCCTCCTCCATCTCGGCCACGACGGCTTCGAGCCGGTCGAGTTCGGCCTCGGTGAGCACCGCCGCGACCCGGTGTATCAGCCCCTCCTCCAGGACCTCGCGGACCTGGAGGATCTCTGCCAGCGCCCCGGTCTCGTTCGTGTCGTCCTGCCGGGCGAGCGTGCGGAAGGTGAGGCCGTCGGCGAAGGGGGTCAGAGAGGCCTGGCCGACATAGGTGCCGTAACCGTGCCGGATATCGACTATGTCGAGCGCCTGCAAGGCCTTCAGCGCCTCACGGACGGAGTTGCGGCTGACGCCGAGGTCGTTCATCAGCTCCGTCTCGGTGGGCAGCGGGGCGCCCGCCCGGAGTCTGCGGTCGAGGATCAACTGCGTGACCTCGCGCTGGATCTGGCTGCTCACCCGGCGCTCGGGCCTGCGCCGACTCCCGGTCTCCTCGGCCATGCGCCGCATCGTACGCTCACTGGACATCCGACGTCCCACCTCCGGGCGTATTCAGTACCAACTACCCTTATGTCAAGGCTTCATTGGTCGCACCCCTGGAAGATACGCCATTCGTGTGCGAACCCTTGACCGCCCCCACCGCCCCTCCTATGGTCACGCTGCCCCCATGACGTAGGACGTCGTATCTCCATCTCTCGGACCACCTCTCCCCACTGGAGGAACCGTGCGCGACGTGACCGATCTCCCGGCGCCGCACCGCCGGTCGTTCCTGAAGTACACGGGCGCGCTCGGCGCGGCCGCCGCACTCTCCGCGTCGCTGGCCGCCTGCTCGTCCGGCCCGCAGTCCACCAACGACACCGGCGGCGGGAAGGGCGGCGAGGACGCCGCGCTCACCGCGGTCATCGGCTACGGGAACGACGGGAGCTGGGACCCGACACAGACCGCGTCCGCCTTCTCGATGGCCGCGAACCAGCACATCTACGAGGGTCTGCTCGACACCGACCCGATCTCCCGCGAGCCCTACGCGGCCCTGGCCACCGAGGTCCCCTCCGACCTCACCGGCACCTCGTGGAAGTTCACGCTGCGATCCGGGGCCACCTTCCACGACGGCGAACCCGTCACCGCCGACGACGTGGTCTTCGTCTTCGACCGGATTCTCGACCCGAACACCCAGACCCTCGCCAAGGGGTTCTTCGAGAGCTGGCTGGAGAAGGCCCGCAGGATCGACGCCTCGACGGTCGAACTGGTCCTCAAGTTCCCGTTCCCCGACGGCCTTTCACGGCTCACCCTGGCGAAGATCATGCCGAGGCACGTGTTCTCCCGGCCGGGTGCCTGGGACGACGCGATCAAGGGGAAGGCGGTCGGCTCCGGGCCGTACCGGCAGACCGCCCACCACCCCAAGTCGAACACCACCTTCGAGGCCTTCGCCGGCTACAACGGCCCGCGCCCGCCCGCCTTCAAGCGGATGAACTGGCTGACGATCGTGGACGCGGCCCCACGCGTCGCGAAGATCTCGGGTGCCAGTGCCGGTGCGCAGATCGCCGACAACATCCCGTACGCCAACATCGAGCAGCTCAAGAAGGGCGGCATGAGCGTCCAGGGCGGCGCGGGGATGAACAACCTCTTCCTGATGTTCAACACCCGGCACAAGCCCTTCGACGACGTACGGGTGCGGCAGGCCCTGCACTACGCCATCGACACCGGCAAGATGGTCGAGGTCGCCCTCAGGGGGCACGGGAAACCGTCGAGTTCGTTCCTCAACGAGGGCAACCCGGCCCACCGGGCCGCGAAGACCGTCTACGCGTACGACCCCGAGAAGGCGAAGAAGCTCCTGACGGCCGCCGGGGTGTCGGGGCTCAGGATCGACATCCTGGCGGTGAACGTCAGCTGGATCGTGGACTGTCTGCCGACCATCAAGGCGTCCTGGGACGCGATCGGCGTCGAGACCACGCTCTCACCGCAGGAGACGACGGCCGTGTTCACCAAGATGGACCAGAAGCAGGACTACCAGGTCGTCGCCGCCGCCTCGAACCCCAACCAGTTCGGACTCGACGCCGACCTGATCATGCACTACAACTACGGCCCGCGGAACCTGTGGATGCAATACGCCCGTTGGGCCGGTGACCCGGTCGCCCGGCAGCTCTTCAAGGACATGGACCGGGCGACACGGGAGCCGGACGCCGACCGGAAGAGGGCGATGATCCAGGACTACGTCGACGTCGTCGCGGAACAGGCCGTGCTCTACCCGGTGGTGCACAACGAGCTGATGACGGCCTGGGATCCCGGGAACCTCTCCGGGGTCAGGGCCCAGCCCTACCCCGGCATCAACCTCCTCCAGGCCAAGTGGGCATGAAGGGACGGGGAGTTCGCCGATGACGGCCATCGTCCGCATCCTGGCCCGCCGGGTCGCCCTGCTCGTCCCGCTGCTGCTCGGCATCGTGCTGTTCGTCTTCCTGGTGATGCGCTTCTCGGACGTCGACCCGGCGTCCGCGTTCTTCCAGGGCGCCAACCCCACACCGCGGCAGCTGCACGACTTCCGGGAACGCAACGGCCTGCTCGACCCCTTCCCCCTCCGCTACGTCCACTTCGTCGGCGACCTGCTCCACGGCGACCTGGGCACCAGTGCCCTGACCCGGGCACCGGTCGTCGACCAGGTCACCACCGCACTGCCGCTCACCCTCCAGCTGACCTTCCTGGGCCTCGGCATCGCGGTGGTGCTGGCGCTGCTCGGCGGGGTCACCGCCGCGCTCCACCGCGACCGGCTGCCCGACCAGGTCATCCGGGTCGTGTCGCTGACCGGGGTGGCGGCGCCGGGCTTCTGGCTGGCGCTGCTGATGATCCAGTACCTGGCCGTGGACCGGGGCTGGTTCCCCACCGGCGGATACGTCAACCCCGGTGACTCGCTGGGCGGCTGGCTGCGGACGATGACCCTGCCGGCCTTCGCGCTCTCGCTGCCGGTAGCCGCGCAGCTCACCCGGATCGTCCGCACGGCCGTGGTCGAGGAACTGGACAAGGACTACGTACGGACCGCGGTCGGAAGCGGGCTGCCGCCGCTGGTCGTGGTGGGGCGGAACGTGCTCCGCAACGCCCTGATCAACCCCCTGACCGTGCTGGGACTGCGGGTCGGCTATCTGCTGGGCGGCGCGGTCGTCATCGAGACGATCTTCTCGCTGCCCGGGATGGGCAAGCTGATGATCGACGCCGTACAGAACGGCGACCCGGCGGTCGTCCAGGGGGTCGTCCTGACGACGGCCGCCGGCTTCGTGGTCGTGAACCTCGTCATCGACATCCTGTATCTGCTGGTCAATCCACGTCTGAGGGACGCCGCTCGATGATCATCACGCGCAAGAGTCTCGCGGCGGCCCTGGCCCGGCCCGGCGTCCGGCTGCGCCGGCTCCCCGTCCTGTCCCGGTTCGCCGTCTGCTTCCTGGCCCTCGTCGTCCTGCTCGCGCTGTTCGCTCCCCTTCTCGCCCCGCACGACCCGCTCGACCAGCAGCCGCGGGCCGACGGCAGCGGGCATCCCTCCGCGGGCCACTGGATGGGCCAGGACAGCCTCGGCCGGGACCTCCTCAGCCGGCTGATGTACGGCGCCCGCTGGTCCCTCGCGATCGGTCTCGGCGCCACCGCGCTGGCCCTGGTCGTGGGCGCGCTCCTCGGCGCGGTCGCGGCGACCTCCCGCAAGGCGGTCGACGAGACGCTGATGCGCTGCCTGGACGTGGTGATGGCGTTCCCCGGAATCGCGCTGGCCGCCGTCCTGGTCGCGGTCTTCGGCGGCGGCATCACGGTCCTGATCTGCGCGATCGCGTTCCTGTTCACCCCACCGGTGGCCAGGGTCGTCCGGGCGAACGTGCTCGACCAGTACGGCGAGGACTATGTGACGGCCGAACGGGTCATCGGTGCCCGCACACCGCACATCGTGCTGCGGCACGTGGCCGTCAACTGCGCCGCCCCCGTCCTCGTGTTCTGCACGGTCCAGGTCGCGGAGGCGATCGTCTTCGAGGCGTCGCTGTCCTTCATCGGCGCGGGCGTCCGGCCGCCGGACCCGTCCTGGGGCAGTGTCATCGCGGACGGCAAGAACATGGTGCTGACCGGCGGCTGGTGGGCGACGGTCTTCCCCGGCCTGCTGATGCTGGTCACCGTACTGTCGCTGAACGTCCTCTCCGAGGGGGTCTCCGACGCGTGGGCGGCACCGGCCGCGCGGGAGGTGGACGCCGGCGGGGACCGGCTGGAGACGCCGGAGCCGGGCAGTGGAACGGTCCTCGAACTGCCGGGTCTCGCGGAGGCGGCGGCCCGGCTGCGTTCCCGGGCCCGCCCGCTGCCCACCGGCCCGCCGGTCCTCCGCGTCGAGAACCTCGCCATCGGCTTCGACGCCCGGCACAGCGGCGTGGACATCGTCGACGGCATCAGTTTCGAGGTGCGCCCGGGTGAAGTCCTGGGCCTGGTGGGCGAGTCGGGCTGCGGGAAGTCGCTGACGGCGCTCGCGGTGATGGGCCTGGAACCGCCGGGAACCCGGGTGCGGGGCCAAGTCCTTTTCGACGGACGACAGTTGGTGGGCGAGTCGATGCGGGTGCGACGACGGCTGCTGGGCCATGAGATGGCGATGATCTACCAGGACGCGCTGTCGTCGCTGAACCCCGCCATGACGATCCGGGCACAGCTGAAACAGGTGGTGCGCAGGGGCGGCAGACGCTCCCCCGCCGAACTGCTGTCGCTGGTCGGCCTCGATCCCGCCCGCACCCTGCGCAGTTACCCGCACGAGCTCTCCGGCGGCCAGCGCCAGCGCGTCCTGATCGCGATGGCCCTCTCCCGCAGCCCCCGGCTGATCGTCGCCGACGAACCGACGACGGCGCTCGACGTGACCGTCCAGGCGCAGATCATCACGCTGCTGCTGCGGCTGCGCGAGGAACTGGGCTTCGCCCTGGTCCTGGTCTCGCACGATCTGGCGCTCGTCGCGGACGTCACCGACCGGGTGGTGGTGATGTACGGCGGCCGGATCGTGGAGACGGGCGTGACAGCCGACCTGGTCGGGTCACCCGCCCACCCCTACACGCGGGGCCTGCTGGGCAGTGTCCTGTCCCTGGAGTCGGCGGCCACCCGCCTGACACAGATCAAGGGGGTCGTGCCCTCCCCCGCCGACTTCCCGGCGGGCTGCCGGTTCGCCGACCGCTGTCCGTCGGCGACCGAGGTGTGCGGGACGACGCGACCCGTCCTGCTGGGCACCCCGGCGCACACGGCGGCGTGCCACCACCCGGCGGTGGAGCTGACGACCACGGAGAGCGAGACCGTCGCATGACCGCACTCGTCCGGCTCGCGGACACCCATGTCGTCCACCGCGCCCGCAGCGGCGGTCCGTTCGCCCGCGACCGGGTGTACGCCCTGACCGGTGTCGATCTGACCGTCGCGCCCGGAGAGACGGTCGGGGTCGTCGGCGAGTCCGGCTGCGGGAAGTCGACGCTCGCGAAGGTGCTGGTGGGCGTCCAGCGGCCGGCGTCCGGCACGGTGACGTTCGGCGGCCGCGACCTCTGGACGATGAAGCCGGCCGAGCGACGGGCGGCCGTCGGCGCCGGCACGGGCATGATCTTCCAGGACCCGTCGACGGCACTGAACCGCCGACTGTCCGTACGACGGATCCTGCGCGACCCGCTGGACGTGCACCGGCGCGGCACACCGGCCGGACGTGAGCTGCGGGTACAGGAGTTGATGTCCCTGGTGGGCCTGCCCAGGGCCCTGGCGGAGGCCCTGCCGGGGCAGCTCTCCGGGGGGCAGCGCCAGCGCGTCGCCATCGCGCGCGCCCTGGCGCTCGACCCCGACCTGGTGGTGGCCGACGAGCCGACCAGCGCGCTGGACGTGTCGGTCCGCGCCCAGATCCTCAACCTCCTGCTGGACCTCAAGGAGCGGCTCGGGCTCGCGCTGGTGTTCGTCTCGCACGACATCCAGACGGTACGCAGGATGAGTGACCGCGTGGTCACGATGTACCTCGGCCGGATCGTGGAGGAGTCCCCGGCCGCCGAGGTCACCGCCCGGGCCCGGCACCCGTACACCCGCGCCCTCTTCTCGGCCACGCCGGGTCTTCTGGCACCGATCGACCCCATCCCGCTGGCGGGCCCGGTGCCCTCGGCCACCCGGCCGCCGACCGGCTGCCCCTTCCGCACCCGCTGCTGGAAGGCGGACGGCACCTGTGCGTCCGCCATGCCGGACTTCACGGCCGCGTCGACCCCCGGACACCGCTTCCGGTGCCACCATCCTGTGCGGGAGGGCGAGTCGACGCACGACCTGGTGGCACAGGCGGTGGCGGTCTCTCCCCCCGTGGCCGACATCCCCGCCCAGCATCACCAGCATCAGCCCTAGGGAGCCTCCATGCCGATCCCCGCCCCGCTGACCGGTGTCGTACCGCCCGTCTGCACGCCCCTGACACCGGACCGCGAGGTGGACGTCCCCTCGCTCATCAAGCTCGTGGACCATCTGGTGGACGCCGGGGTCGACGCGCTGTTCGTGCTCGGCTCGTCCTCGGAGGCGGCGTATCTGACCGACGCGCAGCGCCGGCTGGTGGTGGGGACGGTGAAGGCGCACCTCGGCGGCCGGCTGCCCCTGCTGGCGGGGGTGATCGACATGACGACCCCCAGGGTGCTCGACCATGTCGCGTCGGTCACCGCGGCGGGGGCGGACGCGGTGGTGGCGACGGCGCCCTTCTACGCCCGTACCCACCCGGCGGAGATCGCCCGGCACTACCGTCTGGTCGCCGCGCGCTCCTCCGTGCCGGTCTTCGCGTACGACCTGCCGGTGTCCGTCCACACCAAGCTGGACGCGGAGCTGGTGCTCGAACTGGCCGCGGACGGGGTGCTGGCCGGTCTCAAGGACTCCAGCGGTGACCTGGGCGGGTTCCGCGCGGTGGTGACGGGGGCGAGGACGCGTCCCGGTGTCGCCGGATTCAGTGTCCTCACCGGTTCCGAACTCGTCGTCGACTCGGCGCTCGCGCTGGGGGCGGACGGGGCGGTGCCCGGTCTCGCCAACGTCGATCCGCACGGGTACGTGCGGATCGACCGGCTCTGCCGGGAGGGGGACTGGGAGCGGGCGCGGGCCGAGCAGGAGCGGTTGTGCGCGTTGTTCGGGATGGTGGGGGTCGGTGACTCCGGGCGGATGGGGAGTGGGTCGTCCGCGCTCGGGGCGTTCAAGGCCGCGCTGTATCTGCGGGGGGTGATCTCCTGTCCGGTGACGGCGGAGCCGCAGGTGCCGTTGTCGGAGGGGGAGGTGGAGCGGGTGGGCAAGTATCTGGCGACGGCGGGCCTTCTGTAGAGGTTCTTCCGCCCCCGGACCGTCACCCCGACGGTTTCGGGGCGAGCCGACGGAACTCGATGCGGGCGTACGGGCCCGGCTCACCCGTCTCGTAGAGGATCCCGACCCGCCCGGAACCGAGCGGCACGAGGTCCGAGTACGCGGCCGGCCGCGAGGAGAGCGTCATCGCCCTGGTGAACGTGACGCCGGAGTCCGCACTGCTCCACAAGGCCATGGCCCGCCGCGCGTGAGGTACGGACGGCCCGGAGAAGAGCAGGGGAGCGTGCGGGCCGGGCATCTGCAGGACGCCGCCCTGGACCACCGGCACGTCGTTCAGCGCCGGCTGGACGGCGTACGGCCGGGACAGCGTCCGTCCGCCGTCGTCGGAGTAGGCGTCCAGCCGGTGCCCGCCCGCGCCCCCCGTACCGTTCTGGTCCCGCGCGGTGAAGTACAGCCGCCCGCCGGGAAGTTCGGCCACCCCGCTCTCGTTGACGTTGAGCCGTCCGTCGTAGGAGTCGTCGACGAACCCGAGCCGCCAGTCGAGGCCGCCGTCGTCGCTGTAGAGGGCGTGGCCGCCGTAGTACCGGGGTTCCCGGCCGGTGTCGGCGGAGCCCGGCGGCGGCGCCGAGGAATGGTCGGCGGGAACCACCAGCCGCCCGGCGTGCGGACCGTGCCGCAGGGCGATGGCGTGGCCGGGCCCGGTGGCGTACCACCGCCACCACGGCCGCTTCACCGCGCCGGTGATCTCCCGGGGAGCGGAGAAGTGACGGCCGTCGTCACGGCTCGTCTGGACGAAGACACGGCGGCCGAGTCCCCGCGCGGCCTCGCCCCGCATGATCCGCGCCTCGGTCACCCCGCCGCCGTTGAAGCAGGTGAGCAGCACGACGCGGCCGCTGCGGGGGTCCACGACGGGGGCCGGGTTGCCCCGGGTGTTCCCGCCGCCGTCCGCGACGACCCGCAGCGGACCCCACGTACAGCCGCCGTCGGCGGAGCGTCTGAGGACGACGTCGATGTCCCCCGTGTCGCCTCCGCCGTCGTGCCGCCCCTCGGCGAAGGCGAGCACCGTGCCCGCGCCGGTCCGGACGACGGCGGGGATGCGGTAGGTGTCGTAGCCGTCCCGGCCCGCGGTGTACGGCACGGAGACCGCGCAGTGGGGCCCCGACCGGGAGGCCGCCGACGGGGAGGCGGCGGACGCCGTACCGACGCCGGCGGGAGCGGCGAGGAGGCCCACGGCCAGCGCGACGCCGAGGCTGCGTCTCAGGGGGGCCTCGCTCTCGCCTCGCACACCGCGAGGCGCGCTACGTCACGTAGCGCACAGATTACCCCTGGTGATCATTCCGTGCCTCCGTGCCGCGGTCTAGTACGGCGTGCGCGCCGCGACCAGGAGCCGGGTCACCTCGTCCGCGCAGATCGTCAGCGCCGCGCCCACGGTGGACAGGACGTCCCGTTCGGCGGGCGTGTACGGCCCGTCGGCCAGGGCGATCCGGGCCCCCTGGAGCAGGATCGATTCGCGGCCGGCCGACGCGAGGTGCGGCGCGAGCGGGTCCAGTGCCTCGTGGAGCTCTATCGCGAGGCCCGCCCCGCAGGGCTCCCCGAAGAGCCGGCCGGTGTCCGCGGCGAGGGCCTCGACGAGCGCGGCGAGCTGGTCCTCGGTGCAGTCGTCGAAGCCGGCCGAGCGCACCGCGACGGCGGCGGTCTCCAGGGACGTACGGGAGCAGGTGCCGCCGGCCGCGAGCACGGCGAGCGCGACGGTGTGGACGGCGTCGCGGAGCATCGCCGAGAAGCGGGTGGTCGTGGGGTGGTCGAGGACGTCCGCGCCGTAGTGGCGGCGGCACGCGGCGCACTCGACGACGGGGCCCGTCTCACCGCGCGGCAGGACCGGTACGCCGAGGAGGGTGAAGCGGCGACGGCCGGTGAGGCGCTGGTAGTTGCGGTCGCCTCCGCAGCCCGGACAGAAGAACTCGCCGTCCCCCATGGTGGTCCACGCGGTACGGGTGCCCAGGATGCGGGGAACCTGAACTGCACGACCGTTTCGTCCCCACCCTGGCAGCACCGTCGCACACCTCCGTAACGCCGCGGCAACATCGCCGCGCTGGCGTGATGTTAGCCACATTGTTGATGTGGAGTCAGTACCCCGGACGAGACCTCTCCGTGATCTTCACGGGGATTGGCCGGTAAACGACGCGGCTCCGCCCGCCCCGGAAGGCGGACGGAGCCAGGAAAGCGCCGGTCAGGGTGGTCAGCGGGCCGCGCGGTTGACGGCGGAGACCACGGCCTTCAGCGAGGCGCGTGTCGTATTCGCGTCGATCCCGATTCCCCACAGGACCTTGTCACCGATCGCGCACTCGATGTAGGAAGCGGCCTGCGCGGACGCGCCCTCACTCATCGTGTGCTCCTGGTAGTCCAGCAGGCGTACGTCGACGCCGATGGACTGCAGGGCGTCGAAGAACGCGGAGATCGGACCGTTGCCGCTACCGGTCAGGACGGTGTCGGTGCCGTCCACCGAGGCCTCGACGGTCAGCGAGTCGATGCCGTCGCGGTCGGTCGTGGTCTGGCCGGTCTTGACCTGGATGCTGCCCCACGCGTTCTGGGGGTTCGGCAGGTACTCGTCCTGGAAGATCGCCCAGATGTCCTTCGGGGTGACCTCGCCGCCCTCGGCGTCCGTCTTGGCCTGGATGATCTTCGAGAACTCGATCTGCATCCGGCGCGGCAGGTCCAGCTTGTGGTCGTTCTTCAGGACGTACGCGATGCCGCCCTTGCCGGACTGCGAGTTGACGCGGATGACGGCCTCGTAGCTGCGGCCGACGTCCTTCGGGTCGATCGGCAGGTACGGGACGGCCCACTCGATGTCGTCGACGGTGACGCCCTTCGCGGCCGCGTCGGCCTCCATGGCGTCGAAGCCCTTCTTGATGGCGTCCTGGTGGGAGCCGGAGAAGGAGGTGTAGACGAGGTCGCCGACGTACGGGTGACGGGCGTGGACCTCCATCTGGTTGCAGTACTCGGCGGTGCGGCGGACCTCGTCGATGTTCGAGAAGTCGATCTGCGGGTCGACGCCCTGCGAGAACAGGTTCATGCCCAGGGTGACCAGGTCGACGTTGCCGGTGCGCTCGCCCTGGCCGAACAGACAGCCCTCGATGCGGTCGGCGCCGGCCATCAGGGCCAGCTCGGCGGCGGCGACGGCCGTACCGCGGTCGTTGTGCGGGTGGACGGACAGGCAGACGTACTCGCGGCGGGAGAGGTTGCGGCTCATCCACTCGAAGCGGTCCGCGTGCGTGGAGGGGGTCGAGCGCTCCACGGTGGCGGGCAGGTTCAGGATGATCTCCCGGCCGGGGCCGGGCTGGTAGACGTCCATGACGGCCTCGCAGACCTCCAGGGCGAAGTCCAGCTCGGTGTCGGTGAAGATCTCGGGGCTGTACTGGTAGCCGAAGGTGGTGCGCTCGTCGAGCAGCTTCTCGGCGTACTCCATGACCAGCCGGGTGCCGTCGACGGCGATCTGCTTGATCTGCTCCTTGGAGCCGCGGAAGACGACCCGGCGGAAGACGGGGGCCGTCGCGTTGTACAGGTGGACCGTGGCGCGCCTGGCGCCCACCAGGGACTCCACCGTGCGCTCGATCAGGTCCTCGCGGGCCTGGGTCAGTACGGAGATCGTGACGTCGTCCGGGATGGCCGTCTCGTCCTCGATGATCGAGCGGACGAAGTCGAAGTCCGTCTGGCCGGACGCCGGGAAACCGACCTCGATCTCCTTGTAGCCCATCCGCACCAGCAGGTCGAACATCTCGCGCTTGCGGGCCGGTGACATCGGGTCGATCAGCGCCTGGTTGCCGTCCCGCAGGTCCGTCGACAGCCAGCGGGGGGCGACGGTGACACGCTGGTCCGGCCAGGTGCGGTCCGGGATGTCCACCTGCTCGTACGTGCCGTACTTGTGGACCGGCATGGCGGTGGGCTGCTGGAAGTTCGGCATGATGCGTGGGCTCCTCAGAGGGTGTCCGGAAGGACGGCCGACGGCGCAACGCCGAACTCCGCGGGGAGGGGGTCGGCCTCGACTACAGGCCCTCGCCGCGGCAGCTAAGGAGAAGCAGCCCGAAACGCATGATGCTCCGCAGCCTAGCCGAGCCGTGCTCCGTACGGGGGGCTGTATCAGTATGCGGGATCGCCGGCCCATAAGGAAGAAAGCAGACAAAAAGTACATCACATCACTCAGAGTGAGCCTTCATACCACCGGAGAGCGGACGGGGGCACTCCCTATCACCGCATTTCACACGATCTTGGTCGCCGGTAGTGACACGGGAGTGACTCAGTGCAATGGTGCCGGGCATGACCGCCAACGCGGCAGGCTTCGAGCCTGTCTTCTGCACCATCGTGCCGCCCCACGTCCTCGACACGCTGGCCCGGCACGAGGACCCCGCGCTCTCCGGACCCGCGCGCCGCACCCTGGAGCGCGACGCCTTCGAACGCACCCACCGCCGGCTGACCACGGTCATCGGCGCGCCCGCGGTGGCCGCGCCCCAGGACGCGGCCGCCGACAAGCCGCGGCGCACCGTCTACGACGCCCGCCACCACCAGGACCTGCCCGGCAAGAAGGTCCGCGGCGAGGGTGACGGCCCCGGCAGGGACGCCACCGTCAACCGCGCGTACGCCGGCCTCGGAGCCACCTTCGACCTGTACCTCAACGCCTACGCGCGGAACTCGATCAACGGCGAGGGACTCCCTCTCGACGCGAGCGTGCACTTCGACCGGGACTACAACAACGCCTTCTGGAACGGCGAGCAGATGGTCTTCGGGGACGGTGACGGTGAGATCTTCCTCGACTTCACCATCCCGGTCGACGTCATCGGCCACGAGCTGACCCACGGCGTGACCCAGTACACGGCGAACCTCACCTACTTCGGCCAGCCGGGCGCGCTCAACGAGTCCATGTCCGACGTCTTCGGCTCACTGATCAAGCAGTACACGCTCGGCCAGACCGCCGCCGAGGCCGACTGGCTGATCGGCGCCGGACTGCTCGCCCCGCGCGTCACCGGCAAGGCGCTGCGCTCCATGAAGGAGCCCGGCACCGCGTACGACGACGACGTGCTCGGCAAGGACCCGCAGCCCGCGACGATGGACGGCTATGTGAAGACCGGCCGCGACAACGGCGGTGTCCACATCAACTCCGGCATCCCCAACCACGCCTTCTACCTCGTCGCCCAGGCGCTCGGCGGCCACGCCTGGGAGCGTGCCGGGCAGATCTGGTACGACGTCCTGACCGGCGGCGAGCTCCCGTCGCAGGCGAGCTTCACCGACTTCGCCGGCCTGACGGTCGCCTCGGCACGCGCCCGCTACGGGGAGGGCGAGGAACTGCAAGGGGTGGCGAAGGCCTGGGAGCAGGTCGGGGTCGCGACGTCGTAGCCCCGGCGTCCGATCCGTACTAGACAGGACCCATGCGTATTCAGGTGAGGCGCACGGGCGGATTCGCGGGCATCGAGCGCCGGGCCGAGCTGGACACCTCGGGGCGGGCCGACGGCCGTGAGTGGCAGGCCCTGGCCGAGCGGGCGGTCGCCGCCGGCCGGGGCACCCGCCCCGCCGGGGTCCCGGACGGTTTCAGCTACGAGATCACGGTGGACGGCAGGACGGTGTACGCGGCCGATCCGAGCCTGACCGAGGAGCAGCGGGAGCTGATCTCACGCGTGCTCAAAGAAGGGGCGTGAGAAGGGGCGCGGGAAGAGGCGAGGGAAGAGGCCCGGGGAAAGGGGTGGGGGAACCGGGCGCCGCCGAGGAAGCGGTAACTCGTAGTTCACGCCCGCCCGTTGACTTCCTTTACTGTCGGTAAGGATGATCGCGCGCATGGCGACGAACCCCCTACCGCAGTTCCCGCCCGGCTTCCTCTGGGGCGTGTCCACCTCGGCCCACCAGATCGAGGGCGCCGTCGAGGAGCGCGACCCCTCGGTGTGGGACGCCTTCACCGCCGAGCCCGGCCGCGTCAAGGACGGCTCGACCGCGGCGGTGGCCTGCGACCACTACCACCGCTATCCCGAGGACGTGGCGCTCCTCGCCGACCTGGGCGTGGACGCGTACCGCTTCTCCGTCTCCTGGCCCCGGGTGAACTCCCCCGGCGGCCTCGACTTCTACGACCGGCTCGTCGACGCGCTGTGCGCGGCCGGGGTGCGCCCGGTCCCGACCCTCTTCCACTGGGACCTGCCGCTGGAGCTGGACTGGCTGAACCGGGACACGGCGGAGCGCTTCGCCGAGTACGCCGCCGTCGTCGTCGGCCGGCTCGGTGACCGCGCGCGGAAGTGGATCACCCTGAACGAGCCCGCCGAACACACCCTGCTGGGCCACGCGCTCGGGGCGCACGCCCCCGGCAGGCGGCTGCTCTTCGACGCGCTTCCCGTGGCCCACCACCAGCTCCTCGCGCACGGCCTGGCGGTACGGGCGCTGCGCGCGGCCGGGGCCGGCGACATCGGGATCGCCAACTCGCACGGGCCGACCTGGGCGGCGTCGCGGCGCGCCGAGGACGTGGAGGCGGCGGACTTCTACGACCTTCTGCTCAACCGGCTGTTCGCGGACCCGCTGCTGCTGGGCCGCTACCCCGACGGCGTCGGCGAGCTGATGCCGGGACACCCCGAAGGCGTCGAGGCGGATCTGAAGGTGATCGCGGAGCCGCTGGACTGGTACGGGATCAACTACTACCAGCCGACCAGGGTGGGTGCCCCGCAGGGCACGGAGATCGAGTTCGGCGGTCTGACCCTGCCCGCCGAACTCCCCTTCTCGGTGCGGGAACTGGAGGGCTACCCGGTCACGGACTTCGGCTGGCCGGTGGTCCCCGAGGCACTGACCGAACTGCTGCTGGACTTCCACCGGCGCTACGGCGACCGGCTCCCCCCGGTGGTCATCACCGAGAACGGCTGCTCGTACGAGGGCATCGACGACCAGGAACGGATCACCTTCCTCGACGGCCATGTCCGGGCCCTGCACCGGGCGTCGGAGCAGGGCGTCGACGTCCGCGGCTACTTCGTGTGGTCGCTGCTGGACAACTTCGAGTGGGCGGAGGGGTACGCGCGCCGCTTCGGGCTGGTGCACGTCGACTACGACACGCAAAAGCGCACCCCGAAGGCGTCGTACCTCTGGCTCCGGGACGCCCTGCGGGCGCGGGGATGACGGCGGCGGACCCGGCCGGGACGCCCCCGAGCGCCCTCTCCGAGCCCGTCGAACGGGTCGGCCGGGGCTGGATCTCCGCGCTCTCGCTCGCCAACGGGGCGATCTGGGTGGGCTGGTACGGACCGCTGCAGATCCTTCTCGCCTCCCAGGCCGAGGACTTCGCACCCGGCACCGGCCTGTCCAAGGAGACGGTGCTGGCGTGGGTGACCGGCGCGGGCGCGGTCGTGTCACTGGTCGCCAACCCCGTCTTCGGCGCGCTCTCCGACCGGACCACGGCCCGCCGGGGCCGCCGTACGCCGTGGATCCTGGCCGGGTCGGCGGGCGGCGCCCTGTCGCTGCTGCTCCTGGCGGGGGCAGGCGGGATCTGGACGATGGCGCTGGGCTGGTGCCTGGTCCAGCTGACCCTGAACGCCGCCTTCGCCGCGGTCACCGCCGCCGTCCCCGACCGGGTGCCCCGGCTCCAGCGGGGCTCGGTGGGCGGCTGGCTGGGCGCGGCGCAGATCCTGGGCGTGGTCGGCGGGACGGGCCTGGCGACCGTGGCCGGGGGCGTGGGCGGCGGCTACGCGGCCTGCGCGGTGTTCACGCTGGTGGGCGTACTGCCGTACGTGCTGCGCTTCCCGGACCTGCGACTGCCGCTCGCGCGGCGGCCACCCTGGTCGTGGCGCTCCTTCGCCGCCTCCTTCCGGCTGAGCCCCCGCGACCATCCGGACCTGGCCTGGGCCTGGCTGACCCGCTTCCTGATCAACCTCAGCAACGCGCTCGTCCTGCTCTACCTGCTGTACTACCTGCGGGACCGGCTGCACTACGACGATCCCGAGAACGGTGTGCTGATCCTGACGGCGGTCAACGGTGTCACGCTGCTCGCCACGGTCGTGGTCGGCGGCGTGTGGTCGGACCGGGTCGGCCGCCGCAAGCCGTTCGTGATCTGGTCGGGCGTGCTGATGGCCCTCGCGACGGGGCTCCTGTCCGGCTGGCAGACCTGGCCGGGCGCGATCCTCGCGGCGGCGGTGCTGGGCGTCGGCTTCGGCGTCTTCACCTCGGTCGACTTCGCCCTGATGACGGACGTGCTGCCCAGGGCCCTGGACCGCGGCAAGGACCTCGGCGTCATCAACGTCGCCAACGCCCTGCCCCAGGTGGCCGCCCCGGCGCTGGCCGCCCCGATCGTGACGTACCTGGGCGGCTACCGGATGCTGTACCTGGTGGCGGCGGTGATCGGCCTCGTGGGCGCGGTGCTGGTGCGGCGGATCAGGGGCGTCGACTGAACCCTGCTGCCCGGCCACGGCCCGGCTCGCGGCACCCGTGGAGTGAGCGGCGGGCACCGGCCCCCTCCCGTGCTCGCGGGCGGCCCCGGCCGCTTTCGCCGGTCCTCGGAGAAACCTCCGAGTGGCCGGTCCGGTGACCTTGACACGATCTGATGGCCCATCAGTTGATGGCCCGGCGTTCCATTGACTTCTCTCACCACCCGCACGTCAATGGCCCCCTGTCGGCGCGGACGAGCCGCTGCGCCCGCATCCCTCAGGAGGGGGCAACAACCATGGGAACCACGGGTTCGACAACCCGAAGACGCCGCTGGGCGGCGCTGCTCGGGGCGACCGCGCTGGCGGTCACCGCGGGCGGAGCGCTGGCCGCCCCGGCCGGAGCCGTGTCCACGGAATCCCAGAACGTGGACTTCGCCACGCACTGCATCCCGCCGCCGATCGCGGGCATCCCCCCGATCGACGGCACCACCACCGCGGTGGTCTCGGTGGACAACGCCACTCCCAAGGTCGGTGACACCGTCACCGTGACGTACAAGGTGGTCACGCCCGCCGCGAGCAACCCCACCGCCATCAGCCTGCCGGCCGACATCATGACGCCCACCGGCAAGGTCACCCTCGGCGGGGCCCAGACGGGCTCCATCACCGTCGCGGGTCCCAAGAAGAACGACCCGGTCGCGGGCAACGCCCCCTTCCCGTCGTTCAGCATGACCGGCACCTTCACGGTCACCGCGCCGGGCGCCATCACGCTCTCGCCCGGCGACTACAACATCCACACCAGCTACATCCTGGAGCTCGACACCCCCTGCACCGTGACCAACCCGCCCGCCCCGGTCTCCGACACGGTCACCGCGACGGACGGGACCCAGACCAACACCCGTGCCATCACGCTCGGCACGGCCTCCGGGAAGCCCGGTGACAGCGTGACCGTCACCGGCAGCCACTTCACCCCGGGTGCCACCGTGACCCTCGCCGGACGGTCGGGGGCCACCCAGACCGCCGACACCGGCACCGCCACCGCCGACGCCCAGGGCGCGTTCAGCGGCACGCTGGCCGTCAACGACAAGACGACGACCGGTGTGGTGGCGTACGAGGGCGCGAGCTGGAGCGACACCAAGGGCGCGGGACCGGCGGCGTACGTGGTCGTCGACGACACGCCCGTCCCCGACAACGCCCAGAAGATCACCACCACGGTGAAGGCGGGGACACTGTCGATGTCACAGGCCGGGGACGCCGTCCAGCTGTCCGCGGTCGACTTCGGCCAGGGCGGGGCCTCGGACGGAGCCCTGCGTACGGTGACGGTCAAGGACTTCCGCGGCGGACCCGCGGGCTGGTCCCTGACCGGCAAGGTCACCGACTTCACCGGTCCCGGCGCCAAGATCGACGCCGGCCGGCTGAGTTGGAGCCCCGCCTGTGTCACCAAGGCGGCCAGTCCGAGCACCTGTCAGGCCGGTTCGTCCGGCACGGTGGGGCTCGCGGGAGCGACGCTGGCGTCCACCCCCAACGGGGGCCTCACCGGGGGTGAGTTCACCGTCGACGCGGGCCTGTCGCTGAACGTGCCCGCGTTCACCCCGCCGGGCTCGTACTCCGGCGTGCTCACGCTGACGCTCACCTGACCGTTCCGTTCGCACCCCGGTGGCCGGGCGCGCACCCGCCCGTCCACCTCGTCCGTGGGGGTCCGCACCCATGCGCAAGCCGTATGCCCTCCCGCTGTCCGTCCTCCTGTCCTTCCTGCTCGCCCCGCTCGTCCTGCTCGCGCCGGCCGCGTCCCGCGCGTACGCCGCCGACAACGGCAGCTGGTCCGTCTACCCGTTCGCGACCCAGCTCTCCGCACGGCCGTACTTCATCCTCTCCGCCGACCCCGGCACCACGGTCAGGGACAAGGTCACCCTCACCAACAAGACCGGTGCCCCGCTGGCCTTCCGGCTCTACGCCGCCGACGCGTACAACACCGTGCGCGACGGGGGCTTCGCGGTGCGTACGGCGAAGGAGAGACAGCGGGAGGTGGGCGCCTGGGCGCGGCCGGCCCGCTCCCGGGTGACGGTTCCCGCGCACGGCTCGGTCACCGTGCCGTTCACACTCCGGGTCCCCGAGCGCGCCGAACCCGGAGACCACGCCGGCGCGCTGGTCGCGCTCGACGAACGGGTCGACGCCGGCTCCGGAGCGGTCGCGATGGGGGTCCAGCGGGCGGTCGGCGCCCGGATCTACCTCCGGGTCGGCGGACCGACGGTCCCCGCCCTCGCCGTCGAGAAGGTCCACATCAGCCACCACCAGCCGCTGGTACCCGGCACGGGCACCAGCACCGCCACCATCACGTACACCCTCCACAACACGGGCAACGTGACGCTGGACCCCCGGGTGCGGCTGAGGGCGGAGGGGCTCTTCGGCCGGACGCTGTTGACCCGGAACCTGACCAGGATCCCCGCCCAGCTGCTGCCCGGGCAGCGGGTACGGCTGAGCGAGCCGTGGCACGGGGCCCCTCAGCTCGACTGGGGCGACGTGACCGTGACCGCGAGCGCCCAGGGCACCCGGCAGTCGGCGAGCACGTCCTTCCTCGCCCTGCCGTGGCTCGTACTGGCGCTGGTGGTGGCGGCGGCGCTCGGCGGCGCGGCGGTGCTCAGGGCGCGTGGCGGGCGGGGATGGCCGTGGGCACCCGGGGCGTCGCCGGGCCGTGTCCGGCCGTGGCCGTTCAGAGGGCGTCGGGACCTCGCTCGTCCGTCCGTACCCGCACCACCGTCTCCACCGGAACCGTCCACACCTTCCCGTCGCCGATCTTCCCCGTCCGCGCGGCCTTGACGATCGCGTCGACGGCCGGACCCGCGTCCGCGTCCTCGACGACGACCTCGATACGGACCTTGGGGACGAGGTCGACCTGGTACTCGGCGCCGCGGTACACCTCGGTGTGCCCGTGCTGGCGCCCGTACCCGCTGGCCTCCGTCACGGTCAGACCGTGGACGCCGAGTTCCTGCAGCGCGGTCTTGACCTCGTCGAGGCGGTACGGCTTGACGATCGCGGTGATGAGCTTCATGCCTGGGTCCTGGCCTTCTGCGCGGTGGGAGGGACGACGGGACCGGGGTCCCGGGCGTGGCCCGGGACCCCGTGATCGTAAGCCGTCACGGCGTGCGCCGCGGGGCGGAGGCCGGTGTGTTCACGCACCCGGTCCGCCCGGCGTCCGACGCCCCCGCCGGGGCGCGCGGGAGCGCCGGTTCGTGGTGCGTGGGGGCTTGCGGAACCTCACGGCGGGCGCCGGAGGCGCACGGCGTGCGGCAGGTGCCCGTGGATCAGGGAGAATGGGCGCCATGAGCGTTCGTAGTCAGTCATCCGAGCCGTCCGAGGCCACCCATCGCGCCGGTTTCGCCTGTTTCGTGGGCCGTCCCAACGCGGGCAAGTCCACTCTCACGAATGCTCTGGTCGGCCAGAAGGTGGCGATCACCGCGAACCAGCCGCAGACCACGCGGCACACGGTACGGGGCATCGTGCACCGCCCCGACGCCCAGCTGATCCTGGTCGACACCCCCGGTCTGCACAAGCCGCGCACCCTGCTGGGCGAGCGCCTCAACGACGTCGTGCGCACGACGTGGGCCGAGGTGGACGTCATCGGCTTCTGCCTGCCCGCGAACGAGAAGCTCGGCCCGGGGGATCGTTTCATCGCGAAGGAGCTGGCGTCGATCAAGAAGACGCCGAAGATCGCGATCGTCACCAAGACCGACCTCGTGGACAGCAAGACACTCGCCGAACAGCTCATCGCGATCGACCAGCTCGGTCAGGAGCTGGGGTTCGAGTGGGCCGAGATCGTGCCGGTGTCGGCGGTCGCCGACCAGCAGGTGAGTCTGCTGGCCGACCTGATCGTCCCGCTCCTTCCCGAGGGACCCGCCCTGTACCCAGAGGGCGACCTGACCGACGAGCCCGAGCAGGTCATGGTCGCGGAACTGATCCGTGAGGCGGCGCTGGAAGGCGTACGCGACGAACTGCCGCACTCCATCGCCGTCGTCGTCGAGGAGATGCTCCCGCGCGAGGACCGGCCCGCCGACAGACCGCTCCTGGACATCCACGCCTTCGTCTACATCGAGCGTCCCAGCCAGAAGGGCATCATCATCGGCCCCAAGGGCAAGCGCCTGAAGGAGGTCGGGATCAAGTCCCGCAAGCAGATCGAGGCGTTGCTGGGCACACCGGTCTTCCTCGACCTCCACGTGAAGGTCGCCAAGGACTGGCAGCGCGACCCCCGCCAACTCCGCAAACTGGGCTTCTGACCCACCCGCACCCGGGGAACACACCCCGGGGCGCGGGGCGCGGCCCCGTCCCGCCGGGAGGGGGCCGGTCTAACCGGCGGACGTCACCGCCCGCACGACCCCGTCCGCTCCCGCCAGCAGCACCGGCGTACCCGCCCCGCCGAGGTCGCGTACGGCCGCCCGGTCCTCGTCCGACACCGCCTCCGCCCCGGAGACCACCGCGGCCGCCTCCAGGGACGTCGCTCCGGATGCCACCGCCATGGCCACCGCCGTCCGCAGGGCACTCAGCCGCAACGAGGGCAGCTCCACGGTGCCGGCGACGTAGGTACGGCCCGTGTCGTCCCGGACGGCCGCCCCCTCGGGCACCCCGTTGCGGGCCCGCGCGGAGCGGGCCAGGGTGACGATCTTGCGGTCCTCGGGGTCGAGCGCGCTGCTGTCGGTCATGCACCGAGCATACGAAGCGCCGCCCGTGGCCCGCGCGGCGGTCCACACCCATCGGTCCCCGCCGTCCCGCCACTCGCCCCGGATCCGGTCGTGGCCCACGCGACGGGAGTGCGCCGCGACCGCTCAGGGCCGGTCGAGCCGCAGCCGCTCGGCCTTCGGCAGACCGGCGACGACGAGGTCGTACGAGTCCTCGACCAGCTCCCGGACCAGGCGGTCGGGGAGTTCACCGTCGGCCGTGACCGTGTTCCAGTGACGCTTGTTCATGTGGTAGCCGGGGATGATCAGACCGGGGTACTCGCCGCGCAGCCGGATCGCGTCCTCCGGGGCGCACTTGAGGTTGACCGTCAGCGGGCGCGCGTCCAGGCTCGAGAGCGCGAAGAGCTTGCCCAGCACCTTGAAGACCGAGGTCTCCGGGGTGAAGGGGAACTCCTCGACGGCCGCGTTGAAGGAGAGGCAGAACGCGCGCAGTTGCTGCGGGGTCATTCCGGTTTCTCCCCCTCGCCGGGCTCCGCGGCGGGGGCCGGTTCGACGAGCACGGTGACGATCTTGTTCCGGCGTCCGGCCGCGGTCTCCGCCGTCAGCCGCAGCTCCCGCCTGTCGGGCAGCTCGACCACCGAGGAGGCACCGGCGATCGGGACCCGGCCGAGCGCCTTGGCGAGCAGTCCGCCGACCGTCTCCACGTCCTCGTCGTCGTACGCCTCGAAGCCGTACAGCTCGCCGAGGTCTCCGATGTCGAGGCGCGCGGTCACCCGGTAGCGGTCGTCGCCGAGCTCCTGGACCGGCGGCAGTTCACGGTCGTACTCGTCGGTGATCTCGCCGACGATCTCCTCCAGGATGTCCTCGATGGTGACGATGCCGGCCGTCCCGCCGTACTCGTCGATGACGACGGCGACGTGATTGCGCTCCTGCTGCATCTCGCGCAGCAGATCACCCGCGTTCTTGGTGTCGGGCACGAAGGTGGCGGGCCGCATGGCCGTCGACACCAGCTCGGACTCCGCGTCGCGGCTGATGTGCGTCTTGCGGGCCAGGTCCTTCAGGTACACGACGCCGACGATGTCGTCCTCGCTCTCCCCGGTGACGGGAATGCGGGAGAAGCCGGAGCGCAGGGCCAGGGTGAGCGCCTGCCGGATGGTCTTGTGGCGCTCGATGACGACGAGGTCGGTGCGCGGCACCATGACCTCGCGGACGAGGGTGTCGCCGAGCTCGAAGACCGAGTGCACCATGCGGCGCTCCTCGTCCTCGATCAGCGACTCCTTCTCGGCGAGGTCGACGAGCGCGCGCAGCTCGGCCTCGGAGGCGAAGGGGCCGCGCCGGAAGCCCTTGCCGGGTGTCAGCGCGTTGCCGATGAGGATGAGCAGCGACGGGATCGGGCCCATGATCCGCGCGAGCGGCAGCAGGACGTACGAGGCGGCGGTCGCCGTGTTCAACGGGTGCTGACGGCCGATGGTGCGCGGGGAGACGCCGACGGCGACGTACGAGACCAGGACCATGACCCCGAGGGCGACCCCGAGGGCCTGCCAGGTCTTGTCGAACTCCTGGAGGCAGGCGTACGTGACGAGCGCCGCGGCGGCCATCTCGCAGGCCACGCGGACGAGCAGTGCGACGTTGAGATAGCGGGTCGGGTCGGCGGCGACCTGCGCGAGGTTGGCGCTGCCCCGCCGGCCGCTGCGTACCGCCTCCTCGGCGCGGAAGCTGGAGACGCGCGCGAGGCCCGCCTCCGCACAGGCGGCGAGCCAGGCGACGACGACCAGCAGGACGGCGCCGAGGACGAGTTGAGGACTCATGACACGGTCGGGGCCGGTGAGGGGCCCGTCATGCCCTTCTCCGCGCGCCAGCCGTCCACGATGGCCGCCTGGAGACCGAACATCTCGGCCTTCTCGTCGGGCTCCTCGTGGTCGTAGCCGAGCAGGTGCAGCACTCCGTGGACGGTGAGGAGCTGGAGCTCCTCGTCCATGGAGTGCTGCGTCGGCGCGTCCTTGCCCTGCCGCTCGGCGACCTCCGGGCACAGCACGATGTCGCCGAGCAGGCCCTGCGGCGGCTCTTCGTCGTCCTTGGACGGCGGGCGCAGCTCGTCCATGGGGAAGGACATGACGTCCGTGGGACCCGGTAGGTCCATCCACTGGATGTGGAGCTGCTCCATGGCGTCGGCGTCCACGACGATCACCGAGAGCTCGGAGAGCGGGTGGATGCGCATCCGTGCGAGCGCGTAGCGGGCGATGTCGAGGATCGCCTGCTCGTCGACCTCGGTTCCGGACTCGTTGTTGACGTCGATCGACATGCTGGTGCTGGTCTACTTCCCCTTGTGTCCGGCGTTGCCGCGGCCCTTGCGGGAGCCGTTCTCGGTGCCGTTCTCGCTGTCGTACTTCTCGTACGCGTCGACGATACGGCCGACCAGCTTGTGCCGGACGACATCGTGGGACGTGAGCCGTGAGAAGTGCACGTCGTCGAGGCCCTCCAGGATGTCCTGGACCTGACGCAGGCCCGACTGTGTCCCGTTCGGCAGGTCGACCTGCGTCACGTCACCCGTGATCACGATCTTCGATTCGAAGCCGAGGCGGGTGAGGAACATCTTCATCTGCTCGGCGCTGGTGTTCTGGGCCTCGTCCAGGATGATGAAGGCGTCATTGAGCGTACGCCCGCGCATGTACGCCAGGGGCGCGACCTCGATCGTCCCGGCGGCCATCAGCCGGGGGATCGAGTCCGGGTCGAGCATGTCGTGCAGCGCGTCGTACAGCGGGCGCAGGTAGGGGTCGATCTTCTCGTAGAGCGTGCCGGGCAGGAAGCCGAGGCGCTCGCCCGCCTCCACCGCCGGGCGGGTCAGGATGATGCGGTTGACCTGCTTGGACTGGAGCGCCTGCACGGCCTTCGCCATCGCGAGGTAGGTCTTGCCGGTGCCGGCGGGGCCGATGCCGAAGACGATGGTGTGCTTGTCGATGGCGTCGACGTACCGCTTCTGGTTGAGCGTCTTGGGTCGGATGGTGCGGCCGCGCGAGGACAGGATGTTCTGTGTGAGCACTTCGGCGGGGGTCTCCTCGCCGTCGCCCTCCCCGTTCTCGCTCGCCCTGAGCATGGCGATCGAGCGTTCCACTGCGTCCTCCGTCATGGGCTGCCCCGTGCGGAGCACCAGCATCATCTCGTCGAACAGGCGCTGGACGAGAGCGACTTCACCGGCGTCGCCGACCGCACTGATCTCGTTGCCCCGGACGTGGATGTCGGCCGCCGGGAAGGCCTTCTCGATCACGCGCAACAGTGCGTCTCCGGAACCCAGAACAGTCACCATGGGGTGCTTGGCCGGGACGGTGAAGTGCGCGCGCGCCTGCCCCTGAGCGGGGCCGTGAGCTGTGGGTGTCTGAGTCATGGGCCGGCTCTGTAGGCCTGCTTTTCCTCCTTGATCGGCACGCTTGCCACGGGGGCAGCCTTGCGACTCCAAGCGTACGTCTCCGCACTGACAGAGCCGTAGGGCTTTTCGTCACCTGTCCCCGCGGCCTCGCCCTTTCTCGCGGGGCCGGTTCACACCGACCGGCCGAACCCGATGGTCGGCACCGCCCGCCGCAGCGGCCACGGCCGTGTCACCTCGGGCAGCAGTCCCTCCAGGAAGGCGTACCGGCGCAGTGCGGCCGGGTCCTGGTCGTCGACGGACTGGACGCGGCGCCACCAGGCCGCGATCTCGGACCAGCCGGGGGCGGAGAGGGAGCCGCCGAACTCCTGGACGGAGAGGGCGGCGGTGAGGCCGGCGAAGGCGAGGCGGTCGGCGAGCGGCCAGTCGGCGAGGGTGCCCATCACGAAGCCGGCGACGAAGACGTCCCCGGCACCGGTGGGGTCGAGGGCCTCGACGTCGATGGCCGGAACCGCGGCGGTCTCGCCGGTGCGGCCGTCCACGGCGTAGGCGCCCTCGGAACCGAGGGTGACGACGGCCAGCGGTACGTGCTCGGTCAGCGCGTGCGCCGCGGCCCGCGGGCAGCGCGCGCCGGTGTAGCGCATCGCCTCCTGGGCGTTGGGCAGGAACGCCTCGCAGTGTTCGAGGTCGGCGAGGCCCGCCAGGTCCCAGCGGCCGGTGTCGTCCCAGCCGACGTCCGCGAAGATCCGGGTGCCCGCGCGCGCGGACTCGGCGATCCACTGCGCGCGTGTGCCGGGGGTCAGGGAGGCCACGGCGGCACGCGCGCGCGGGGCGTGTTCCGGGGCGGTCTCCACCGGTGGCGGCTCGTGCCCGTGGCTGACCATCGTCCGCTCCCCCTCGTAGGCCATCGACACGGTGACCGGTGAGTGCCAGCCGGAGACGGTGCGCGACGGGGAGAGGTCGATGCCCTCGCCCTGCTCCAGGGCGTCCCAGCAGTACTCGCCGTAGTGGTCGTCCCCGAAGGCCGCGGCCAGGGAGGTCTTCAGGCCGAGCCGGGCCAGCGCCGTCGCCATGTTCGCCACGCCGCCGGGGCTCGACCCCATGCCGCGCGCCCAGGACTCCGTCCCGCGGACCGGGGCGGAGTCGAGCCCGGTGAAGACGATGTCGAGGAAGACGGTGCCGGTGAGGTAGACGTCCCAGGGCGGATCCTGGGGGGTGCGCAGACCGGCGAGCGGGTCGACGTGGGCCTGGCAGTACGGTCGCTCTCCGTTGGACGGGATCACGGTGCGCTCCCTGAGGTGGTGCGGATTCAGGCCAGTGTGCACCAATTGGCGCCCGGGACGGTGTGGATCCCCGCGGAGCCGTCCGTCGCGTATCGAGCCCTTCGGACGAGCGGGCCGGGGCGACGAAAAGTCTCGTGTTTACCCTGCCTTCACCACACCAAACGGAACGTGATTCAGATCACCCCGCCCTGTCTGTTTCCCGCCCGGGCCCGCTTGATACAAATTGCCCGCGCGTTCCTGTCCGTCGACAGCCGCCCAACCCCCCTCATCGAGCCGTCATTCCGCATGCCCTGGGAACGCCCGTGTCCGCCCGCACCACCACGTCCTGGCCCTTCGTCGCCCTTTTCACGGCCGGGTACCTCGCCCCGTACCTCCTGCCGACCACCGTCGGCCGGCTGAACGCGGGTCTCCCCCTCTCCGCCACCGAGGCCGGCTGCGTCGGCAGCGTCCTGCTGCTGAGTTCGGCGACGGCGGGTTTCCTGCTCGCCTCCCGCGTCGACCGCTTCGGCCCGCGCCGGCTGGCCCGCGCCGGGCTGCTGCTCGCCGTCCTCGGCTACGGCACCGCCGCTCTCACCACCACCGTCGCGCCGGTCGTGGCCGGGGCGGTCGTCGGCGGCCTCGGCTCCGGCACGATCACCACCGTCGCGGCCACCGGGATCGCCGCCCAGCGCGATCCCCACCGCACCACCACGCTCGGTCTGCTCGGCGTCTCCGCCCTCGCGGGCACGTTGTACCTGACCATCCCGCACCTGGGCCCGGGTCACGGCCAGCCGCTCGCCGCGATCGCCGTCACCGCGCTGCTCGTCCTGCCCTCGACCCGGCGGCTGCCCACCCGCACGGCCACCGCGCGGACCCTGCGCGCCGGCACCCCGCTTCCGCATCTTCGCGCCGGGGTCGTGCTCGCCGCCGCCATGCTCTGCTGGTCCCTCGCCCAGAACTCCCTGTGGGGCGTCAGCGGGCGCATCGGCCTGACCCAGGCGGGGCTGAACGAGGTCACCGTCGGCGCGGTGTTCGCCGCGGCGCTCGGCGCCGGGCTGCTGGGGGTGATCGGGGCGGGCGCGCTCGGCCCGCGTCTCGGCCGCGCGCTGCCCATCGGTGCGGGCACCGCGCTGATCGCGGGGTGTATCGCGCTCAGCGCGGCCGCCGACGACCTGCCGTCCTTCGCGACCGGCGAGATCGCCTGGAACACGCTGTACCCGGTCGTCCTGTCCTACGTCATCGGGCTCGCCGCGTCCCTGGACCAGCGCGGGCGATGGGCGGTCCTGGTGGGCTCCGCCTCCTCGCTCGGCACGGCCTGCGGGCCGCTCACGGGCAGTCTGCTCTCCGCCCGGACGGGCTACCCGGCGATGGGCGTGATCCTGGCGCTCGGCCTGCTCCTGCTCACCGTCCCGATGACGGCGGTGGCCCTGCGCACCCGGCGCGGCACGCCGCGGGAACACCCGGTGGTCGAGATCCCGCTGGAGACGGCCGCGGCCCGGCGGGCGGCGTACGGCACGGTGGGCCCCCGGCAGACCGCCGCCGCGTCGGGCCCCGGCCCGCTCTAGCCCCGGCTCCGCCCCGATCCGCCCTGCGCCCGCACCGCACGGGGCGCCTCCGCTCCGGTCAGGGGCCGCCTCCGGACCGGCCGGGCCGCCCTCCGGACCGGAGCACCCGACCTCGGAGGGACCGGACCGGGGAGCGGGCCACCGACCGAACCGGGGTCGGGCCGGAGTCCGGACCAAGGACCGGGCCGGAGTCCGAGCCAGGGACCGGACCAGGGTCGGGCCGGCGACCGGACCGGGGTCCGGCCGGAGTCGTGGGCTCTCCCCCGCCGTCCGGAGCGGTTCAGCGGCCGGTTGGAGGGCAGGCCCCGGTGGCACCCCCGGGCGCGGTTCTATCCGAACTCGTACGCCTCGACCTCGGCGAGGTAGCGCGCCCGCCGCTCCTCGTCGTGGTCGAGGAAGGACGCCTCGAACGAGTTGCGCGCGAGGTCCCGCATGCGTTCGCGGTCCAGCCCGAGCGCCTCGCGCACCGCGTGGAAGGTGTCACCGACGTACCCCCCGAAGTAGGCGGGGTCGTCGGAGTTGACGGTGCACAGGAGCCCGGCCTCCAGCATGGCGGGCAGCGGGTGGTCCTCCAGGACGTCCACGGCGCGCAGCCGTACGTTCGACAGCGGGCAGAGTGTCAGCGGCACCCGCTCCCGGACCAGCCGCTCGACCAGCTCGGGGTCCTCCATGCAGCGCAGCCCGTGGTCGACGCGTTCGACGCCGAGGACGTCCAGCGCCTCGGTGATGTACGCGGGCGGCCCCTCCTCGCCCGCGTGCGCGACGCGTCGCAGCCCGAGGGCGGCTGCCGCCTCGTACACCTCGCGGAACTTGGCCGGCGGGTGGCCGACCTCCGCCGAGTCGAGGCCGATGCCGACGATCCGGTCGAGGTAGGGCCTCGCGGCCTCCAGCGTCTCCATCGCCGACTCGGCGGACTCGTCACGCAGGAAACACATGATCAGCTGGGTGGAGACGCCGTGCGTGCGCTCGCTGCGGGAGAGCGCGCGGGACAGCCCCTCGACGACCGTCCCCATCCCGACACCGCGCGCCAGGTGGGCCTGCGGGTCGAAGAAGATCTCCGCGTGCCGCACGCCCTGCGCGGCGGCCCGCGTCAGATAGGCGTCGGCGAGGTCGGCGAAGTCCTGTTCGGTCCGCAGGACGGCCATCAGCTCGTAGTACAGGTTCAGGAACGACTGGAGGTCGTCGAAGAGATACGCCTTGCGCAGCTCCTCGGTGTCCGCGTACGGCAGCGTCACGCCGTTGCGCGCGGCGAGCTCGAAGGCGAGTTCGGGCTCCAGGGTGCCTTCGACATGGAGGTGCAGTTCAGCTTTGGGGAGGGGCATCAAAGCATGGTACGGGCGTTTTATGAGCGCTTGGGAACCGGCACCCGGATCAGGTCGTGCGCCACGGTCAGCTCCCCGTCGAACCCGGCGGCCCGCGCCTGCCGCTCGAACTCGGCGGGATCGGCGTACCGCTGGCTGAAGTGTGTGAGCACCAGATGCCGTACACCCGCGTCGCGTGCCACCCGGGCGGCCTGACCGGCGGTCAGATGCCCGTGGTCGGAGGCGAGTCGCTCGTCCTCGTCCAGGAACGTCGACTCGATGACGAGCAGGTCGCAGCCTTCGGCGAGGGCGTTCACCCCCTCGCACAGCCGGGTGTCCATGACGAACGCGAACCGCTGGCCGCGCCGCACCTCGCTGACGTCGTCCAGGCGGACTCCGCCCAGCGCACCCTCGCGCTGGATCCGCCCGACGTCGGGCCCCTTGATGCCGTGCGCGGCCAGCCGCTCCGGCAGTATCCGCCGCCCGTCCGGCTCGACCAGCCGGTATCCGAAGGACTCCACCGGGTGGGAGAGCCTGCGGGCCTCCAGGGTGTAGGAGCCGGTGACGGCGAGCACGCCGTCCGCGTCGACCGGCGCCTCGGTGAGCGCGACGGTCTCGCGGTACGCGGTGGCGTACCGCAGCCGTTCGAAGAAGTGCCGGCCGGAGCGGGGGTAGTGCGCGGTGACCTCGTGCGGCACGCGGTCGAGGTTGATGCGCTGGATCACGCCGGCGAGCCCGAGCGAGTGGTCGCCGTGGAAGTGCGTGACGCAGATCCGGTGCAGGTCGTGCGCGGCGACCCCGGCCCTCAGCATCTGCCGCTGGGTGCCCTCGCCGGGGTCGAAGAGCAGCCCCTCCCCGTCCCAGCGCAGCAGGTAGCCGTTGTGGTTGCGGTGCCGGGTCGGGACCTGGCTGGCGGTGCCGAGGACGACCAGTTCACGTACGGACAAGGCCGGTCAGCCGGGGGGCCACTGCATGCCGCGGCCACCGAGGAGGTGCGCGTGCGCGTGGAAGACGGTCTGTCCCGCACCGCTGCCGGTGTTGAACACGATCCGGTAGCTGTCGAGCTTCTCCTCGCCCGCGATCTCACCGGCCTCGCGCAGGACGTCCGCCGCGGTCCCGGGCTCGGCGGCGGCCAGCGAGGCCGCGTCCGGGTGGTGCGCCTTGGGGATGACCAGGATGTGGGTGGGCGCCTGCGGGTTCATGTCGCGGAAGGCGAGGGTCGTCCCGCTCTCCCGGACGACGGTCGCCGGGATCCGTCCCGCGACGATCTTGCAGAACAGACAGTCGTCCTGCGGTTCTCCCGTCATGCGTGTCCCTCCTCGTGCCGGCCGGTCCCTGGGTCCCGGGCGGCGTCGTTCCCCGCGTCCCGCACGGCGCCGGCCACCACACCGTGCACGGCGTCGATCATTACGCCGTGCATGCTATCGGCACTCCCGTCAGCGCGACTCCGGCAGTGACGGCGGGGTCTTCGCCGGGTTCTCCTCCAGGGCCGCGAGCGCGATCCGGATCGCCTCGTCCAACTGGACGTCGCGGCCCGCGGCGTGGTCCTGCGGGGCCTGGACGACCTCGACGTCCGGGTCGACGCCGTGGTTCTCCACGCCCCATCCCTGCCCCTCCAGCCAGAACGCGTACTTGGGCTGGGTGACGAGCGTGCCGTCGACGAGCCGGTAGCGGCTGTCGATGCCGATCACCCCGCCCCAGGTGCGCGTGCCGACCACCGGACCGATCCCGAGCGCCTTGACCGCCGCGTTGACGATGTCCCCGTCCGACCCGGAGAACTCGTTGGCCACGGCGACGACCGGGCCGCGCGGCGCGTCCTCCGGATAGCTGTACGGGCGCATCCCGCGCGGCAGGTCCCAGCCGACGATCCGCCGCGCGAGCTTCTCGACGACCAGTTGGGAGGTGTGGCCGCCGCGGTTCTCCCGCACGTCCACGACCAGCCCCTCCCGGGCCACCTCGATCCGCAGGTCCCGGTGGAGCTGGGCCCACCCGGAGCCGACCATGTCCGGTACGTGCAGATACCCCAGGCGGCCCCCGGAGCGTTCGTGGACGTACGCCCGCCGGTCCGCGACCCACGCGTGGTAGCGCAGCGCCTCCTCGTCGGCGAGCGGGACGACCACCGCGTGCCGGGGATCACCGCCGCCGGACGGGGAGACCGTCAGCTCGACCGGCTTGCCCGCCGTGCCCACCAGCAGCGGCCCGGGACCGGTCACCGGGTCCACCGGCTGCCCGCCGACCTGGACGATCGCGTCCCCGGCCCGCACCGCGACGCCGGGGGCGGCGAGCGGTGCCCGCGCGTCGGGGTCGGAGGTCTCCGAGGGGAGGATCCGGTCGATGCGCCAACTGCCGTCCTCGTGACGGGAGATGTCCGCCCCGAGCAGTCCCTGCGCCCGGTCGCCGCCGCCCCAGCCGCCGCGCGGGCTCACATACGCGTGGGAGGTGCCCAGCTCGCCCTGCACCTCCCAGAGGAGGTCCACCAGGTCGTCGTGGGTGGCGATCCGGTCGAGGACCGGCCGGTAGCGGTCGAGTACGCCCTCCCAGTCGGTCCCGCCCAGATCGGGCCGCCAGAAGTTGTCCCGCATGAGGCGGCCCGTCTCGTCGTACATCTGGCGCCACTCGGCGGCCGGGTCGACGGTGTGGCGGATCCGCGAGAGGTCGACGGTGATGTTGGTGTCGCTCTCGTCGTCGTTCGAGGCGCGGCGGTCGCTGGGGACGAGCTTGAGTTTGCCGTCGGTCCACAGCAGGACCCGCTTGCCGTCGCCGGTGACGGCGAAGTGGTCGGCGTCCGCGGCGAGATGCTCGATGCGGTGCTGGGCCAGGTCGTAGCGCTCCAGCTCGGTCTTCGGGTCCGGGTCCTCCGGGGTGGCGCGGGAGGACCCGAGCACCCCGCGGACCGGGTGGCGCAGCCACAGCAGTCCGTCCTTGGCGGCCCGCAGCGTCGAGTAGCGGGCCGCCTCGACGGGGAAGGGGACGATCCGGTCACCGAGTCCTTCGAGGTCGATCCGGGTGGCGGGGGTGCCCTCGCTGTCGGGTGTCTCGGCCCCGCGGCCCTCGGGGGTCTCGAAGGCGCGGCCGTGCCGCTGCGGTCCGAAGGGGGACGGGGTGGTCGCGGCCAGCGTGATCAGGTGCGGGCGGGACCCGCCCACGAACGCGAGGTCGAAGACGTGTTCGTCGTAGACCGGGTCGAAGGAACGCGCGGAGAGGAAGGCGAGGTGCTTGCCGTCGAGGGTGAACGCGGGCGCGTAGTCACGGAAGCGCAGCGGCGTCGCCTCGGTGACCGACAGGTCCGCGGTGTTCGCCAGTTTCAGCTGGCGCAGCGGACGCGGGCCGGGGTGCGACCAGGCGAGCCACGCGGAGTCCGGCGAGAAGACCAGCCCGCTGACGTCGCCGTCCGCGCTGCGGTCGACCTCGCGCACCTCCCCGGTCTCCCGCTCGACGAGCAGCACCCGCCCGTCGTGCGAGGCGACGGCGGCGCGGCTGCCGTCCGGGGCCATCGCGAGCCCGAGGACACGGCCGAGCTGCCCGGCGGCGAGCCGGCGCGGGGTCGCTCCGGGGGCGGTCCCGGTCGCCGGGGCGAACTCCAGCGCGTCGTCGCCGGCCGCGTCGGTCACCCACACCACGTACTCCTCGCCGTCCACCCGGAAGGTGCGCGGCAGCCGGGCGCGTACGCCGGGCCGGGCGGCGAGCGCGCGGGCCGGACCGGAGCGGTGGGTGACCCAGTGGACGGCGCCGCGCACGGAGACCGCGCTGCCGCGTCCGGTGTGGTCGGGCGCGGCGGCCGAGAACCAGCGGGACGCGCTGACGGGGTACGGCTGCTGGTCGACGCGCTGGCCGCCGAGCCTGATGTCGAGCCGGCGCGGCTCGGCGCCGTCCAGGTCGTCGAGCAGCCACAGTTCACCGGCGGACGCGTAGACGACCCGGGTGCCGTCGGTCGCCGCGTGCCGGGCGTAGAAGGTGTCGAGGGGGGTGTGCCGGCGCAGGTCGGAGCCGTCGGCGAGGGAGGAGTAGAGGGCCCCGACTCCTTCGTGGTCGGAGAGGAACGCGAGCCGGTCCCCCGCCCACAGGGGGTATTCGAGGTTCCCGTCCAGCTCCTCGTGCAGGCGTACGAACTCTCCGTCGCCCTCGCGGTCGATCCACAGCTTGCCCGCCGTGCCGCCGCGGTACCGCTTCCACCAGGCGGCCTCGCGTCCCATCGGGGCGGAGAGCAGCAGGACGCCCGGCCCGCCGTACGCGACATCGCCGACCGGACCGTGGGGGAGGGTGGTGGCGGGACCGCCGTCGAGCGGGACGGCCCTCGCCCAGCTGCGCCGCAGGCTCGCCTGGCCCTGGGTGCTCAGGGCGAGCACCCGTCCGTCCGGGGTCCAGCCGCGCACCTGGGTCCGCGCGCTCCCCCAGTACGTCAGCCGTCTGGACGCTCCGCCCTCCAGCGGGGCCACGTGCACCTCGGGCGCCCCGTCCCGGGCGGAGGTCCAGGCGACGTTCTCGCCGTCGGGGGAGATGCGCGGATGGTTCACCGGAACGTTGTCGGCACTGACCCGCCAGGCGCGGCCGCCGCCGTCGAGGGGAGCGACCCAGACGTCGTCCTCGGCGGTGAACGCGACCAGATCGCCGCGCAGATGCGGGAAGCGGAGGTAACCGGACGATACGGACGATGCAGACTCAGTCACCCGATCACCCTATGCAGCGACAGCTCCCCCGGAAAGGGGTTTGGATCACTTGCCCCGGCCTGACCGGGGCCCGCGCGGACCCCGGTCAGTTGCGCAGGAGCAGCCACTCCTGGAGTTCCACGAGGTTGCCCTCCGGGTCCTTGAGATGGGCCACGCGCATGCGGTCGGTCAGCGGAGCGGGCCCGTGGGCGATGACGCCGCCGCGCGAGACGACACCGGCGCAGTAGGCGTCGAGGTCGTCGACGCGCAGGACGACCAGGGAACGGTGGCCCGTCGCCGAATCGCCCACCTCACCGAGGATCTGGGCCATCATCGAGCGGTCCTGGAGCGCGATGCCCGCGGAGCCGGTGGCGGGACTGAACTTCTCGTACGGCCCCCCGGTCGCGCCCGACTGGGGCTTGAGACCGAGGACTTCGGCGTAGAAGCGGTAGCAGGCCGGGAAGTCGGCGACCAGCAGTCGTACCTGGGCGAGTTCCAACGCATCCCCCGTACACGTTCGTTCAGGACCAGCGGCCGGTGCGCCCCAGCAAAAGCGCGGTGGCCGCGGTCCCCGCGGTCGATGTACGCAGCACGCTACGCCCCAGCCGGTACGCCTTCGCACCCGCCTGCGCGAAGAGGTCCAACTCCTCGGGGGAGACGCCTCCTTCGGGGCCCACCACCAGCACGATCGTTCCGGACGAGGGCAGTTCGGCCGTCGCGAGCGGCTCGCTGCCGTACTCCCGGTCCTCGTGCAGCACCGCCGCGAAGTCCGCTTCGGCCAGAAGCGCGGCGACCTGCTTGGTGGTCGCGGCGTCCGCGATCTCCGGGAAGCGCACCCGGCGGGACTGCTTGCCCGCCTCGCGGGCCGTCGCCCGCCATTTCGCGAGCGCCTTCAGACCCCGGTCGCCCCGCCACTGGGTGACGCAGCGCGAGGCGGCCCAGGGGACGATCGCGTCCACCCCGGTCTCGGTCATGGTCTCGACGGCCAGCTCGCCCCGGTCACCCTTGGGCAGGGCCTGGACGACGGTGATACGAGGGGACTCGGGAGGTTCCTCGGCGAAGGACCCGACGCGCACGACCAGCCGGTCCTTGCCCTCGGCGTCGACGACGACGCACTGCGCCCAGCGTCCGGCGCCGTCGGTGAGGACGACGTCCTCGCCCTGCCGCAGCCGCTTCACGGAGACGGCGTGCCGGCCCTCGGGTCCGTCGAGGACGTAGCGTCCCGCGCTGTCCGCGGCGAGGTGGTCGACGACGAACACCGGTGCCGTCATCGGTCCGCACCGCCCGCTTCGCCGGCCGTCGACAACGCTGTCCGTGCCGCGTCCAGCTCGGCGCACAGCACCTCCACCAGCTGTCCCGCGGACAGTTCACGGGCCATCCGGTGTCCCTGCCCTGCCCACAGGGCCATGCCCTGCGCGTCGCCCGCCCTGGCCGCCGCCTTGCGCAGCGGGGAGGTGAGGTGGTGGACCTCGGGGTACGCGGCGGGCGCGTACGGCCCGTGCTCCCGCAGAAAGCGGTTGACCAGGCCGCGCGCGGGGCGGCCGGAGAACGCGCGCGTCAGCTCCGTGCGGACGAAGAGGGGGTTGGTCAGGGACTGCTTGTGCACGGCGTGCGCGCCGGACTCCGGGGTGGCGAGGAACGCGGTGCCGAGCTGCGCCGCGTTCGCGCCCGCGGCGAGCACCGCGGCGATCTGGCTGCCGCGCATGATGCCGCCGGCGGCGACGACCGGGATCTGCACGGTCTCGCGGACCTGGGCGATCAGGGAGAGCAGTCCGATCCCCGTGCCGTCCGTCTCCGGGTTGTCCCGGTGGGTGCCCTGGTGACCGCCGGCCTCCACGCCCTGCACGACGACCGCGGCGGCCCCCGCCCGCTGCACCGCGAGGGCCTCCTCGGCCGTGGTCGCGGTGATCACGGTGAGCGTGCCGACCCGGGCGAAGGAGTCCAGGACGTCTCGGGTGGGGCAGCCGAAGTGGAAGGAGACCACCGGCACCGGGTTGTCGAGGAGGACCGCGAGCTTGGCGTCGTAGCCGTCGTCGCGACCGCTGTCCGGGTCGCCGAGGTCCGTCTCGTACCAGGAGGCCTCACCGGCCAGCTGGTGGGCGTACACCTCGACGCTGGCCGGGTCCGCGTACTCGGCCTGCGGCATGAAGAGGTTGACCCCGAAGGGCCGGCTCGTCAGCCCGCGCAACTGCTTGATCTCCTGGTACATGCCGTCGGCGGTCTTGTAACCGGCGGCGAGGAACCCGAGCCCCCCGGCCTCGGACACGGCGGCCGCGAGGTGCGGGACGGAGACGCCGCCCGCCATGGGGGCCTGCACGATCGGGTGAGGGAAGAGATCGGTCAGTGCGGAGGACATGACGGCATGTTGTCACGTCCTCCGAACAAGTCCGAAATCCGGCCTTCCGCCTGCGGCGGGCCATCGGGAGGGACGGTCCGCGGCGGCTTTTCGGCCTCCGCCGCCCCTGCCCGTCCCGCCCGCGGGGGCCGCGGCCCCCGCGCTTCCGCTTCGACCCGGACGGCCTCGTCCTCCGACGCCGGCCGGGCCGCGGCACGAACCGCCGCCGGGGTCAGCGGCCGTTGAACGCGTCCTTCAGACGGGAGAACAGGCCCTGCTGGCCCGGCTGGAACTGCCCGGTCGGACGCTCCTCGCCGCGCAGCTGCGCCAGCTCCCGGAGCAACCGCTCCTGCTCCGGATCGAGCTTGGTCGGCGTGGTGACCTCGACATGCACGATGAGGTCGCCCCGGCCGCCGCCGCGCAGATGCGTGACACCGCGTCCGTGCATCGGGATCGACTGTCCCGACTGTGTGCCGGGCCGGATGTCGACCTCCTCCAGCCCGTCCAGGGTCTCCAGCGGCACCTTGGTGCCGAGCGACGCCGCGGTCATCGGAATGGTGACCGTGCAGTGCAGATCGTCACCGCGGCGCTGGAAGGTCGAGTGCGGCAGCTCGTGGATCTCGACGTAGAGGTCACCGGCGGGACCGCCGCCGGGACCGACCTCGCCCTCGCCCGCGAGCTGGATCCGGGTGCCGTTGTCCACGCCCGCCGGGATCTTCACCGTGAGCGTGCGCCGGGACCTGACCCGCCCGTCGCCCGCGCACTCGGGGCACGGGGTCGGCACGACGGTGCCGAACCCCTGGCACTGCGGGCACGGACGGGACGTCATGACCTGGCCCAGGAACGACCGTGTGACCTGGGACACCTCGCCGCGTCCGCGGCACATGTCGCAGGTCTGGGCGGAGGTTCCCGGCGCGGCGCCCTCACCGTTGCAGGTGGCGCACACGACGGCCGTGTCGACCTGGATGTCCTTCGTGGTGCCGAAGGCGGCCTCGTCCAGCTCGATCTCGAGCCGGATCATGGCGTCCTGGCCGCGCCGCGTGCGCGACCGGGGGCCCCGCTGCGACGCCGTGCCGAAGAAGGCGTCCATGATGTCCGAGAAGTTGCCGAAGCCACCGGCTCCGAAACCGCCCGCTCCCGCGCCGCCCGCCTGGGACAGCGGGTCGCCGCCGAGGTCGTAGACCTGCTTCTTCTGCGGGTCCGACAACACCTCGTACGCGGCGTTGATCTCCTTGAACCGCTCCTGCGTCTTCGGATCGGGATTGACGTCCGGATGCAGCTCGCGCGCGAGCCGCCGGAAAGCCTTCTTGATCTCGTCCTGGGACGCGTCGCGGCGCACGCCGAGCACGGCGTAGTAGTCCGTGGCCACTTAAGACTCCGCCAGGATCTGTCCGACGTACCGTGCCACCGCTCGTACCGCTCCCATCGTTCCCGGGTAATCCATGCGGGTCGGTCCGACCACGCCGAGTTTGGCTACTGCCTCGTCGCCCGAACCGTAGCCGACGGAGACCACGGACGTGGAGTTGAGTCCCTCGTACGCGTTCTCGTGACCGATCCGTACGGTCATGCCCGAATCCCCCGCCTCCCCCAGCAGTTTGAGGAGCACGACCTGTTCCTCCAGCGCTTCGAGCACCGGTCTGATCGTGAGGGGAAAGTCATGTCCGAAGCGAGTCAGGTTCGCGGTGCCGCCGATCATCAGACGCTCCTCGGTCTCCTCGACGAGCGTCTCCAGAAGCGTGGAGAGCACCGTCGTGACCGTACCCCGGTCGTCCGTCTCGAAGGCGTCCGGGAGGTCCTGGACGAGCGGCGGGACGTCCGCGAAGCGGCGGCCCGCGACCCGGCTGTTGAGCCGGGCCCGCAGATCCGCCACCGACGTCTCACCGAACGGCGCCGGACAGTCGATCATGCGCTGCTCGACCCGCCCCGTGTCCGTGATCAGGACGAGCATCAGCCGGGCGGGGGCCAGGGACAGCAGCTCCACGTGCCGCACGGTCGATCTGGTCAGCGACGGGTACTGCACGACGGCGACCTGCCGCGTCAGCTGCGCGAGCAGCCGCACGGTCCGTCCGACGACGTCGTCGAGGTCGACGGCGCCGCCCAGGAAGTTCTGGATGGCCCGCCGCTCGGGCCCCGTCATCGGCTTGACGCCCGCGAGCTTGTCGACGAAGAGCCGGTAGCCCTTGTCGGTGGGGATGCGCCCGGCGCTCGTGTGCGGCTGGGCGATGTACCCCTCGTCCTCCAGGGCGGCCATGTCGTTGCGGACCGTGGCCGGGGAGACCCCCAGCCGGTGCCGCTCCGTCAGCGCCTTGGAACCGACCGGCTCCTCGGTGCCGACGTAGTCCTGGACGATGGCGCGCAGCACTTCGAGCCTGCGTTCACTCAGCATCGCGCGCACCTCCAGTTGTCCGTCGCTCGTCGCCTCGCCTGGCACTCAGCGCGTGCGAGTGCCAGCATGCCCCGGCCCAGTGTACGGCCGGTGGGTACGGCCCCGGCAAGGGCGGGCCCGCGATCTTGGGCACGTATGCCGACGTGTCCCGTGATGTCTCACCGGCGTTCCGCCCTCCCGCTAGCGTCACCGTATGAAGGTGACTTGGGAAGAGCCGGGTTGGGAGGAGCTGGCCCCCCGCGTGGGACGGCGGCGGCTCGCGGGCTGGGACTGCACGGCCGGGCTGGTGGTGGGCGCGGGCGCGGCGCTCATGGTCGACGCGGGGGCGAGCCTCGGGGAGGGCGCACGGTTGCGCGCCGAGGCGCGAGCACTCCTCGGTACGGACCGGGACGTGACGCACCTCGCACTCACCCATCCGCACTTCGACCATGTCTTCGGCGCGGCGGCGTTCACGGGCGCGCAGGTGTTCGGGGCCGCCGGTCTCGGCGCGGTGTTCGCGCACGGGGCCGAGGACCTGCGCGCGGACGCCGTACGCCACGGCCTGGACCCGCGTGACGCCGCCGAGGCCGCGGACGCCCTGGTCCCCCCGCGGGACCCCGTGCCGGACGAGCTGACGCTCGACCTGGGCGGCGGGGTGCGGGCACGGCTGGTGAACGTGGGTCCGGGCCACACGGCGCACGATCTGGTGGTCCTGGTGACCGGACCGGCCGGCTCCCCGGAGGTCGTCTTCTGCGGGGACCTGGTGGAGGAGTCGGGCGAGCCCCAGGCGGGTCCCGACGCCGTCTCCTCGCGCTGGCCGGCGGCGCTGGACAGGCTGCTCGGTCTGGGCGGCGAGGAGGCGGTGTATGTGCCCGGTCACGGGGCCGCGGTGAATGCGGCGTTCGTCCGGGCACAGCGGGACGCGCTCGCGACACGTTTCGGCGTGTCGTAGGGATCTCCGCGCCACCTCGCCGCCGGTTCTCCTATCGTCATCCGAATGCGCCAGTACTCTCCGGATCTCACCCCGCCGTGGAAGAAGCCCCAGCCGGTGCCCGAGGTCCCCGCCGACCCGGGTCTGGTGGTCGAGGAGCCCCGCACGGGGTTCTGCGGGGCGGTGATCGGCTGCGAGGCGGGCACGGTGACGCTGGAGGACCGCTTCGGCAAGCACCGGGTGTTCCCGCTGGAGCCGCGCGGCTTCCTGCTGGAGGGCAGGGTGGTCACGCTGGTCCGGCCGGCCGCGGGGCCGGTACGGCCCGGCCGCACGGCATCCGGTTCGGTCGCCGTGCCCGGCGCACGGGCCCGGGTGGCGCGGGCCGGCCGCATCTACGTGGAGGGCCGCCACGACGCCGAACTGGTCGAGCGGGTCTGGGGCGACGACCTCCGCGTCGAGGGCGTCGTGGTCGAGTACCTGGGGGGCATCGACGATCTCCCCGCCGTCGTCGACGAGTTCGCTCCGGGGCCGGACGCCCGGCTGGGCGTGCTGGTCGACCATCTGGTCCCGGGCACGAAGGAGTCGCGGATCGCGGAGGCGGTCACCAGTGACCACGCCCTCGTCCTCGGCCACCCGTACATCGACGTCTGGGAGGCCGTGAAGCCGTCCTCCGTGGGCATCGCCGCCTGGCCCCGGGTCCCGCGCGGGCAGGACTGGAAGACGGGCGTGTGCCGGGCCCTGGGCTGGCCGGAGAACACCGGTGCGGCCTGGCAGCACATCCTGTCCCGGGTGCGCTCCTACAAGGACCTGGAGCCGGAACTCCTGGGCCGGGTCGAGGAGCTGATCGACTTCGTCACGGCCGGCACCGAGGACTGAGGCCGGGCGGGTGCCCCGTGTGCCCGCGGGCCGGTGCGTCAGTCCACCAGGTCCCGGACCACCGCGTCCGCGAGCAGACGTCCGCGCAGTGTGAGGACGGCGCGGCCCTCGTCGTAGGGACCGTTCTCCAGGAGCCCGTCGGACAGGGCGCGGCGCGAGGCCGAGAGTCCCTCCGGGCGGAGCAGGGAGAGCGGGCAGCCTTCGCGCAGCCGCAGTTCGAGGAGGATCCGCTCGACGCGGCGGTCCTCGCCGGAGAGCAGCTCGCGCCCCGCCCCGGGGGACCTCCCGGAGGCCAGCGCCGCCGCGTACGCCCCGGGGTGCTTCACGTTCCACCAGCGCACGCCGCCGACGTGGCTGTGGGCCCCGGGCCCGGCTCCCCACCAGTCCGCGCCGCGCCAGTACAGCTCGTTGTGCAGGCACCGGCCGGCCTCGGAGGTGGCCCAGTTGGACACCTCGTACCAGTCGAAGCCCGCCGCCGCCATCACCTCGTCCGCGATGAGGTAGCGGTCCGCGTGGACGTCGTCGTCCGTCATCGGGACCTCGCCGCGGCGGATGCGCCGGGCCAGCTGGGTGCCCTCCTCGACGATCAGGGCGTACGCGGAGACGTGGTCGGGTCCGGCGCCGAGGGCGGCGTCCAGCGAGGCCCGCCAGTCGTCGTCGGACTCGCCGGGCGTGCCGTAGATCAGGTCGAGGTTCACGTGCTCGAAGCCCGCCGCGCGGGCCTCGGCGACGCAGGCCTCGGGGCGCCCGGGGGTGTGGGTGCGGTCGAGCACCTTCAGTACGTGCTGCCGGGCGCTCTGCATGCCGAACGAGATCCGGTTGAAGCCGCCGGCCCGCAGGGTCGCGAGGTACGCGGGGTCCACGGACTCCGGGTTCGCCTCCGTGGTGATCTCGGCGTCGTCGGCGAGCCCGAACTCCTCGCGGACCGCGTCCAGCATCCGTACGAGGTCGTCGGCGGCCAGCAGCGTCGGCGTACCGCCCCCGACGAAGACCGTACGGACGGGGCGCGGGTCGTCGCCGAGCACCTTGCGGGCGAGCCGGACCTCGTCGATCAGGGTGGCGGCGTAGTTGTCGCGGGAGGCGAGCACGCCCCCGGTGCCGCGCAGTTCGGTCGCCGTGTAGGTGTTGAAGTCGCAGTACCCGCAGCGGGTCGCGCAGTACGGCACGTGGAGGTAGAACCCGAGGGGGCGGTCGGCGGCCCCGGCCAGGGCGTGCGCGGGCAGCGCCCCGTCGTCGGGGACGGGCTCGCCGTCGGGGAGTGCGGAAGGCATGTCTTCCATTGTCCCGTACTCGGCCGCATGCCCCTTTCCGCGCCGGTCCGCCGGTGTCCCGTACCCGTACTCCGTACTCGGCCGCACGCCCCGTTCCGCGCCCGTCCGCCGGTCTCCACGCCCGCTCGCACCCTGGTGGGGCTTGGCGGACCGGTGCGGGGGCGCGCGCCGGGACGGGGTCGGGCGGCGCGACCCGTTCGGGCGGCGGCGTCCGCTCGCGCTCCGGGCACCGCTCCCCCGCTGTGTCCACTCCCCCCTCGGCTCCCTCCGCCCCTCCGCCCGCTCGCGCCCCGGGCCGTGGTGTGTGGAGGTGACCCGGCCGGGGGGCCGGTCCCGCTGCCCGTGCCGGGGATCTCCGTGGTCGCCGCATACGACCGCGTCTCTCGGCGGCCGGGCCTCGTCGTCCCGGGGCCCTCCCAGCTCCGCCTCCGGCACCGGCGGGGCCGGGCCGTCACTCCGCCCGCGGCACCGGCGGGGCGAGGCCGTCACTCCGCCTGGAGCACCAGCAGGGCCAGGTCGTCCTCCGGCGGCTTGCTGCCGAACTCGTGCACCAGTCGCCGGATCCGCTCCGCGACGAGCTCGACGCCGAGCCCCGTACACCCCGCGAGGGCCCGCGCGAGCCCCTCGTCGTCGTCGAACTGGCGCGGCCCGCTGCGGCGCTCCGTCACGCCGTCGGTCACACACAGCACGGTGTCGCCGGGGTACAGGTCCAAGGTCTCGGACACATAGGTCGCGTCCTCGAAGACCCCGAGCAGCGTCTGCGGCTCGGCCACCTCCCGTACGTCGCCGTCGGGACCGAGGATCAGCGGCAGCGGGTGTCCGGCCGACGCGAGGGTGCAGCGCACCCCTCCGTCGAAGGGCACCAGTTCGCCGTACAGCATGGACAGGAAGCGGGTCTGCGGGCCCTCGTCGGGGCCGAGGCCGGGTCCGCCGGCGGCCACCAGCGCGCGGGCCGCCGCGTCGGCCGCCTCCGTCGCGTCGTCGAGCAGGAGCTGGTTGAGGCGGTCGAGGACATCGGCGACCTGGCAGCCCTCCCGGGCCAGCAGCCGCACCCACGGGCGAGCGAGGCCGATCACGACGGCGGCCTCGGGCCCCTTGCCCTGCACGTCGCCGAGGACGAAGCACCAGCGTCCGTCGCCGGCCGGGAACAGGTCGTAGAAGTCCCCGCTGGGGCCGCCCTTGTCGAGCGGCTCGTAGACGAGGGCGCTGCGCACCCCGGGGATCTCGGCGACCGCGCCGGGCAGCAGGCCCCGCTGGAGGACCCGGCTGATGGTGGCCTGCCGCGCGTACTGGCGGGCCGCGCCGATGGCGAGGGCGATCCGGCGGCTGAGGTCCTCGACGAGCCCGGTGATCTCGTCGGGGAAGCAGGTCAGCCCGGCCCGCCCGATCACGAGGGTCCCGAGCGGCCGGCCGCCGGCGATCAGCCGGTAGGCCATCGCCGCCCCGCTCACCCCACCCCTCTCGTTCAGGCCACCCGCACCACTCGTCCCACCCCTCTCGTTCAGGCCACCCGCACCGCTCGCCTCGCCCGCGGCGCCCAGCATGTCGCCCGCCTCCAGCGTCTCCCCCGGCCAGGGCACGGGCACCGCCCGGGAACGCACCGAGTCGGGCAGCCGGGGCGGGTCCTTCTCCAGTGCCCGGCGCAGTTCCTCGATGCGGTTCTCGCTGCCGTGCCAGACCCGGGCGAGTCGCGGTCCCAGCGCCAGGCCGAGGCCGCCCGCCCGGTCGGTGGCCTCGTCCTCCAGCCAGACCGCGCACCAGTCGGCGAGCCGGGGCACCAGGAGCTGTCCGGCGAGCGCGGCGACCAGGTCCTCGTCGAGCTGGCCGGCGAGCAGGTCGGAGGCCTCGGCGAGGAAGGACAGGGCGCCGCGGTTGAGCCAGTCGTGGTCACGGGACGGATCGCGCCCCGGCTCCGCGACGCTCGTCCCGGCGTCGGGCGTCCCGATGCCGCGCTCCCCGGCGTACGCCCCGGTCTCCGCGCCGCCGCCCGTTCCCGCGCCGCCGTTCCTGCCCACGTCACCGCCCGGCCCCTCGTCCGCGCCCCCCTCGACGTGCCGGCCCCGCCCCAGGCCCTGAACCCGGGCCCTTGGACCCCGGTCGGCGCCCGCCTCCCCGGCCCCGCCCGGCAGGGTGCCGGTGACGCCCCCCGCCTCCCCGGCCAGTCCGAAGCCCGCGCCGAATTCCGCCGCGCCGTCCACGGGCAACCGCGCCCACACGGTCTTCACACCGGTGCGATAGGTGATGCCCCAGGCTTCCGAGAGCGCGGAGACGAGCCGCAGCCCGCGCCCGTACTCCGGTGTGCCGTAAGGGCGTTCGGCCGCGTCCTCGCGTACCGCGCGCGACGGATGGTGGTCGGACACCTCGACGATCACCGCGTCCGGAACGCCCGCCCCGCCGTCGTCGCCGAGCTCGAACCGGCACACCAGCTCCACGTCCGTACCCGCGTGCACGACCGCGTTGGTGACGAGTTCGCTGACGATCACGACGGCGTCGTCGCGGAGGCGTTCACCGAACGCGCCGGCGCCGGGCGGCGCGAGTGCCGCCCGGTCGGCGAGCGCCTCGCGCACCAGCCGCCGGGCGGCACCGGGCGCGAGCGGGGTGCCGGACAGCGCGGCGCGCACCACCGTCTCCAGGCCCGCACGGTGGTGCGCGGGCGCGTCAGGCGCGAGTGCCGTGGAGTCCCGCTGGGACTCCCGTTGCGTCGGAATGGCCCCCACTGGGCAGCTCCCTGAGCAGTTCGGACGAATACGCCTCAGGCGACACGGACAGAGTGACAGACTGACTGCGCCCATAAGCGCCGAGTTACCGAAGTGGGCCGCCATGAGTGAGAACAGTGCTACGCGTGTGCTCGAAGACGGACAGAATCGGGCATTCGAAGACGGCCTGATCCGGGCGTCCGATCTGCGTCCGCCGCTCGCCGCGATGACCGCCGCACGCGACGGCGACTTCACCGAGGTGCCGGAGACGGGGTACGCCCCGGTCGCGGAGCTGAGCACCGCGTTCAACCAGATCATCGACCGCGACATCCACTTCAACACGGAAGTGCGGCGGTTACGACGGGAGTTGGTGTGACACGGACGGCTGGACGAGTGCCGGTCCGCGGGTCCGGGACAGGGCAGCCGGACCACCCGTGTCGGCGGCCGGGCCAAAATGCTTGGCCTGTGGGGCAGTTGACGTGCAATGACCGAGAGCGTCAACGTGATGGCCTCCCGGCTGACGACCAGTTCGTGAACATCATCGGCGTCGCCATCAACTACACCGTCATCGCCGACTCCCTTACGGGGTCGCTGCTCGGTGAGTCACAGCGGCCGGCCGTCCAACTCCGGAACCGCTCCGACGAACTTCAGTCGAAGCGGGCGGAGTTGCAGCGCTCCAACGCGCAACTGGAGGAGAAGACGGCGCTCCTGGCCACCAGCTCCCCGTACAGGTCCGAGTTCCTGGCGAACATGTCGCACGAGCTGCGCACGCCGCTCGACTCCCTGCTGATCCTCGCCCGTCTCCTCTCCGACAACCCGGACGGCCGCCTCTCCGACCAGGAGGTGCGGTTCGCGACGACGAGTCACCGCTCGGGCTCCGACCTCCTCCAGCTCGTCAACGACATCCGCAACGTCCGCGCGCTCACCCATGTGCCGGGGCGCGTCGGCATGCCGGTCCTGTACACGGAGAACGGCCGCGAGGGCATCGAGACCCCGCAACGCGATCCCGACATCCAACTCGTCCTGATGGACATCATGATGCCGGAGACGGACGGCCACGAGACGATCTCCGTCATCCGCCGCAGCCCCCGCTGGACGGGCCCGCCCGTCGTCGCGCTCACCGCCAAGGCGATGCCGGAGACCGCGAGAAGTCCATCGCCCGCGGCGCCCACGACCACGTACCCGAACCGGTGGACGTCGACCGGCCGCTGACCGTCGTCCGCGCCCTCCTCGACCCGGAGGGCGCGGGACCCGGAGCGCCGGACGACGGTGTTCCCGAATCCGTTGCTCCGGGGCCGAGCACGACCGGGGAGGCCGCGGCCCCGCCGACGACCGAGTGAGGCACAGTCGCCATGAGCACTGAGGAAACGACCGACGAACGCGCCAGCATCCTCCTGGTCGACGACATGGAGGACAACCTGATCGCGCTGGAGGCCGTCCTGGGGTCCCTCAACGAGCCGCTGGTGCGCGCGCGTTCGGGTGAGGAGGCGATGAGGGCGCTGCTGCGGCAGCGCTTCGCCGTCGTCCTCCTGGACATCCGCATGCCCGGCATGGACGGCTTCGAGACCGCCGCCACCATCAAGCGGCTCGACCGGACCAAGGACGTCCCCATCATCTTCCTGACCGGCACCGACGCCGACGCGGGCTACGCCTTCCGCGGTTACGCCACCGGCGCCGCGGACTATCTGACGAAGCCGTTCGACCCCTGGGTGCTGCGCGCCAAGGTCACCGTGTTCCTGGACCTGTACCGCAAGAACCAGCAGCTGGAACGCCTGCTGGCCCGGGAACACGTCCACGCCGCCCGGATCAGCGCCCGACTGGCGTCCCTGGAGGACCAGTTGGCGACCGAGGACCCACCCGACGTGCCGGATCTGCGCAGGCAGCTGGGAGAACTGCAACGCCTGGTGGCGAGGGGGGCCGGCACCCGCGCCCCATGAGGGACGCGGGTGCCGCACGAGCGACGCGGGGAGCCTGTCCGGTCCCGGCGGACCCGCGGCCGGCGAGCGGTCCGGCCGCGGAGGGCGCGCCGCTCGGGCTCACGCCTCGCGCGTACCGGCGTACATCTCCTCGATCAGCCCCTTGTACTCCCGCTCCACGACCGGCCGCTTCAGCTTCAGGCTCGGCGTGATCTCCCCGTGCTCGATGTCGAGGTCACGCGGCAGCAGGCGGAACTTCTTGATCGTCTGCCAGCGCTGGAGCCCGTTGTTGAGCTCCTTCACATAGCCCTCGATCAGCTCGACGGTGACGGGGGCGGCCACGACATCGGCGTACGACCTGCCCGCCAGCCCGTTCTCCTTCGCCCACTCCAGGATCGACGGCTCGTCGAGGGCGATGAGGGCGGTGCAGAAGTTCCGGTCGGCGCCGTGCACGAGGATGTTGGAGACGTACGGGCAGACCGCCTTGAACTGGCCCTCGACCTCGGCGGGCGCGATGTACTTGCCGCCGGACGTCTTGATGAGGTCCTTCTTGCGGTCGGTGATGCGGAGGTATCCGTCGGGGGACAGCTCGCCGATGTCACCCGTGTGGAACCAGCCGTCCGCCTCCAGCACCTCGGCGGTCTTCTCCGGCAGTCCGTGGTAGCCCTCCATGATGCCGGGGCCGCGCAGCAGGATCTCGCCGTCGTCCGCGATGCGCACCTCGGTGCCGGGCAGCGGCTTGCCGACCGTGCCGGTGCGATACGCCTCCCCGGGGTTCACGAAGGAGGCGGCGGAGGACTCCGTGAGGCCGTACCCCTCCAGGATGTGGATGCCGGCGCCCGCGAAGAAGTAGCCGATCTCGGGGGCCAGGGCCGCGCTGCCGGAGACACAGGCGCGCAGTCTGCCGCCGAAGGCCTCTCGGATCTTGGCGAACACGAGCGCGTCCGCGACCTTGTGCTTGGCCGCGAGCGCGAAGGGGACGGAGGCGGTGCCGGTACGGCGGAAGTTGTCCTGCCCGGCCTTCGCGTACTCGCGGGACACCTCGGCGGCCCACTGGAAGATCTTGTACTTGGCGCCGCCGCCGGCCCGCGCCTTGGCCGCGACCCCGTTGTAGACCTTCTCGAAGATGCGCGGGACGGCCGCCATGTACGTCGGCCGCACCACCGGCAGGTTCTCGATGATCTTGTCCACCCGGCCGTCGACGGCGGTGACGTGACCGACCTCGATCTGGCCGGAGGTGAGCACCTTGCCGAAGACGTGGGCGAGCGGCAGCCAGAGGTACTGCACGTCGTCGGGACCGAGCAGTCCCGTCGAGGCGATGGCCTTCGCCATGTACGACCAGTTGTCGTGCGGGAGGCGGACCCCCTTGGGACGGCCGGTGGTGCCGGAGGTGTAGATGAGGGTGGCGAGCTGTTCGGCGGTGATCGCGCCGACCCGCTCCTCGATCAGATCGGGGTTCTTCTCCAGATAGGCGGCGCCGCGCGTCTCCAGCTCGGCCAGGGTCAGGACCTCGTCACCGGTCTCGACGCCGGCCGGGTCGATGACGACCACATACGTCAGCCCGGGCAGCTCGGCGCGCTTCTGCCGCACCTTGGCGAGCTGGGCCGCGTCCTCGGCGATCAGGACCCGGCTCTCCGAGTCGGAGAGGATGAACGCCGACTCCTCGGTGTTCGTCTGGGGATAGATCGTCGTGGTGGCCGCGCCCGCGCACATGATGCCGAGGTCGCAGAGGATCCACTCGACCCGCGTGGCGGAGGCGAGCGCGACACGCTGCTCCGGCTGCACACCCAGTTCGATCAGTCCGGCCGAGATGGCGAAGACCCGCTCGGCGGCCTGCGCCCAGCTCAGCGACTTCCAGTCGTCCGCGCTCTGACCCGCGGGGGCGGCGGCCCGCTCGGGCGAGGCCGGTGCCCCGGCGGCGGCCGGCACGGGGTAGCGGTAGGCCTCGGCGTCCGGTGTCGCCGCCACGCGCTCCAGGAAGAGGGCCGCGACGGACGGCGGACGGTTCTCGATCAAGGTCTGTGTGTCGCTCACGACATCCTCCGGGGCCCGCGACAGTGCGGCTGGCTGGCTCATTTGCGGCTGTTGTTTAACTCGCGAGTAACTATCGAGCAGTGATCAGAGTAGAGCGCGTCCGGCCGGTGCGTAAGGGGCGGCGTCCTGTCACTTCCTACAGAGAGCGACGGTGCGCACGCGCGAGGGCCCGCCACGCGAAAGCGCAACGGGCCCTTGAAATCGGCGAATCGGCCTACCCTGGACGGCTACTTCTTGCCCTTGGCCGCGCCGCCGCTGTCGTCGCTGGACAGCACGGCGATGAAGGCTTCTTGCGGAACTTCCACAGAGCCCACCATCTTCATCCGCTTCTTGCCCTCCTTCTGCTTCTCCAGCAGCTTCCGCTTACGGGAGATGTCACCGCCGTAGCACTTGGCGAGGACGTCCTTGCGGATGGCGCGGATGGTCTCGCGGGCGATCACACGGGAGCCGATGGCCGCCTGGATCGGCACCTCGAAGGCCTGCCGCGGGATCAGCTCGCGCAGCTTGGCGACGAGCCGGACACCGTACGCGTACGCCGCGTCCTTGTGGGTGACCGCCGAGAAGGCGTCGACCTTGTCGCCGTGCAGCAGGATGTCGACCTTGACCAGGCTGGAGGCCTGCTCGCCGGTGGGCTCGTAGTCCAGCGAGGCGTAACCGCGGGTCTTGGACTTCAACTGGTCGAAGAAGTCGAAGACGATCTCCGCGAGCGGCAGGGTGTAGCGGATCTCGACCCGGTCCTCGGAGAGGTAGTCCATGCCGAGCAGGGTGCCGCGCCGGGTCTGGCACAGCTCCATGATCGCGCCGATGAACTCCGAGGGCGCGAGGATGGTCGCCCGCACGACCGGCTCGTACACCTTGTCGATCTTGCCCTCGGGGAACTCGCTCGGGTTGGTGACCGTGTGCTCGCTGCGGTCCTCCATCTCGACGCGGTAGACCACGTTCGGGGCGGTCGCGATCAGGTCGAGCCCGAACTCGCGCTCCAGCCGCTCACGGATCACGTCGAGGTGCAGCAGTCCGAGGAAACCGACACGGAAGCCGAAGCCCAGCGCCGCGGACGTCTCCGGCTCGTACACCAGCGCCGCGTCGTTGAGCTGGAGCTTGTCCAGGGCGTCGCGCAGCTCGGGGTAGTCGGAGCCGTCCAGCGGATACAGGCCCGAGAAGACCATGGGCCGGGGGTCCTTGTACCCGCCGAGCGCCTCGGTGGCGCCCTTGTGCAGGGTGGTGATCGTGTCACCGACCTTGGACTGGCGGACGTCCTTCACGCCGGTGATGAGGTAACCCACCTCACCGACACCGAGCCCGTCGGCCGCCTTCATCTCGGGGGACGAGACGCCGATCTCCAGCAGCTCGTGGGTGGCGCCGGTGGACATCATGCGGATGCGCTCACGCTTGTTGAGCTGGCCGTCGATGACACGGACGTACGTCACGACACCACGGTACGAGTCGTACACGGAGTCGAAGATCATCGCGCGGGCGGGGGCGTCCTGGACTCCGACCGGGGCGGGGATCTCCGCGACGACCTTGTCGAGCAGCGCCTCGACACCCAGGCCGGTCTTGGCGGAGACCTTCAGCACGTCCTCCGGGTCGCAACCGATGAGGTTCGCGAGCTCCTCGGAGAACTTCTCCGGCTGGGCGGCCGGCAGGTCGATCTTGTTCAGTACGGGGATGATCTTGAGGTCGTTCTCCATCGCCAGGTAGAGGTTGGCGAGAGTCTGCGCCTCGATGCCCTGGGCCGCGTCGACCAGCAGGACCGTGCCCTCGCAGGCCGCGAGCGACCGCGACACCTCGTACGTGAAGTCGACGTGCCCGGGGGTGTCGATCATGTTGAGGATGTGGGTCTTGCCCGGGTTCTCGGACGGTGCCCAGGGCAGCCGGACCGCCTGGGACTTGATCGTGATGCCGCGCTCGCGCTCGATGTCCATACGGTCGAGGTACTGAGCACGCATCTGCCGCTGGTCGACCACCCCGGTCAGCTGGAGCATGCGGTCGGCGAGCGTGGACTTGCCGTGGTCGATGTGCGCGATGATGCAGAAATTGCGGATCAGAGCCGGGTCGGTACGGCTCGGCTCGGGCACATTGTTAGGGGTCGCGGGCACGCAGGGTCCTGTCTCTTGAGGCGCCTGTCGCCTCGGGTCGGATCGATACGTAGGCTCCATGGTCCCACGGGCGGGAGGCTGCGACCGGTTTGGGCCGGTCGTGTGGCGGCTGGTAGCCTGGGTGGCTGTGTCTCATGCCCTCTCTGCACGAGGCACACCCCAAGGAAATCAAACGGCGGGCGAGACGTGATGTCTCGCGCGCCTGAACCTGTAAAGGCTCATTCGTGGCGAACATCAAGTCCCAGATCAAGCGGATCAAGACCAACGAGAAGGCCCGGCAGCGCAACAAGGCCGTCAAGTCCTCTCTGAAGACCGCGATCCGCAAGGCCCGCGAGGCTGCTGCCGCGGGTGACGTCGAGAAGGCCACCGAGTACACGCGCGCCGCGTCGCGCCAGCTCGACAAGGCCGTCTCGAAGGGCGTCATCCACAAGAACCAGGCCGCCAACAAGAAGTCGGCGCTTGCTTCGAAGGTCGTTTCCCTCAAGGGCTGAGTCCTACTCGACTTGACCGCCGGAAGGGACCAAGCGGGCCCTCTCATCCGCTCCTGACCGGCACCCCCGGATCTGTGCGCGGCCTGCGTTCGCCACGCGGGCACGGATCCACAGGCTTGAACCAGAAACCCCGTCCCACCTCCTTCCCCAGGAGGCGGGACGGGGTTTCTGCCTTCAGGGGGCGCGATCAGGGGGAAGGTGCGGGGAAAAATGGGGGAGGGGGGAAGGGGGGAGGGGCAGGGTCTCCCATCGGAGGACTGGGCTTCCATCGGGGCTCGGGCCCGGCTTCCGGCGGGGGCTGCGCTTCCGGTAGGGGCTGCGCTTCCGGCGAGGGCTGTGCTTCCGGCAGGGTCCGCTTTTCAGCCCGCCCTGCCTTCGGGACGAGCCCTTCGGGTGATGGCGGGGGGGCTGGGGCGCGTGGCGCTCGTGGCGGGGGCCTGGGGCGCAGCAACCTCTTGTCGGGGGCTGCGGCGCAGCAACCTCTTGGCACGGGCTGCGGCGCAGCAACCCTTGCACAGGGTTACGCGCGGAGCGCCTATGGCGGGGGCTGGGGGCGGAGCACCCCTTGTCGGGTGCAGAGGCGGAGAAACCCTTGCACTGGGCTGCGCGCGGAACGCCTGAGGCGGGGACCGGACCGGAACGCCCATGGCGGGAGGGCCAGAGGCGGGACTCCGCGAGAAGGACGGGACGGGTAGGGGCAGCGGGAGCGACGGCCCACCCCGCCGTACATCACCGGGAAAAGACCTAACCCCGTCGGGACCGAGCCGCCCGGGCGATGGTCACGACCGCTTTCTCCAGCGCGTACTCGGGGTCGTCTCCGCCGCCCTTGACCCCGGCGTCCGCGTCGGCGACCGCCCGCAGGGCGACGGCCACCCCGTCCGGCGTCCACCCTCGCATCTGCTGCCGCACCCGGTCGATCTTCCACGGCGGCATGCCCAGCTCGCGGGCGAGATCGGCCGGCCGGCCGCCGCGCGCGGAGGACAGCTTCCCGATCGCCCGTACGCCCTGCGCCAGCGCGCTGGTGATCATGACGGGGGCGACCCCGGTCGACAGGGACCAGCGCAGCGCCTCCAGCGCCTCGGCTGCCCGCCCCTCCACGGCCCGATCGGCCACGGTGAAGCTCGACGCCTCGGCCCGCCCGGTGTAGTACCGGCCGACGACGGCCTCGTCGATCGTGCCCTCGACATCCGCGGTCAGCTGGGACACCGCGGACGCAAGCTCCCTCAGATCACTCCCGATGGAGTCGACGAGCGCCTGGCAGGCTTCCGGTGTCGCGGACCTCCCCAGCGCCCTGAACTCGCTCCGCACGAACGCCAGCCGGTCCGCCGGCTTCGTCATCTTGGGGCACGCCACCTCCCGGGCCCCCACCTTGCGCGCGGCGTCGAGCAGTCCCTTGCCCTTGGCCGCGCCCGCGTGCAGCAGCACGAGGGTGATCTCCTCGGCCGGCGCGCCCAGATACGCCTTCACGTCCTTGATGGTGTCGGCCGACAGATCCTGCGCGTTGCGTACGACCACGACCTTGCGCTCGGAGAAGAGCGACGGGCTCGTCAGCTCGGCGAGCGTGCCGGGCTGCAACTGGTCCGGGGTCAGGTCGCGGACGTCCGTGTCGGCGTCGGCGGCCCTGGCGGCGGCCACCACCTCCCGCACGGCACGGTCGAGCAGGAGATCCTCCTGGCCCACGGCGAGCGTGACGGGGGCGAGAGGGTCGTCTTGTGCGGTCTTCTTGGCCATCCCCGAAAGCATCCCACGCGCCACTGACAACGAAGGCCGCCCGGCCCGGCCCGGCCGACAGGGTCACCGCAGGACGGCGCGGATGCCGAACGACGCGTGCGTGCCCGAAGGACACGTTGGATCCCCGAAAAACGCGCGGAGGTCGGACGACGCGCGTCCGGTCACGGCCACCCCACCACCGGCTCACCACCCGCATGCCCCGCACATCCGCATGTCGACACGCCCCGCTTCCGGCACCCTTCGGCACCGGCAACGACCGCATCCACCCGCTCAGGCCAGCCCCTGCCCTCAGCCCTCAGCCCTCAGCCCTCAGCCCTCAGCGGAGCCTGACACGGCGGGGCTCTACGGCTCCTCGCGCCAGCCGTCCCACTCCGCCGCGAACTCGTCCAGCTCCTTCGGATCGAGCCGCTCCTCGGAATCCGTCAGGACCACCAGCCACTGAGCGTCCTCGGCGTCGTCCTCACCCGCCAGCGCGTCCCTGACGAGCTGCGGTTCCTCCGCGAGCCCGAAACGGTCACCGACCGCCTCCGCCGCCTCTTCCGCCGCGTCGCGGTCGGGCAGTACCAACACATGTCTCACGTCACTCACGAGGACATTTTCCGCTACGTCCGGCGGGGCCGACGCCCGGGTCCCTCATGGCACCCGACGATCTGCGCGTCCGTTCAGTCGCCCGGACGTGACGGGGCGGGGCGGGCGACTGGGCTACCCGCGGTGTCACATCGCCGGGCGGGGCCGTCGCGTTCTCCCCGGCGACGGCGTTCGCGCGGCACGGCGCGTATCGCCGGACTCCGGCGCCTGTGCCGGGACTGCGACCGCGTAACGCCCGTCGGCCTACGAGTACCCCCCTCCGTGCCCGCCCCGGCTGATCGCCCCCACCGAACGATCAGGACTTCCGCACCTCCGGCACCTGGTCCAGTTCGATCCCGAAGCGCTCCCGGTAGATCGCCAGTACCTCCTCGTCCGTGGCCGCCTCCGTCACCTCCTTCGTCCCGTCCGGCGCCGTCACCGTCAGGCTCCGCCCGCTGAGCGTGATCCGTCCTCCGTCCTCCGTGACCCGCGAACACACCGTGGACCGGCCGAAATGCGACATCGGTGAGGTGCTGTGCCACCAGGCGCCGGCCACGAAGTCGCCGAGCACCCGCGGCCGTACCTCCAGGCGGTACTGCGGTTCGGCGTTCCGGATGACGTCCAGGTCCTCGGCCTCCCGCCGCCCTCCGACTCCCCGTACCCCCGCCGCGTCCGGTCCCGCCTCGACGACCCTGAACGTGCCGCCCGGGTCCGCCTGTTCGCTCCGCTCCCCGAAAGCCAGCGGATAGTGACTGTGCGTCCCGAAGCCGACGTCCGCCAGCCAGTCGCCCCCGTCCACCGTCCGGACCCGCAGCGCGAGGTGGTCATAGGGAATTCCGAGCCGCCCTTCCTCGCCGTACGTCCGGGCCGAGAGAAGCGTCACATCGAAGCCCAACGCCCCCAGCAAGCCCCCGAACAGGCCGTTCAGTTCGTAGCAGAATCCGCCCCTGCGCGCGCCCACCACCTTGTCCAGCAGGCGTTTCTCCTCCAGCACGATCTCCTCTCCCAGATGGATCGACAGGTTCTCGAACGGCACCGTCTTGAGATGGCGAAGGTGCAGCTCACGCAGCACCCCGGAGGTGGGCCACGCCGGGTGCTGGGCACCGATCCGGCGGAGGTAGGCATCAGCCTGTGCGGAATTCATGACCTCAGTCTCTCGCCACGCCCAGCTCCGCGCCCGCACCGACCACAGCCAGAGCCCCGTCCTCGTCCGTCCGCAGCACCACGGCACCTCCCGCACGCAGCGCCCCGACCGTGCCGGGAGCCGGATGCCCGTACGGGTTGTCCCGCCCGCAGGAGATCAGCGCGATCCGCGGAGCGGCCCTCCGTATGAGCTCCGGATCCTGGTACGCCGAACCGTGGTGGGCGACCTTGAGCACGTCCACGTCCGCCAGTTCGCCGGCGTCGGGGGATCTCAACAGCGCCCGCTGGGCCGGTGGTTCGAGGTCCCCGAGCAGTAGCATCCGTAGCCCGGCCGATCGCACGAGCAGGGCGACACTAGCGTCGTTCGGGCTGTCCGGCACAGGGCCCGGCGGGCTCGGCCCCGGCCACAGCACCCGCCATTCGAGACGTCCCGTCCGCCGTCGCTCCCCGGCCACGGCCCGTGTCACCTCGATGTGCCGCGCGGCCGCCTCCCGCCGGACGAACTCGGCCTGTTCCGGCGGCTCCTCGAACCCCGTCGTCTCGATCGCCCCCACGGAACGACCGCGCAACACCCCCGGCAGCCCCGCCACATGGTCGGCGTGGAAGTGCGTGAGCACGACGAGCGGAATCCGGGTGACCCCGAGCGCGCTGAGGCAGTGGTCGACCAGTCCCGGGTCCGGTCCGGCGTCCACCACCACCGCGGTGCCGTCGCCCGCCGCCAGCACCGTGGCGTCTCCCTGACCCACGTCGCACATCGCGAACCGCCAGCCGGGCGGCGGCCATCCCGTGATCACCCTGGTGAGCGGTGTCGGCCGCACCACGAGCAGCAGGAACACCACGAGGAACACGCCGATCGCCCACCGGCGCTCCAGGAGCCGTCGCCCGACGAGCACGACGAACGCCGTGACCAGGGCGAGCAGCAGCGCCCCCGCCCAGCTTCCCGGCCAGTCCACCGCCCCGCCGGGCAGGGCCGCCCCGGCCCGGGCGATGTCCGCGATCCACCGGGCGGGCCAACTCGCGCACCACGCGAGTGCCTTGGCGACGGCCGGGGTGATCGGGGCGGTGGCGAGCGTCGCGAATCCCAGCACGGTGGCCGGTGCGACGGCGAACTCCGCGAGCAGATTGCACGGCACCGCCACCAGGCTCACCCGTGCCGACAGGACGGCGACGACCGGCGCGCACAGTGCCTGTGCCGCTCCCGCGGCGGCCAGCGCCTCGGCCAGCCGGGGTGGCACCCGGCGCGCGCGCAGCGCCGCGCTCCAGCGCGGGGCGAGCGTCAGCAGGGCGCCGGTCGCAAGGACGGAGAGCAGGAAGCCGTAGCTACGGGCCAGCCAGGGGTCGTACAGCACCAGGAGGAGCACGGCCGTGGCCAGCGCGGGGATCAGCGATCTACGGCGTCCGGTCGCGACGGCGAGCAGGGTGACCGAGCCACAGGCCGCGGCCCGCAGCACGCTCGGATCGGGTCGACAGACGATCACGAAGGCGAGCGTGACCGCGCCTCCCAGCAGCGCGGTCGTGCGCAGCGGAAGGCCGAGCCGGGGTGCGAGGCCGCGTCGTTCGGCGCGCTGGGCGAGGCCGGGCGGTCCGATGAACAGGGCCAGCAGAATCGCGAGGTTGCCGCCGCTGACCGCGAGCAGATGCGTGAGGTCCGTCGCCTTGAACGCGTCGTCGAGCTCCGGTGTGACCCGTGCGGTGTCCCCCACGACGAGCCCCGGCAACAGGGCCCGCGCGTCCGCTTCCAGTCCGCCGGTCGCCTGCCGCAGCCCCTCGCGCAGCCGACCGGCGAAGCGCTGCGGTCCGGACGGCTCCCCCACCACCTCCGGCGGCCCGCTCCCCCGCACCCGCAGTACCGCCGCGACCCGGTCCCCGTCGGCTTGCGCGGGCGCCAGCCGCCCTGCCACCCGCAACCGGGTCGACGGCAGGAGCGACAACCAGGACGACCGCCGCCCGGCCGGCCCGGACGAGCCTTTCGGCGCCCTCGCGTCGACGATCAACAGCACCGGTGTTCGCGTCTCCACCGCTCTTCCGATACCGTCCGGCGGCGTGACCCGCCGGACCTCGGCGTCGAGCAGCACGGCCGTCGGAGCCGCGTGGTCCCCCTTGATCCGGGGACGGGTGAGCCGTGCGTCGGAGGTCACCTCCGCCTCGACGGTCACGTGGGCGAACTGCCGCGCCAAGGACGGGATGGGCCCACGGCGCACGTCCGCCCCGTGCAGTCCCGCGGAAGCGGCGGCCGCCGCGGCACAGAGCAGCACGGCGGCGGCGGAAACCCTCGGCCACGCCCGCCACGGGGTCGCCCGCTGCCGCGGTTCGCCCCGCGGGCCCGTGCCGTGCGTGCGCCCGCGTCCCGTCACGAGCAGGACGCAGGCCACGACCAGGCAGCCCACCACCGCACCCGTGGTCCACCCGGCCGGGGCGTCCAGTGCCAGCGCCGCCGTCGCCCAGGCCGCCAGCGCGGGTGGCACGAGTCGCAGGTCCGCCGGTCCTTCCTCCTGGGGATGCGCCCGACCCAGCCGCTTGCCCGAGGCCGCGTGCACGGCTCGGCGGTCTCTGACCTCGGCCGCGTCCCAGGCCCCCCGCGTGTACCCGGCCCCGCCGATGCCCCCGGCCTCATGGGCGGTCTCGGCCTCATGAGAGCTCAGGCCGTCGCGGAGGTCCCGGTCGTGGTGGAGGTCCTGGACCTCAGAGACGGTCCGGGGAACGGAGGCAGTCAAGGGGTCGGGGACGGTCCGGTGGTCGGACACGGCACGGGGTTCGGGGACGGTGCGGACGGGGGCCGTCCCCGTCCGGGGAGTCATGGGCCCGTTCACGGCCGCACGAGATTCCGCAGATCGGCGAACCGGCGGTCACCGATTCCGTTGACCTCGCGGAGCTCGTCGACCGAGCGGAAGCCCCCGTGCTCGGCGCGGTTTATTGCTGCTTTCTTCGCGTGTCTCACATGCCTCAACTCCGTTGATCCGGTGTGGGGTTAGCAGGTGGTGATGGTCGTGTCCGGGGCCTAGCGTCCCGGCCTGTGTTGGTGCACTTCTTCTCTTCCGAGGGCTGGCAGTCCTGGGGCCTCGGTGGTCAGCCGTTGATCCCTGAGCGGATGCCGGTCCTGATCGATGACGACTTCCTCTTCGAGGACGAGCACGGGCCGCGGGCCACACGGGCGGTGAACTCGTGGCTGCGTACGTTGCCGACGAGCGGGGCGCCGTCGCCGAATTCGTGGCGTGCGTACGCGCTCGCTGCCCGGGACTGGCTGACGCATCTGCGGCGGCACAGCCTGAAGGTGTTCGCTTCGCGGCAGGATCTCGTTGCGGCTCTGGGAACGTACGCGGACCGGCGGCTGTCGGGGCCGCTGGACGAGCGGCTGAAGTCGTCGTCGTGGGAGTTGCAGGTGACTGCACTCAGCCAGTTCTACGACTGGGCGGTGGCCGAGGGCCTGGCTCAAGCGGTGCCGTTCACGCAGGCCGTCGGGGTGCGGATGGTGGACGGTCGGCTGGTCGAGGTGGGCCGGAATCTGGCGAAGTTGCGTCGGCCGAAGCCGCACACCAAGGTCCAGTACCTGGAGGCGGACTTCGCCGAGCTGTTCTGTCATGGCCTGGGGGGACTGGGTCCGGACGGCCTGGAGGATCCGACGTTCCGCGGCCGGTTCCCGGGACGGAACGCGGCGATGGGACAGCTGGTGCTGGGCAGCGGGATGCGGAGCCGGGAGTTCACGCACCTGCTGGTTCACGAGGTTCCGCCGCTGCCGGCGGAGCCGACCGAGGTCCCGATTCCGTGGGCGGTTCCCGAACTGGGCGCCAAGGGGCGGAAGTTCCGCACGACGTGGATCGACTACGCGTCGCTGGCAGCGGTGCACGCCTACGTCGACCTGGAGCGCGAACTGTCGCTGGGTCCCTGGACGCCGAGGAATCCGCTGGTGGTGGAGGAGGCGGACTTCCGGGGCGGGCGGGTCAACGGGCGACGGATGTCCTGGTCGTCGCTGGCGCCGGAGGAACGACTTCGGCTGGTCGGTCCCGAGGGCGGCTCGCTGTTGCTGGCCCTGAGCTACGGCGGGCGACCGTTCGTGGACTGGGGGACGCTGTTTCGTCGCACGGCCTGCCGGATCCGTGAGCGCTTCGAGCCGCGGTTCCCGGAGGTCGGACCGCACCGATGCCGTCACTCGTTTGCGATGGCCACGCTGGAGAAGCTGGTGGAAGGCCACTACCGGCAGGCCGCCCAGCTCGCGACGGCGACGGGCGATGCGGCTGGGCTTGCGCTCTACCTGCTGAAATCCGATCCGCTGCTGATCTTGCGGGACCTGCTGGGGCATTCCAGCGTGACCACGACGGAGATCTACTTGAAGCGCCTGGACGTGCACCGCATCTACCGGGCGGCCTGGGAAAGGACCCGTGGTGAGGTCGATCCGGCCGCGCTCGCCGAGGCTGACACCGAGTTCTCGGAGGCGGTCTGAATGCCCGCCGAAGTGATTCGTGAGCCGTTGTCGCTGAAGGTGTCGCTGCCCGGCCAGGAACCCGTGCTGGTCAGCATCGGCAAGGTCGCGAACCCGGATCTGGCGGCCGACCTCGCCGAAGGGCTCGCGGCGACGGTCCATCCCAACGGCCCGATCGCGAAGCTGACCACGCTCAAGGCCTTCGTGGTCACGCTGCGGCGGATGGTCCGTGAGCTGACCGCCGACGGGTTCACCGGCTCGGCCGCCGAGCTCACCCGGCCCCTGCTCGGCGGGCTCTGGCTTCGCTCGCAATACCTGGTGGAATACCGCACCCGCACGATCCTGCGGTCTTTCGACCAGCGGCATCAGACCCTGGCGGAGCCAGTGAGGCAGATGGTGTTCGGCACCAACTACACCCGGCCGCTCTTGAACGGGCCGCTGAAGCCCTACGAGCCCGACGAGTGGAACCGACTGATCGACCTCTGCAAAGCAGAGGTACGCCGGCTCGGCGAGAGGCACCGCGCGATGATCACGCTGGCCGAAGGCGGGCAGGATCCGGCGGTCGGCGGCTGGAGCAAGGCGAACGCCGCCTGGCTGCTGACGCGGACCGGGCCGGTCAGCCGGGTCCCGGTCGCCGAACACCTTGGCATGACGCTGAACAACTTCAAGCACCGGTGCGGCAGCGTCACCAAGGAGAGGGAGACCCTGTTTCCCACGCACATCCAGGCGGTCCCCTACGTTCTGCTGATGTCTGCCTGGACCGGCATCGTCCCGGACGGGCTGGCCGGTCTGACCACGGACGATGTCCGCTGGACCGGGCGCCAGGCGATGCTCCTCTCCTACACCAAGGGCCGCACCTCCGAAGAGTCCGTGGTGCTGTCCCCGAGAGCTTCGGGCCTGCTGCAACAGTGGCTTGAGCACACCGAGTTGATGAGACGACACGTCCCCGACGAGCTGGCCCGCCACGTCTGGCTGGTTCTGGGCCGCAACCTGGTTCCCCATGCGGGAACGTTCCGCGAGTATCTGCTGCGGACCTGGGTGAAACAGCACGCCCTGAAGGGCGACAACGGAGAGCCGTTTCCGGTCGACCGGCGCCGGCTGCGGACGACGTTCATCGCCCAGCGGGGTCAGCGCGAGTGGTCGCTGCGGGCCACGATCGACCCCAATCACTCGCCGCAGGTCGAGGGAGATCACTACCTGTCGGCGGCGACCCCCGCCCAGCAGGCCGTGATCGACGACATCATCTCGGACGCCCAGAGCGATCTCCTGCGACGGGCCAGCACTCCGGCCGTCGTCGACGAGGCGGCCTCCGCCGCCCGGCTCCCGGAGGAAGTACAGCGTCTGGGACTGGACCGCGGTGTTCTGGCCGAGCTGCTGGCCGGTGAGAGGGACGTGTTCACGGCGTCCTGCACCGACCAGCTGGCGGGGCTGCACGGCCCCAAGGGCAAGCCGTGTCCGGCCAGGCCCTGGGTTTGTCTGCTCTGTCCGCTCGCCGTGTTCGCACCGCGTCACCTGCCGAATCTGCTGCGGCTGAAGGCTTACTTCGCCCGGCAGTTCAGGGCGATGCCGCGCGAGCAGTTCGCGGTGGTCTTCGCGCCCTACGCTCATCGGCTGTCCTCACAGATCCTGCCCCGCTTCCCGGCGGCCGCTGTCGCGGCCGCCGGGAAGGAGGTCGGCGACACAGACGCGGAACTGCCCTTGCGGGCCGAGGAGATGACGCCGTGACGATCTCGGCTGTTCATCACGGTCTGCCTTCTGGGTCGCTGTTCGCCGGGGCGGATATCGCCTCCACGGCAGGGCTGAACTGGAAGAACGGGGCTGTTCGGCCCCGTTTCGAGGACGAGGTGTGGTCGTTCGAGGGCTGGGCGGACGCCCCGGTCCAGATGAAGACGACCGAGAAGACGTGGGACTTCCCCCGCATCCGCGACCCGCTCTGGCGAGTGGTCGCCAAGGAACTCGCGCTGTCCTGGATCGCCACCCGGGACGAGCGGGTGCTGGCTCTGCCCCGGGCCCGGCGCATCCCCCGGCACCCGCGGACCGTCTGGTCCCGGCTCTATCTGCTGTCGTTCTGGTTCAACTGGCTGCACGAGCGGCGCGTCCCAACGCTCGCGGCGGTGACCCAGGATCATTGCGAAGCGTTCATCAAGGACTACGGCGTCATCCGCGACAAGACCGGAGCGGTGATCCGGCCCAAGGCCGGCAACTCCCTGCGGTCGCTCGTCTCCGCGATGCAGGAGATCAGCGATTACGCGGGTGTGTTGTCCGCCGACCGCTACCGGGCGGGGTTCCGGCCCTGGGGCGAACGCTCGCCCAGAGAGATCACCGGGACACCGGCCCGGCCCGACGTCCAGATCAAGACGTCGCCGCTGCCCGACGAAGTGCTCGCTCCGCTGCTGACCGCGAGCCTGCACCTGGTCGAGGTCCTCGGACCACACATCGCCAACCTGCGACGGACTCGCCGAGCCGCACTCACCCAGTGGGACACCTTGAAGCGGACCCGCTATCTGAGCATGGACGACCCGGACGAACTCGCCGAGATCCTCGATGACCATCGCCGCGGCCACAAGCCGCTGCCGCGACTGGACCCGGGGCAGATCACCAAACGCCTGAACCGCGGCTGGGACCCGCAGGACCCGCTCCTGCACGTCAGCTTCCAACACCTCGTTCGCCCCAGCGGGCACTGGGACATCTCCGCCCCCATGCTCCGGCGGTCCCGGCCGTTGCTGGAGACCGCTCTCGATGAGGTCGGCCACGAATACGTCTGGGCCCGCGGCGGCGCCGAGGTCCCCCGCGCGGACACCGGCGAGTTGATCCCCTGGACGCTTCCCCTGCCCTCGACCCAGGCGGACGCCCTGGCCCGCGTCGCCGCCCACGCCTGCCTGATGACCGTCTCGGCACTGACCGGGATGCGAGCCAGCGAGCTGACCGAACTTCTCGTCGGCTGCCGGGTCAAGACCGAGGAAGACGCCCCGGGCCTGGCCCGGCACCGGATTGCGAGCAAGGTCATCAAGGCCCGCCGCTGGGGCGGTGAGCGAGATGAGTGGGTCGTCGTCGACGAGGTGGTGCACGCGATCGGCCTCGCCGAGAAGCTCACCGACGCCGCCGAGGGTGAGTTGCTGTTCGGGCGGATCCACAACTTCGACAACGGTGCCGCCCTCTGGCTGCGTCGCTGGGTCGGCTCGTCGGCCGGACAACGGATGGGGCTCGCCCCGATTCCCGAGGACGCGATCCACCCGCGACGTCTCAGGCGCACGCTCGCAGTCGAGATGGCCGCCCGGCCCGGCGGCATCCTCGCGACGAAAGTGCACTTCAAGCACCTGACCGTGGTGACCAGCGAGGGATACGCCCACCGCCCCGGAGGGGCCCAGGCCGTCTTCCACCAGGAATGGAGGAAGGCCGAAGCGGCCGAGAAACTGCACCGCACCGCCGAGGCATTCCGGCAGTTCCAGGAAGGCCAGCTTCCCGCTGGCCCCGGCGCCGACGCTCTGCTGGCCACGTTCCGAGCCGTCGAGGACGAGCTGGAGGGACACGAGCCCGGCCCGGCGAAGGTGGTCACCGACCGGCAGGTCGAACTCCTGCTGAAGAAGAAGGCCGCCGCCCTGCACCTCTCTGCGGCGAACTACTGCTGGTTCGAGGATCCCGCGAAAGCGCTCTGCCTCAAGCTCGCCGGCGCCAAGTCCGCCACGGCTCCGCTGACCGGAATGTGTGACAGCGGACGGTGTCCGCAGGCCACCCATCACCTCGTTCACCGTCCCGTCTGGCAGACCGCCGCCGACAACAGCACCGTCCTGCTGGCCAGCCCACGCATTCCGGCCGGGGAGAAGGACCGGCTCCTGGCCGAGCACGAGCGCTCGATGCGGATCCTCGAAGAGATCGACAAGGCAGCCGGAAAGGCCGGATGAATGGCTCACAGCCCCGAACAGCGCGACCAGATCGAGCGGCGCATCCGCGCGGCCATCGACCGGCTCCTGGCCGGACACATCCCGGCCGGCGGGGCCTGCGACGTCAAGACGCTGGCGCGGGAGGCCGGTGTCTCCCGGGCCGCTCTCTATCGGACCTGGGGCCACCTCAAGGACGAGTTCGAAAAGCGCAGGGCCGCCGCCTGGGCCGCAGGCCAGCAGCCCGACCCGCGCGAGGCCCGGATCGCCCGGCTGCGGGACCAGAACCAGCGGCTCACCCACAAACTCGCCCGCACCCACACCGAGTTCAACCAGCTCAAGGAACGTCACCAGGTGGCCCTGTCGGTCCTGGCAGCCAAGGAAGACGAGCTCCAGCGGCTTCGCCGCGAGCTGGGGACGTTCAGCCGTACTTCCCCGACCGCCGTCCCGGAACAGGGCGTCGTTCCTCTGCGGAACCGGTGAGCCTTGTTCACCCACAGGAGTGGACCTTCACCTGCGGCTCCGACGAGACACGCGTGTTCCGCGTCTTCGACGCGGAACACGCCCGCGCAGCCCCTCCCAGCGAGACACCGCCGAAGGTGGACACACTCTTCGCCGCGTTAATCCAGTACTCGACGATGTGCCGGGCGAGCACCGGACCGACACCGGGGAGGGTGTCGAGCTGGTCGACGGTGGCCGTGCTGAGGGAGACCGGAGCCGATGGTGCCGCCCCGGAACCGGGTCCGCCCGCACCACCCGCGATGGAGCCGCCGCCCGTGACCGGTCCCGCCACGGGCGCGGGAGCACCGACGGCGACCTGTTCGCCGTCCACGAGGAGGCGTGCGCGGTTGAGACCCTCCGTGTTCGCCCCCGGCCGCACCCCGCCCGCGGCCCGCAGCGCGTCCTCGACCCGCGAACCGGCCGGCAGTCGCTGGAGCCCGGGACTGCGCACCTTGCCGCTGACGTCCACCACGATCTCGGTCGCGGCCGGGCCCAAGGTGTTCGCCTCCCCGGCCGGGCCGCCCGGCACGGCCGGGGAGGGTCCCATGGCTCCGCTGCCACTTCCAGCCCGCTCCCGTCCGCCGAAGGGAGCGATCGCCCGTACCGCTTCGGGTATCGGTAGGTTCGGATATTCAGGAGTGTGGAATAGCCGGTGACGTCGAGGATCAGCAGAACGACGATCAGGCCGTCGACGCCCTACTGCGCGAACTGGCCAAGGATCTTGCTGATGTTGGGGCTCGCGTCCTCGGCTGCCACCAGCCTGAGCAACTCAGGTATCAGAAGGACGTCCATACGGGGTGGGCGCAGGAAGGGTCAGCGCAGTTCAGAACATGGGAAAGGCTCCGCCCGGGGAGCCGGAGCCTCGACGCGGAGATCAGCCTGCCTGCGTCTCGCCCATCTTGATCTCCTCCGGGGTGAGGGTGGGGCCGTGGGAGACAGACACCGTGGCCATCAGTCCGGGGGTGTTGGCCTTCCGCAAGGCAGCCATCTCATCCGGACCGCTCACCTCGAAGTTGCACAGATAGCAGCCAAAGCCGTTCGCGGTGAACGTTGTCTCCGTAGCCGTATGGCGGACGGGTTCGAAGGTGAGGAGACCCTGCCCGCCGCAGGCGGGACAGTCGCCGCCCGAGGTCTTCAGTACGAGCATGTCGCCGTCCCTGATCTCCATCGGCTTGACGAACCACTCCTCCTTGCGGGGCTGTGGCGCCTTGAGTGCGCCTTCCTTGACCTCCGCCGGGAGACCTACGAACCGGTCCTCGAACGCATGCCGAGCCTGAGTAATACGCAGCTGAACGTCGCGGAAGACCTGGTCCTCCTGCTCGTTCACAGCGTTCTTGACCGCGTTCGTCCACCGCCCCCAGAACTCGTCCAGCGGTTTGCCGAGATCGTTCAGTAGCGTCTCGATCGTCCGGGCGAGGGGAGAAATCATCCCCTTCGCCAGGACGCTGTCTGGAGAAGTGTGAGCTGCTCCGTTGCGCATCTCGATCAGCAGGTCGAGCTGGGAGTCCTTCTGGAGCACGCCGATCTTCTGGAGTCGCTTGATAGCTTCCGAGGCCCCGACGGTGCGAACCCTCTCCTCGTCCAACTGGAGGTGTCCACCGACGTGCAGCACCATGTCCGCGCTGTTGTTGCGGATCTCCGCGATGTAGACCGGGTTCTTCGAGACAAGGACTGCCTTGGCCAGCTTCTCAACGGCCACACCAGCGTGGAGGGCGAACTCGTCGTACTCCGGGCGGCCATGGTCGTCCATGGCTCTGTGGGCGGCCTTCTTGGCGCCCTGAAAGAAACTCTCGGACGAGAGCGAATCGTTCATGAACAGGACATTAGCCGCCTTGTACTACAGGTGCGATCGAATTCATAGACCCGGTCCGGACGTGAACGCCCCCGGAATTCCAGGGGCGGGCTGTAGATGGGCGGGTCTCAGTCCACCACCGGAGGAGACCTGCGTCTGCGTTGCCAGTCAGGCAAGCAGGGCGTAGTCACGATCGACTGGCCACCTCGGCTGCGTAGGTTGTCCTGACGGCCCCGGCCGACCAGCGTTCGGCAGCCTGTGGACTGATCCCGAGCAGGCGGTGAAGGACGGCTGCGGGCATCTGCGTGCAGAGGTCGAGCAGGGCCGCGCATCGTCCAGCTTCGGCAGGAAGTCCGATGTCGCGGAGGCGTCGGGTGAGTTGTTTGCTGGTCACGGGCCGACCGGGCATCTGCAAGGACGGGAAGATCCAGGGCGCGTTGTGCTCATTCGACATCACCGTGCGCTCGTGGTCGCGGGAGATGTCAACGAGTTGGAGGACCAGGCCGTCGAGGGGCTGCGGCAGCCTCAGCGGAGTCCTGTGGAGGCGGAGAGCCACTCCGTTCTCGTCGTGAATGACGTGTGCCGTGGTCAACCGGCAGCTTCTCGCGGGGAACTGGCCATAGAGCACGACCAAGAGCCCAGCGACGCGGTCTCTCGTCTCGATGGAGTCGTCATTCAAGAGCCGCCGGGCGGTCGCCCAGCGTTCGTCGGCGTCCAGCGGGAGGTGAAAGATCCGCCGCGGCCGGGCCGGGATGCTGATCCCGGAGGCGAACTTGCTGCGGACTGCCCAGCGGACGAACGGCGCTGCTGCGTAGGGGCCTTGGTGGTTTTCCGAGGTGAGCCAGAGGTCGATGAGGGGCTGTCGGCAGGTTGCCAGGGTGTCGCCCTGGCTCTTGATCCAGTTCAGGAAGGTGATGGCCTTGGCTATCTGCGTCTGGGCGACGTCGTTGGTGTGGGCGGAGATCGGTTTGCCGCGGGCTCGTCGCCGGATGTGGGCGATGCGGTCCCATCGGGCGAACGCGGTGATCAGGCGGCGGTCCTCCGGATCGTCGATGGTTGCGGTCCTCTGCTCGATCCATCGCTCCAGCCGGGCCATGTACTCGTCCCGGACCGGGAGGATGCCGGCGGAGACCAGGACGGCCCGGAAGTAGTCGACAGCTAGGTCTCGCTGGTGGCTCATGCGAGCGTCGAGGGCTTCGTGGCTGAGGTCGCAGGTGCCGGCGGCGAGGTCGGTGACGAGACGGGTAGCGGTGGCCGACTCCCGCAGATAAAGCAGGGTCCGGCGGGGGTTGAGGTCCAACAGCGCGGCCGCGACCTTGTCGAGTTCGGGGCGGCGTTTGCCGTCGGGCGGTGTCAGCAGCGTCCGCAGCTGTCGTTCCCCTGCGCATCTGCGGCAGAGGCCGAAGTGGAACAACCGCTCGACCGTGCCGCACTGCTGGCAGGGCCTTTGGGCTTCGGGGGCCATCTCCCAGCAGTTCTCGCAGATCGGTCCCCGTACCGTTCTGGCGGTAACGCGGGAGGGGGTCCCGCAGTCGGTGCAGGGCTCCAGCCTGCGGGAACATGTCCGGCAGCGAGGCGAGTCGGTCTTGGCGAAGAGGCAGCCGCGGAGCTTACCGCAGGAACCGCACTGGACGACCGGCGGTTTGAGGCAGACAGCGCAGAGCGGCCCGTCGCCGGTGCGGGCGGCCACGGCGTCGAGCCGACCGCAGACACCGCATGTCTCCCGGTAAGCGGGCTCCTCTCGGCGGCAGGTGACGCAGATCGGGGCGCCCGCGTCGTCGCGGCCGGCGACCGGGCGATGGCGCCCGCACCACTTGCAGGACTCGGCCTTCGAGCGGTTGTAACAACTCCCGCAGACCCGCATCCGCTTGATCGAGTGCGTCAATGGAACCGCGCGGTCGCAGTGCGGGCACTTCGGCGCCGGAACGCTCTCGGCTCCCGCCTGGTGCAGCCGGTCGGCCAGCAGCAAGGTCCGCGGCGAGCGGTGGGGAACCTGACCGGCCAGAAGGCCCGGTTGGTTCTGAAGGTCCCAGAGCAGACGGCGGGCGACCGTGGCCTTCCCCCCGGTGACCTCGGTGATCACCGTCTGGAGCACAGTCCTGTCGAGCCCGACGCCGGACAGGTGACTCAACAGGTCGGCAGCCGGGTCCTCGGTGCAGTCGCCCTTGAAGCAGAAGCGGCAAACCTCACGACCGAAGCGGTCCAGACCGTAGCGCGGGGTCTCGCCGTTACCGCAGGCGACGCAGGCCCAGCCCTTCGCCCTCGTCCGGTAGTTGCTGCATGAGGAACAGATCCGCAGCCCGGACTCCTGGGTGCTCGTCAGCGGCGCCAGCCTGCCGCATCGCGCGCAGGGCGGGCGGACAACGTGGACGGCGCCGCCCTCTTGCAGAAGACGGATCAGGCGTTCGACCGAGGCCGGGCCTTCGGCCCGACCCGAGGTCAGCAGCCCGGGATCGCCTTCGAGAACTTTGGCCAGGCGGACGGCGGCTGCCTTGGACCGAACCGCCCGGGCCATCGCGGCCTGAACGGCATCCGGCGGAAGATCGGGTTCAACGACGGCGACCAACTGACGGATCACCGCATGCGGGTCGACGGCGGCTTGGGCAGAAGCGTTCACGACCGGGTGACCCGAGCCCGCTTGGGCCGGAAGTCGCCGACACCGGTGGTCTCAGTGCCGTCCGCGGCCTTCTTCGCCCTCGGCCTGCCTGCGGCGACCGGCTCGATCAGCTCGTCCATCGAGCAGTCGAGGATGTCCAACAAGGACATCAGGACCTTGAGGTTGAGCCGTTCCGGGACCTCCACCACCAGCCGGTAAATCTGGCTGGCGGACAGATCGATGCCCCGCTCGGCCAGCGGAGACCGCAGGTCGGTGGTGGAGAACATGCCCTTCGTGGCCATGACCTCGCGCAGGTGCCACTTGTAGTCGAGCTTCGCCGTCACCGCTGTCCACTCCGTTCCAGGGCCCGCTGCCCGGGGTCGTTGTCGAAGGCCAGGTCGATGGCCTTGAGCATCATCGTGTTGGCGAAATCGTCGCTGACCGCGGTGTAGAGAGCGGTCGTGGACGCGTAGAGGTGGCCAACCTGTTCCTGGATGAACTTCGGGTCGACGCCGTCCTCGATGTTGTGCGTGACGTACGAATGCCGCAGGCAGTGCGGCACCAGTTCCTCCGAGAGCCCCAGCTCATCGCGGTAGAGAGCGAACCGGTCCTCGATCTCGCGCGTCCGCAGCCGGCCGCCACGTTCGGTCAACCACAAAGCCGGGTGCGTCGGGAATCCGTAGCGGGGACGGCCGTTGACGACGTAGTCCTCCAGGGACTCCACCGCCCACGGCATAATGCTGGCGACGTTCCGCCGCCGCGGGCCGGAGCCCTTGGTGCCCTTGGCCTTGCGGACGTGCACCATGCCGTACCGGCCGAACTGCGGAGCCTTCGCGTTCCGGTAGAGGTCCACCATGTCCAGGCCGGACACCTCCGAAGCCCGCAGACCCCAGCCGTAGATCGTCTTGAACAAGGTGGAATCCCTGTAGGCGGTCAGGGCCCCCTTTCGGCCTCGCTTGATCATCCGGTCCACCCGGTCATCGATGTGATCGAAGAGGAGCTGGCACTCCTCCCGCGTCATCGGCCGGCGCTCTTCGCCTCCCTCGTAGTCCACGAGGTGTTCGCGCCGATTGCCGTCATGAAGGATCGGCGTCGGATGCGTGCCGAACCGTTCCAGACAGACCTCCACCCACCCGTAGACCGGGTTGAGGAGGTAGTCCATGAACAAGCTCACGGCCCCCTGGTAGTTGCGGAGCGTCGACTTGGCGCGGTTGTGTCGCATCACCAAGTCCGCCATCCACTCGTCGATGTGCGCGGCCGTCCACTTCCACGGGTACTCATTCGTGAAGTCCCCGAAGGTCTCGACGACGCGTCGCCGGCCATCGACAGTCCCCGGCTGGAGCCCCCGGCCCCCCACCTGCTGCCGTGCCCAACCCGACAGCATCGCGTCGAGTACGGCGTCCTCGGGGTGCAGCAGATGTACCCCCGAGACCAGCTCCAGCACAGCGGCCCCATGTACTTCCCTCGTACCGTCGGACACTCCCCACCCTCTCTCACTAAAGGATGGAATCATGCATCTAACGAATGCTTCCAAACAAACTCGCAGGTCAGGGCCGCGATGAGCTTGGATGGACGTCAGGCGGCCAGCCGGTACACTTCCCGCAGTTCAGGGCCAGGCACCAGCGGGCGATCGTGCATCGGATGCAATTCCCCGGGGTCAGCGCGCACCGGCTGCGCCCTGCCCGCCCAGAAGTGCTGCACGGCGAAGACCGCGGCGATGACGAGCAGGACACCGAGCGCCGCCACGCTCCGGCGCTCCAGGCCGCACCTCGACTGCAGCCACAGCGGCATCCGCTCGCGTGCGGCGAGCCCGGCCCGCTGTCGCCACTCGGCCGCGGCGCCGCTCGTGGGAACGCCGGTGCCCGCGGGGTCGTCCGTGTCCGGCGCCGGAGCCGCCACTCGGACTGCGGGCTCGTCGGGCGAGGGGCCGTCACTGCCGTCGTCGCCCCGAGGGACCCGGTCCCCACCCCAGCCCCTGGCGGCCCCGAGCCCCGTCGAGGTTCTCGCCCTGGGGGCGCCCACGTCCTGGTCCACCCCCGGCGGCCCGTGCCCCGACTCCCCTTCCTTCCGGCCCGATGCGGGGAAGAGCGCCCGCGCGCGCAGACGGAACGCCTCGGCCGGGGCGTCGTGGCGCCGGGCCTCGGCACCGGAGCGGCTTCGCGGATGGGGACGGCGGTGGTGGGAACGGCCGTGCCGGGTGCGGCCGTCGGAGACGGGACCGCGCCCCGGCCCACTGGTCGGTGTGGCGGTGCGTGAGCGTGATCGAAGTGCCATGCGTCGAGGATCCGACACTTCGTCATCTCGCGATGATCTTGCTCAATTCCGGTGGACCAACGGCGGGTTGTGGACAACCCGGTCACCCGTGGGAGTCACAGCAGGCATGGCATACCCGGAGCCGCACACATACCCAGCACGGCCGGCACGATCGACCCGGCCTGCCCTGCCTGCCCGGCCGGCCCCATCCGTTCAGCGGTTTTCCCGCCCTCACCGAGGCGAGATGACCGCCCCCAGCAACCCGGGCCCGGTGTGCGCCCCGATCACCGCCCCCACCTCGCTCACATGCAGATCGGCCAGCCCCGGCACCCGCGCCCGCAACCGGTCCGCGAGGGCGGACGCCCGCTCGGGGGCGGCCAGGTGGTGGACAGCGATGTCGACCTGGGCGCTGCCCGCGCGCTCGGCCACGATCTCCTCCAGCCGGGCGATCGCCTTGGAGGCCGTGCGCACCTTCTCCAGCAGTTCGATGCGGCCGCCGTCCAGTTGCAGCAGCGGCTTCACCGCGAGCGCGGAGCCGAGCAGCGCCTGTGCGGCCCCGATACGGCCGCCGCGGCGCAGATAGTCGAGGGTGTCGACGTAGAAATACGTGGAGGTGCCCGCGGCCCGCTTCTCCGCGGCCGTGACGGCCTCGTCGACGGTGCCCCCCGCCTCCGCGGACCGGGCCGCGGCGAGCGCGCAGAATCCGAGGGCCATCGCGACCATCCCCGTGTCCACCACGCGCACGGGCAGGGGAGCCTCACGTGCCGCGAGGACCGCGGCGTCGTAGGTGCCGGAGAACTCGGCGGACAGATGGAGGGAGACGATGCCGGTCGCACCCGACTCGGCGATCGCGCGGTAGGTGGCGGCGAAGACCTCGGGGCTGGGCCGGGACGTGGTGACGGGGCGCCGCTTCTGGAGGGCCTGGGCCAGGGAACGGGCCGAGATCTCGGTGCCTTCTTCGAGGGCCTGGTCGCCGAGGACCACGGTCAGGGGCACCGCGGTGATGCCGTGGCGCTCCATCGTCCGGGGCGGCAGGTAGGCCGTTGAATCGGTGACGATCGCGACATGGCGGGACATGAGCTGGAGGTTACCCGCCGGGGCGTCCGGACGGCAGCCCGGCCCTCTCACCTGGGCTCCAGGTCGGGTCAAGTCGTGCTCTCGGGGCGGGGCTTCTTCTGCCAGGGGTAGGTGGGACGCGGCCCCGGCGGTGTGATGGCGGAGCGCGTCGGCTCCTCGGCCGGGCGCGACCGAGGAGGCCCCGGCCAGGTCTGGCCGCCGGAAGCGTTCGCCTCCGGAGCCGGTGCCTCGGGCCAGGAGGACGTGGGTTTCGGCTCGGTCGTCCAGTGCCGCAGCGCGCCCGCCTCGACGTCGATCTGCGCGCTCAGCGAGTCCAGGTCGTCCTCGGCGAACCGGCGCGCGCGGTCCCGCGCGGCCCAGCGCAGTGAGTCGGCGGACCCGGTGATCCGCTCGGTGCGCTCGCGCAGTCCGGGCAGCCGCGTGGCCAGGGTGCCCTTGTCCGGCTCCGTCTCCAGGCGCTTGAGCTCGTCGTCCAGCTCCCGCCCGTGCGCGCTGAGCCGCTCGAAGAGCGCCAGTGACTCCTTCAGGGACTCGTCCTCACCCACGCCCGCGTGCAGCGCGTCCTGCGTGGCCCGCATCGAGGTGCGCAGCTTCAGCCGCAGCTGGGCGATCTCGCCGGCCGGGCCGAACTGGGTGAAGGTCTTGGCGCGCAGGGTGCTGTCCTCGACCGTGCGGCGGGCCTGCGAGATCGTGCGGTCCACGCCGCGCTTGGCGGCGCCGATCACCTTCACCGTGGCGTAGGCGCCCAGGACCACGAACAGCAGGAAGAGCAGAGCGATCACTGCGATCACGGTTTCCACCACGCTCCTCCTCCCGAAGGCCGCGGCGGCTGCCGCGACGCTCTTCAACGGTAAACGCAACGGGCAGGTCCGGAGTTCCGGAAGAACCCCGAACCTGCCCGTAGGGGACTACCCCGACGCCCCGGCCCGAAAGCGGCCGGAGCGCCGAAAGACCCCGCGCGCACTCACGCGCGGACCCGGCCGCAGGTCCGGGCGCCGGCCCGGCCGCAGACCCGGCCGCAGACGCCCGCAGGTCCGGGCGAGACCGCCATGGACCACGCCACGAACTCCACCCCGGACACCATGGACCACGGCACCGACCACCATGGACCGCTACGGACCACGCCACAGCCCCCGTCGAGGACCGCCACGGACCCCGCGAGCCGCTCGCGCGCGAAACCGCCAGCCCCAGCTAGGCGGTGACGATGTTCACCAGCTTCGGCGCCCGCACGATCACCTTGCGGATGCCCGCGCCGTCCAGCGCCGCGACGACCTTCTCGTCGGCCAGCGCGATCTTCTCCAGATCGGCGTCGGAGATCGACGGGGAGACCTCCAGGCGCGCCTTGACCTTCCCCTTGATCTGCACGACGCAGGTCACGGCCTCGTCCACGACGTACGCCGGATCGGCCACCGGGAAGTCCTGGTGCACCACCGAGTCCGAGTGGCCCAGCTTGCGCCACAGTTCCTCGGCGATGTGCGGCGCCAGCGGCGCGATCAGCAGCACCAGGGACTCGGCGACCGTGCGCGACACCGGGCCGCCCGACTTGGTCAGGTGGTTGTTCAGCTCGGTGACCTTGGCGATCGCCGTGTTGAAACGCAGACCTTCCAGGTCCTGGCGCACGCCGTCGATCGCCTTGTGCAGGACCCGCAGCGTGTCCTCGTCCGCACCGGCCGCGCCGGCCGTGCCGTCCTCGACGACGGTGACGGCACCGGTGGTCTCGTCGACGACGTTGCGCCACAGGCGCTGCAGCAGCCGGTACTGGCCGACCACCGCGCGCGTGTCCCACGGTCGCGACACGTCCAGGGGACCCATCGCCATCTCGTACAGGCGCAGCGTGTCCGCGCCGTACTCGTCGCAGATCTCGTCCGGAGTGACCGCGTTCTTCAGGGACTTGCCCATCTTGCCCAGCAGCCGGGAGACCTTCTCGCCCTGGTGGTAGTACGCGCCGTCGCGCTCCTCCACCTCGGCGGCCGGCACGGCGATGCCACGGCTGTCGCGGTACACGAAGGCCTGGATCATGCCCTGGTTGAACAGCTTGTGGAACGGCTCGGCCGAGGAGACGTGGCCCAGGTCGAACAGGACCTTCGACCAGAAGCGCGCGTACAGCAGGTGCAGCACGGCGTGCTCGGCGCCGCCGACGTACAGGTCGACCCCGCCGGTGGGCTGCCCCTCGCGCGGGCCCATCCAGTACTGCTCGATGCCCGGGTCGACCAGCTTCCGGTCGTTGTGCGGGTCCAGGTAGCGCAGTTCGTACCAGCAGGAACCGGCCCAGTTGGGCATGGTGTTGGTCTCGCGCCGGTACTTCCGCGGGCCTCGGCCGTCGCCCAGGTCCAGGGTGACGTCGACCCAGTCCTCGTTGCGGGACAGCGGCGTCTCCGGGGAGGTGTTCGCGTCGTCCGGGTCGAAGGTGCGCGGTGAGTAGTCCTCGACCTCCGGCAGCTCCAGGGGCAGCATCGACTCGGGCAGCGGGTGGGCGACCCCGTCCTCGTCGTACACGATCGGGAAGGGCTCGCCCCAGTAGCGCTGGCGGCTGAACAGCCAGTCGCGCAGGCGGAAGTTGACGGTGCCCTCGCCGATGCCCCGGCGGGCCAGCCACTCGGTGATGCGCGCCTTGGCCTCGACGACACCCAGGCCGTCCAGGGAGACCTCGGCGCCCGCGGAGTTGACGATCTTCGCGTCGTACGAGGCGAAGGCGTCGTCCCATGTCGAGGGGTCGGTACCTCGCTCGTCGCTCGGCTCGACGACGCAGCGCATCGGCAGCTCGAAGGCGCGCGCGAACGCGAAGTCGCGGGTGTCGTGCGCCGGGACGGCCATGATGGCGCCGGTGCCGTAGCCCATCAGCACGTAGTCGGCGATGAAGACGGGGATCCGCTCGCCGCTGACCGGGTTGGTGGCGTACACGCCGGTGAAGACGCCGGTCTTGTCCTTGGCCTCGGCCTGACGCTCGACGTCCGACTTCGACGCGGCCTGCGCGCGGTAGGCGGCGACGGCCTCGGCGGGGGTGGCGTGAGCGCCGGTCCACACCTCGTGGGTGTTCTCGGGCCAGGCCGCCGGGACGAACTTGTCGACCAGCGGGTGCTCGGGGGCCAGCACCATGTAGGTGGCGCCGAACAGGGTGTCCTGACGCGTGGTGAAGACCGTGATGGCGTCGCCGTCGACGGGGAAGTCGACGCGGGCGCCCTCGGAGCGGCCGATCCAGTTGCGCTGCTGCAGCTTGATGGCCTCGGGCCAGTCCAGCACTTCCAGGTCGTCCAGCAGGCGGTCGGCGTACGCGGTGATCCGCATGTTCCACTGCCGCAGCTTGGCCTTGAAGACCGGGAAGTTGCCGCGCTCCGAGCGGCCGTCCGCGGTGACCTCCTCGTTGGCCAGTACGGTGCCCAGCCCGGGGCACCAGTTGACGGGCGCGTCGGAGGCGTAGGCCAGCCGGTACTCGCTCAGGGTGTCGGCGCGCTCGACGGCGGTCAGCTCGTTCCACGCGCGCGTGGTGCCGTCAGCGCCCGAGACGGCCCGGTCACCGCTCTCGAACTGGGCGATCAGCGCGGAGATCGGACGGGCCTTGCCGGCCTCGTCGTCGTACCAGGAGTTGAAGATCTGCAGGAAGATCCACTGGGTCCACTTGTAGTACTCCGGGTCGATCGTGGCGAACGACCGGCGCTTGTCGTGGCCCAGGCCCAGCGCGCGCAGCTGGACCTTCATGTTCTCCATGTTGGCCTCGGTGGACGCGCGCGGGTGCGTGCCGGTCTGCACGGCGTACTGCTCGGCGGGCAGGCCGAAGGCGTCGAAGCCCAGGGTGTGCAGGACGTTGTGACCGGTCATCCGCTGGAAGCGGGCGAACACGTCGGTGGCGATGTAGCCCAGCGGGTGGCCCACGTGCAGGCCCGCACCGGAGGGGTAGGGGAACATGTCCATGATGAACTTCTTGGGCTTCGCGACCAGCTCGGGATCGCCCGCCAGGTCACCACTGGGGTTCGGCGCCTCGTACGTGCCCTCGGCGTCCCAGAAGTCCTGCCAGCGTGCTTCGATCTCCGCGGCCATCGCGGCCGTGTAGCGGTGCGGCGCTGCCACCTCGGAGGCGGCAGCGGGGTTCGTCTCGCTCATGATCCTCAAAGCTCCATCGATCGTCTCTGCCAGCGGCTCAGAAATGAAAAATCCCCTCGCACAGGAGGGGAAGCCGCGCCGATTCCGACCACGGGTCGTCAGTGGTCGGGACTGATCAGCGCGGCTCGCTAAGCAGAAGGCGTACGGCACGCATGGCGTCAGGGTACCGCAGCACCCGCGCGCGTCGCGACGGGCTTCCGGGGCACGCGACACGCCGTGCGACAGTCACGATCACGCCAAAAAACTGAACAATATTCAAATATTACTTCGCGTAACGGACCCTAAGGGACAACACAAGGCCCTGGAGGCCCTTTGATAACAACGTAATAACTCAATCTCGTATCCCTCAGGAGGGACTCGACCTAGAGTGCGGCTTCGGGACCGCTTCCCCGAACCGTTGGGAGTAACCCCCCTATGAACCCTCGTCGTAATGGCAGCACTCTTCCCCGCCCAGGCCGCTCCGCCTATGGAGTGGCCACCGCTGTCATTCTGCTTCTCATACCCGTGGTCGTACTGGCAGGAGGCAACGGAGTCCGGGACTTCCTCAACTTCGGCGCCGGCGTGCTGTCGCTGGTCGCCCTCTCCTGCTCCGTCATCTGGGGGCTGGTGGCGACCGACCGGCTGTTCCTCAACACCCGCCAGCGCCTGGTGGCGCAGGCGGTGCACCGCACGACCGCCGTGTCCTCGGTCGCCTTCCTGCTGCTGCACATCACGGTCAAGCTGGCGCTCGACCACACCGTGCTGATCGCCGCGCTGATCCCCTTCAGCCTCGGCGTGTCCGGGACGGCCGGACTCATCGGCTTCGGCTCCCTGGCCGGACTGCTCATGATCTTCACGGCCGTCACCGGCGCGCTGCGCGGCGCCTTCGCGTCCCCCGCCCCGGTCGCATCCCGCTGGCGCGCGATGCACATGCTGGCCTACCCGGCCTGGTGCTCCGCGCTGATCCACGGCCTCTACGCGGGTCGACAGGCGAAGCCGATCTTCACGATCCTGTACAGCCTGTGCCTGGTCGCGGTCATGGCCGCGCTCGCCCTGCGCGCGGCGCCCGCCCCCTACAAGCGCAGGATCGCCGACCGGTTCCTCGCGCTCCTCGGCGAGGGCAACGGCTTCGGCGCCCGGATGGCGCGCGAGGAGCGGCTCACGGCATCCCGCGCCTCCCTGGCCGAGAACACCGCGCCGGGCTTCGCGCCGCGCCCCGCCCAGCAGTCCGCGGGAGACTCCTTCGTGCCGCCGCAGCGCGCCCCGGGCCCCGGACAGTCGCTCTACCAGACCCCGGCGGACCCCGCCGCGGGCGGGACGCCCGGTTTCGCGGCCGCCTACCGGGCCATGTCGGGAACGCCCGGCGCGAATCCCGCGGGGGCCGCGCCGACCGAGCGCTTCCAGATGCCGGTGAACACACAGCAGCCCACGGAGGCGTACCCGCGCCCCGACGGCAGCAGCCCGTCGGGGAGTTGGCCCGTCCCCTCCCCGCCGCCGGTCGGCGAAGCGCCCCGCTCCGCGTACGACCCGCTCGCCGACACGGGATACAGCATCCCCGTCTACGACAATTCGACCACGGCCGGCTACGGCACGAGTGATGTGTACGACACCGGTGAGACGAACCCCGCCTTCCGCACGTACAACACCAACGACACGTACGACAGCGGTCCCACGCCTGACGTACTGCCGGGTGCCTTCGACGCTCCTGGCTCCGGTGAACCATGGAACGCCCCTTCCGGAGGCTTTAAGTGAACGAGGCCCTGCCCGACGTCCCGGAGGTCCGCGTCGTCGGACTTCCGCAGCTCACGTCGGGTTTCGACCTGGTTGAACGGCTCGACCTGCCCATGCACCTCAAGGTGCACGGGCCGCTCGAGCCGATGGGCGGTGAACAGCTGGCCGGCCTCGCCGAGGCGATCGGCCTGAAGGGCCGCGGCGGCGCGGGCTTCCCCTTCGCCAAGAAACTGCGCTCGGTCGCCGAGTCGGCCATCAGCAAGGGCATCCGGCCCGTGGTGGTCGTCAACGGAAGCGAGGACGAACCCGCCTGCCGCAAGGACACGGTCCTCATCAACCGTGCCCCGCACCTCATCCTGGACGGAGCCCTGCTCGCCGCGGAGGCCATGGGCGCGCGCACCCTGGTCATCGGCGTGACGCGTGAGTCCACCCAGCGGTCCATGGAGGCCGCGCTGGCCGAGCGCGGCCTGAGCGACCGGCGCGGATCGCCGCTTCGCGCGCGCGTGCAGCGCAATCCGGTCCGCATGGTGACCGGGGCGGCGGCCTCGCTCGTCCGCTCCATCGACGGCGGCCCGGCCATCCCGCCCGGCCGCAAGATCAGCGCGTCGCAGACCGGGGTCGGCGGCGCGCCCACGCTGCTGTCGAACGCCGAGACGTTCGCGCAGCTGGCCATCGCCGCCCGCATCGGCCCCGACCGCTACCGCAACACCGGCCTGTACGACGAGCCCGGCACCGTCATGCTCACCGTCTCCGGCGCGGTCGCGCGCCCCATGGTGATCGAGGTTCCGACCGGCGTACCGCTGCGGTACGTGCTCCAGCTCGCCGGTGCCCCGCCCGTACCGCAGGGCGTGCTGACCGGCGGGTACCACGGCAAGTGGCTGGACGCGGCGACGGTCAACGAGGCGATCGTCTCCCGCAACTCCCTGGACGCCGTGGGCGGATCGCTCGGCGCCGGCGCGATCCTCCCGATCACCCAGGAGACGTGCCCGCTGGGCGAGTCGCTCCGCGTGGCGCAGTGGCTGGCCGAGGAGAGCGCGGGACAGTGCGGTCCCTGCTACCTCGGCCTGCCCGCCGCGGCGCGCGGTCTGGAGGACATCCTCAACGGCGGCGGTCCGGCCGCCCTGGAGGCCGTGAAGCAGGTCGCCAAGGCCGTGAAGCGACGCGGTGCCTGCTCCCACCCGGACGGCTCGGCGATGTTCATCGAGTCGACGATCAAGGCGTTCACCGACGACCTCGCCGCGCACGTCCTCGGAAACGGCTGTGGAAGGCCCGTGGAGGGCGTTCTGCCGCTCTTCGAGGGCGGGCAGACCCCGACGGGCATCCCGGGCGGCCAGGCGCAGGAGGAGGCGGGCCCCAGCCGCCAGAAGATCTACGTCGACTGGACGCTGTGCCGCGGGCACGGCCTGTGCGCGGACATCCTGCCCGAGGTCTTCGAGCTCGGCGCGGACGGCTTCCCCACCGTCGCGCAGGCTCAGGTCCCCCGGTACGCGGAGGCGAAGGCGCTGCGTGCCGTACGCCGCTGCCCGGCGCTCGCCCTGCGCCTTGAGGAGGACTCCAGGTCCTCCGCGCCGGCCCGCAACAACCTGCCGGTGCTCTCCCAGCGCCGGGGCCGCCGGGCGCTCGGCAGCGGCCGCTGAACACGACGGGGGCCGGCCGCCCGGACGATCGGGTGGCCGGCCCCCGAACACGATGAAGGCGGGCCACCCTGTCCGGGTGGCCCGCCTTCATCTTCTGTGGAGCTAAGGAGAATTGAACTCCTGACCTCCTGCATGCCATGCAGGCGCTCTACCAACTGAGCTATAGCCCCTTGCGCTGTTCCGCCCGGTCTCCCCGGCGGCGACGCCAACATTACACGGTCCTCCCCGTGCACCACCAAATCGATTCCGCGCCGCTCGGACAATACGGACATGCGGGATAGTGTCGGCCTCCGTGACCGTGATCGCCCTCCCCCGCGTCCGCCGCCACGCGTCCGTCGCCCTGGGGACATGCCTGTTGTCGTTCGCCGCCTTCTGGTGCGCGCAGCGGGCCGCGCACGTGTCGATGATCGACCTGACGGTGTACCGGGCGGAGGGCGCGACCGTACGCGCGGGCGGCGACCTCTACGCGCTGCGCACGACCGAGGCCCATCTGCCCACGACGTACCCGCCGTTCGCGGCCCTGCTGTTCACACCGCTGACCCTGCTGGACCCGGCGGCCCTGCGGACGCTGGCGACGGCCGGGAACCTGGCCCTTCTCGTGGCGTTCGTGTCGCTCTCGCTGCGACTCGCCGGCCACGCGCGCGCGAAGAGCGCGTGGTGGGCGTCGGCGGCGGCCGTCTGGTGCGAGCCGGTGTGGACGACGCTGCGCTACGGGCAGGTGAACCTGCTGCTCGGCGTGCTGGTGCTGTGGGACCTGAGCGGGCGGCCCGTACGGCGCTGGGCCGGGGCCGGCATCGGGATCGCCGCGGCGGTCAAGCTGACCCCGATGCTGTTCGCGGTGTTCCTGCTGGCCGCCGGCCTCGTGGAACACGCCCGCGGGGGCCGCGGCGGGTCCCGGCTGCGCCACGCGCGCGGGGCGGCCGTCGCGTTCACCGGGGCGACGCTGCTCGCGGCGGCCGTCCTGCCGTACGACTCGTGGCGCTTCTGGAGCCGGATGGTCTTCGAGGCGGGCCGGGTCGGGCTGGTGGAGGACACCGCGAACCAGTCGCTGCGCGGGGTCCTGGCCCGCCTGCTGCACAGCGCGCACCCCGGCCTCTGGTGGGTCGCCGCGGCGGCCGTGGCGGGGGTGCTGGGAATCACCGTCGCCGTGGCCGCGGAGCTGCGTGGACTGCGGGCCTGGGCGGTGGCGGCCTGCGCGGTGACGGCACTGCTGGTCAGCCCGGTGTCGTGGTCGCACCACTGGGTGTGGTGCGTGCCGGTGACGCTGCTCCTCGCGACGCGCGGGAGGACGTCCGCCGTCGCCACCGCCCTGGTGTTCTGCTCGTACGCGCTGTGGTGGGTGCCGCACGGTCCGGGCAGGCTCGAACTGCACCAGAACGGCGTCCAGTCGGCGCTGTCGGCCCTCTACGCGGCAGCCGGTTGCGTCTTCCTGGCCGTCCTCGCGGTCAGGCTGTCGCGAACGAGTAGAAACGCTTGAGCGTGCAGTGCTCGTCGAGGAGCCGCCCGTAGATCGGCTCGCCCTCCAGCTCGCGGTACGTCTCGATCGGGTCGCCTTTTATGATCAGCGCCCGCGCGCACTCCTCGCACCAGTACTGGTAGTCGTGGTTGACCGGTTCCATGTCGCGGACGATGGGCGTACCACTGCCGCACCAATCGCACTTTCGCCTGTGTGCACCCATCGATCAGCTCCAGCTGTGGCCGCAGGCCGTGCACACGTAGGAGATCCCGCCGTTGTCGCCGAGGACCTGGGCGATGTGGACGGATCCGCAGGAAGGACAGTCGAGGAGGGTGGCTCTTCTACGTTTCGGTGCCACTTCGAGAAGATCGTGGACCTCCTCGAGGATGCTCGCAGGCATCGCTACTCCCTCCCGTCGGGCCGCGCCCCCTTCCGGCCGTTTGATTCTGCCACGGCCGGAGCAATACGGTCAGCGACGCCTTCGTACCAGTCCGGACACGGCACCCGACGTAGCCGTCGCGGCCAGCGCATACGTGCACATGAGGAGCGCGTCCGCAGAGGTATACGCCCCCGGAGGCCCAAGTGACTCAAGCCGGATCAAGAAGAGTGTGCCGAAGGCCGCACGACGGTCCGGGACACACAGAAAATCCCGCCCCCTGGAGGGGACGGGATCCTGTTCACCGATCTTCGACGACTCGGAAGAGCCGATCTGTGGAGCTAAGGAGAATTGAACTCCTGACCTCCTGCATGCCATGCAGGCGCTCTACCAACTGAGCTATAGCCCCTTGCGTTCTTCCCGCCCTGCGGGGCGAACAAGAAGAACTTTAGCCTGCGACCTGCCGGAAAGTGAAATCCGGTCCCGGCGGCTCCGCGGGACCGGACAGAGCGCCGTCCGAACCGCTCAGTCGTCGTCTCCGAGCACCGGCTCCGGCAGCGTGCCGGCGTTGTGCTCCAGCAGTCGCCAGCCCCGCGCGCCCCGTCCGAGGACGGACCAGCAGCAGTTGGAGAGGCCGCCGAGACTCTCCCAGTGCTGTGACTCCAGGCCGAGCAGACGCCCGATGGTCGTACGGATCGTGCCGCCGTGGCTGACGACCACGAGCGTGCCGTCCTCGGGGAGTTTGTCGGCGTGTCGCAGCACCACGGGAGCGGCCCGGTCGGCGACCTCGGACTCCAGTTCGCCTCCGCCGCGGCGCACGGGCTCGCCGCGCTTCCACGCGGCGTACTCGTCGCCGTACCGGCCGAGGATCTCCTCGTGCGTCAGCCCCTGCCAGACGCCCGCGTAGGTCTCCCGCAGGGCTTCGTCGTGGGTGACGTCGAGGCCGGTGAGCTCGGCCAGCTCGGCGGCCGTGGCGGCGGCGCGCCTCAGGTCGGAGGCGACGATCGCGTCGGGCTCCAGCGAGGCGAGCAACCGGGCGGCGCGCCGGGCCTGGCCGATGCCGGTCTCGGTGAGCTCCACGTCCGTGGAGCCCTGGAAGCGGCTCTCCACGTTCCAGGAGGTCTGGCCGTGCCGCCAGAGGATGACCCGGCGGCCCCGGCCCTGCTTCCTGCCGGCCTCGGCGGTCACCGCAGCTCTCCCAGTTCGGCGGAGTCCTCCTCGGCCTGCAGCTTGGCGTGCTCGGCGGTCTTGCCGCGGGTGGCCTTGGCGTCGGCCGGCAGGTCCAGCTCCGGGCAGTCCTTCCAGAGCCGCTCCAGGGCGTAGAAGACGCGCTCCTCGCTGTGCTGGACGTGCACGACGATGTCGACGTAGTCGAGCAGCACCCAGCGGGCCTCGCGGTCGCCCTCGCGGCGGACCGGCTTGACGCCGAGCTCCTTGCTCAGGCGCTCCTCGATCTCGTCGACGATCGACTTGACCTGGCGGTCGTTGGGCGCGGACGCCAGCAGGAAGGCGTCGGTGATCGAGAGCACATCGCTGACGTCGTAGGCGATGATGTCGTGCGCGAGCTTGTCGGCGGCCGCCTGTGCGGCGGTCTTGATGAGCTCGATGGAGCGGTCCGTGGCGGTCACTACGCGGCTTTCCGTCGGCGGTCAGTAATGACTCAAGGGTCTCACGGACAGCCGACGGCACCCCACGCGTTTCCGCGGTCGTGCCCCGAGAGCCCCGGGGCACGGCCGCGGACACCTCGTGATCGCCGGTCGTCACCGCCGATCACGCGGGGTCATCCGGTGGGGGCGCTCACCTTGTAGTCCTGGCCCAGGACCACGGACACGTCCGCGTTGGACGTCGCCCCGCCCTTCTTCACGGAGCTGGTCGGCAGGCCCAGGGTCTTCGCGACCTCGACGGCGTCGTTCTTCTTGGCGTCGTCGGCGTACGTGATCCGGGACACGCTCTCGGCCGCGGCGGCGGTGCCGGAGTCCAGGAAGGTGTAACCGCCGTTGACCAGGACGACACGGGCGTTGTCCGTGGCGGACTTCACTCCGGTGGCGTTCTTGATGCCGACGCGGACGGCGGCGCCGGCCTCGGGGCTCTTCGCGGTTCCACCGAGCACGTCCTTGACCACACTGTCGGTGGCGCTCTCGCTCAGGGTGCCGTCCTGCTGCACGGGCAGCAGCGCCGTCTTGTAGTCGCCGCCCTTGGCGAGGTCGGCGAGTTTGGCGAGGAAGACACCGAGGTCCTGGTCGGTCAGCGGCGGGTCGAGGATCTGCGCGAGGGTCTGCACGGTGGTCGTCGCGGCCTGCTTGTCGGAGGACAGCTTGCGCAGCACGCCCTGCATGACCTGACCGAACCGCTCCAGCTGGGCGTTCTGGGCCTCGCCGGGGGCCCGGTAGGTCGCGTAGGCGACGGCCGTCTTGCCGCTGAGGGTCTGGTCCTCGCCCTTCTTCACGAGGGGCGGCTCGCCCTTCTTCTTCGCCTCGGGGTCGGGCACGGCGGTGTTGGTGGTGATGTCGATGTTGCCGACGAGTTCGACGAGGTTGCTGAGGTAGGGGGTGTCGAGGCGCCAGGTGCCCTGGATGTCGGTCCCCAGCACCGTGTCGATCGCCTCCTGGGTCCCGGAGGAACCGTCGTCGTCGACGGACTTGGCGAGCGTGGTCGTCGAACCGTCGTCGCCGGTCAGGGCAAGGGAGTTGGGCAACAGGACGGTGGTGCCCTGCTTGGTCGTGGTGTTGTCGACGAGCAGCGCGGTGGAGGTGCCGCCGCCCTTCGTGTCGTGCAGGTGGACGACGAGCACGTCGCGGTTCTGGGCGCTCGACGCCGCCGTCACGGCGGGCTTGTCGTGCGCGGTGGTGCCGGGCAGCTTGCCCGCGTACCAGAGGTAGCCGACGCCGCCGACCACGACGAGGGCGAACACCACGACCAGGGCGACGATCCGGCCGCGGGCGCGGCGGCGGGCCTCCTCGCGGCGCTCGGTGCGGTTCTCGGTGAACTTCAGCCAGTCGATGACGTCCTCGGACTCGGCCTCCTGCTCCTCGACGAACGCGAACTGCTCGGTGCCGTGGTCCCGGTCGGCGCGCGGCCCACCGTCCTCGGTGGAGCCCGCCTGCTGCGGGATGTACGCGGTCTGCTCGGCGACCCGCGGCTGCTGTCCGGTGCTCGTGGCACCGGCCGCGCCCGGGGTCTGCCCGTCGTACCCGGCGTGCCCGTCCCGCACCGCCCGGCCGGTCTGCCCCGGCCGGCCCGGCTGAGGTGTCTGACCCGTCGGGCCCGTCCGCCCGGTCTGTCCGCCGCGCTCGGTCCGCGTCGTGGGGGCCGAGTGCGCCGTGCGGGGGGTCTGGGACGTCGGGGCCTGCTGCCCGTAGGAGTCGTACGCCGTGCCCGCCCCGTCAGGAGCGGACGCGCCGGCTCCGTAGGGGTCGTAGGGGTCGTACGCGGGGACGGAGGTCTGCTGACCGGTGTCGTAGGAGGACGCGGGCTGCCGGCCTGTGTCGTAGGACGACGTCGGCTGCCGGCCGGTGTCGTAGGACGACGTCGGCTGCTGACCGGTGTCGTAGGCCGTCCCGCCGTTCGCGTACGGGTCGTAGCCGTAGCCCTGGGCCTGTTGCGGCTGTTGGGGCTGCGCGTACGGGTCGTAGGTCTGCCCGGACGGCTGGGGCGGCACCTGCCGGTACACAGGCTGCCCGAACTCGTCGTAGCCGACGAGCTCGTACTGGTCGCCGCCCGTGTATCCGTCGTATCGGTCGTTCACCGGTGCCCCTCTCGGCTCACTCGCCGCGGTACAGCTCACGCTTGTCGATGTAGCGCACTACACCGTCCGGCACCAGATACCAGACGGGATCTCCCCTGCCGACCCTCGCACGGCAGTCTGTGGACGAGATGGCGAGCGCGGGAACCTCGACGAGCGAGACCCCGCCCTCGGGCAGCCCGGGGTCCGTCAGGGTGTGGCCGGGCCGGGTGACTCCGATGAAGTGCGCGAGGGAGAACAGTTCTTCCGCGTACCGCCAGGTGAGGATCTGGCCGAGCGCGTCGGCGCCGGTGATGAAGAACAGGTCGGCGTCGGGGTTGAGCGAGCGCAGGTCGCGCAGGGTGTCCGTGGTGTAGGTCGGTCCGCCGCGGTCGATGTCGATGCGGCTCACCGAGAACTGCGGGTTCTCGGCGGTCGCGATGACCGTCATCAGATAACGGTCCTCGGCCGGGGTGACCTTCCGGTCGGACTTCTGCCACGGCTGCCCGGTAGGCACGAACACCACCTCGTCGAGGTGGAACCGCGCGGCGACCTCGCTGGCCGCCACCAGGTGCCCGTGATGGATCGGGTCGAACGTCCCGCCCATCACGCCGAGACGGCGCTTGCCCGGATTCGAGGGGCCGTTGCGCCGACCGGTCGTCAGACGGCGCACGCCGCCACGCACCACGCGACCCGCGGCGTCGCCTGCGGCGCCGCTCTCCGGGTCACTCGCCGGACCGGTAGGCATGTCCTGCTCTCCCATGCGTGCAGACCCTACCGGCCCGGTCGACGGGCTCCGCCCGACAGGGGTCCCGGGGACGGCCGCGGGTGGCTGAAAGGGCTCAGCGGTCGCGGTTGAAACGCGTCACGATCCACAGCAGCAGGAGCAGGACGAAGAGGGCGCCGCCCCCGGTCAGGAACGGGTTGAGGCTCTCATGGTTACCACCGTGCTCCTCGCCCTCGGCGGCAAGAGTGACCAGCTGTGCGGCAGTGCTGTGGAAGCTCATCTCGGCAGGACCTATCCGATGGGGGTCCCCCCGCTCGGGCGAAGCCGAGAGTGGGGGAGCGCGGGATAACGACGTCGGCCCATCGTAAGCGGGCGCCCCGGCGACGATCACCCCGACTCCGCCGTTGGGGAAGCCGGTTGCCGCGCGCGGCGCCCACCGGCACGCCGTACGGCGGTCACCCGCGTCCGTGACCGCCGTACGCGGTGCCGGGCGCCCGGAGCGCGGCTCAGTCGTCCTCGCGCTTGTACCCCCGCAACAGGAACCAGGCGGTCAGGGCCAGTCCGACGATCATCACGATCAGCACGACGCGGAGCAGATCGCCCGGGCCCTGCTTGTCTGCCGCGCTCGCGGCCTCGGTGAGCCAGGCGGCTGCGGGGATGTGCTCCATGGCGTACGACTCCTTCTCTGTACTGCCCGTCCACGGTATCTCCGCCTAGGCTGGGCCGTGCCTTGGGGGCACATAGGGCACTCCGACGCACATGGGGGAAGACATGTCCGACGACGGTCACCAGCGGAACGGGCACGAGAACGTGCCGAGCAGGCAGCGCAGGCGCTTCGAGGGGATCTCCTCGCGGGCGTACGAACACCCGGCGGACCGCTCGGCCCTGGTGGCCCTGCGCAAGCTCTCCGGCTTCGACACGGTCTTCAAGGCCCTGAGCGGCCTGCTGCCCGAGCGCAGCCTGCGGCTGCTGTTCCTGTCCGACTCGGTGCGCGTCTCGGACGCCCAGTTCGCGCACCTCAACGCCATGCTGCGGGACGCCTGTTACATCCTGGACCTGGAGAAGGTCCCGCCGATGTACGTCTCCCAGGACCCGCAGCCCAACGCGATGTGCATCGGCCTGGACGAGCCGATCATCGTCGTCACGACCGGTCTCGTGGAGCTGCTGGACGAGGAGGAGATGCGGGCCGTGATCGGGCACGAGGTCGGCCACGCGCTGTCCGGTCACTCCGTCTACCGCACGATCCTGCTCTTCCTGACCAGCCTCGCCCTCCGGGTGGCCTGGATCCCGCTGGGCAACCTCGCGATCATGGCCATCGTGACCGCGCTGCGTGAGTGGTTCCGCAAGTCGGAACTGTCGGCCGACCGGGCGGGGCTGCTCGTCGGACAGGACCCGCGGGCCTCGATGCGCGGACTGATGAAGATCGCGGGCGGCAACCACCTGCACGAGATGAACGTGGACGCGTTCCTCGCGCAGGCCGAGGAGTACGAGGCCGGGGGCGACCTGCGCGACTCCGTGCTCAAGATCCTCAACGTCCTCCCCCGTACGCACCCCTTCACCACGGTGCGCGCCGCCGAGCTGAAGAAGTGGGCCGGGTCCCGCGACTACCAGCGGATCATGGACGGTCACTATCCGCGGCGCAGCGAGGACAAGGACACCTCGGTCTCGGACTCCTTCCGGCAGTCGGCGTCGAGCTACGCGACGGACGTGAAGAACTCCAAGGACCCGCTGATGAAGCTGGTCAGCGACATCGCGGGCGGTGCGGGCGACCTCGGCGGCCGGGTGCGGCGCGGCTTCGGCGGCTTCGCGGGCGGCTCCCCCAAGGACGCGCCGGCGCGGGACGGCGACGAACGCCCCGGCGACGGTGCCTCGGACGGCGGCCACCCGGACGGTGACGCGGGGGCCGAGGGCGACGCGGGTCCCAAGGGCGACGGCTGACCGGTCCCATGCCGGTCGCGGGCCGGTGATCACCGATCGCTGACCGCTGACCGCCGGTCGGCGGTCGGCGGTCGGCGGTCGGCGGTCGGCGGTCGGCGGTCGGCGGTCGGCGGTCGGCGGTCGGCGGTCGGCGGTCACTGAACATCCTCGGTGGTCGGCGGTCACTGAACACCGTCGGTGGTCACCGGTCGCTGATCGCCGGGCACCCCTCGTGACGCCGCCCGAGGATCGCCAGGCGCCGACGCGCGGGTCAGATCCTCGGCTGCGCGCTCGTCGCCAGCGATCCGCACAGCGCCGTCGCGTCGCCGGTCGCGTACGGGTCGGTGCCGGCCGGGCCGCCCGCCTTCGCCGTCTGCCCGGCGAGCAGCGGACGCAGCCGGTCCGCCGAGTCGTCGGCGCAGGCGAGCGGTCCGGCCTGGAGGGAGGAGACCGTCAGCTCGGCCTGGTGCATGCGCAGGTCGTCGCGGTCGAAGCGGAAGCGCAGCTCGCGCCGGACGGTGAACAGGGAGGCCTTCGCCCCGGCGTCCGAGCCCGCCGGCTTCAGGGCGTAGACGAAGGTGTGGTCCGCGACGACCTCAAGGGTGTTCGAGTCGGATTCGGTGGCCTGCAGAGTGCCCTGCACCCGGATCCTGAAGTCGGCCAGCTCGGTGCGCGCGGTGTCGAAGCGGACCAGCCAGCCGGTGGGCGCGTGCCGCCCGTCCGCGGCCGGATGGGTGAAGCTCCGGTCGAACTGGTCGAGCTGCTGGGGGTCGAGCAGGATCCGTACCGGCCGGTCGGTGCCGCCCGTGAGCACCTCCGGGTCGAGCGAGGACTTCACGAGGTAGTCCTTGGCGGTCGTCAGGGCGGCGACGACCTGGCTGTCCGAGAAGTGCGCGGTGCGGCGGGAGGCCGGCAGCGCTATACCCTCGGCGCCGACGCCGAACTGCGCCGCGGGACTGTGCGCGTACAGGTCGTCGACGTTCGCGGCGCCGGGCACCGGGGTCTGGGGCGCGAGGGGTATGACGGTCATGCGCAGCGGCTCCGGCGGCCGGGCGACGGGGTTCTGGTAGGGGTGCCGGACGCCCATGTAGATCGCGGTGCCGAAGGCGACGGCTATCAGCAGGACCAGGATCAGCGCCTGCCGGGACAGGCCGCGCTGGAGGGCGGGCCGGCGCCGTACGGCCGGGGCGTGATCGGCCATCCGCTCCCGCGCGGAGAACTCCTGGAGGCGGGCAGCGCGGACGAACGACTCGTCGAAGACGACGGATCGGTACTCGTCCTCTCCACCTGTGGGAGCGCCCTCGGGTGTCCCCTCAGGAGGGTCTCCAGGCCCGCCCATACCTTCAGAGTAGGTCGCCGGAGCCCCGGGTAAACGCGGAGGTGCGCGACAAGTTCTGACAGGAACCCACCAGGACCACCCGGGAGCGCCGGCGTGTTCGAGGGGTCGACGACGCCGCTGGTGTCACGGGGTCCTGGGCACCGCCGACACGGCCGGGTGGGAGTAGTCGGCCGAAGCCGAGGGGCCGGTGCCGGTGACCTTCTCCCGGCCCTGTTCGAGGCCCGTGGAAGCCGGTGGCGGGACCTGGTCCTGGCGGTTCGACGAGGCCCCGCGGTAGACGGCCGTGAAGGCCAGGGCGACCATGCCGATACCCATCACGACGGCCAGTACCCAGGCCACCGGGCGGTGCCAGCGGGCGTGCTTCCCGTAGATCCTGCCGTACGTTCCCGGGGCGCCGTAGCGGCCTTCGAGGACATCGGCGTCGTCCGGGTCGTCCAGGTCCGGGTCGCGGTCGTGCTCGCCGTGGCCGTCGGGTCCGAAGCCGTCCTCGTAGCGCTCGTCGTCGCCGCGGGTGCCCCGGGCGTGCGCCCGGCGCGCTTCCGCCTCGGAGGCCTCAGCCCGGGCCTGAGCGGCTGCCAGCAGGCGTTCCACGGCGGTCGGCTCATGGATCACCGCCGCCCGTACGAAGTCCTCGTCGAAGACCACGGAGGCGAACTCTTCGTCCGCACCCCCGCGGTCACGGTCGTCGTCGGGCTCCCAGCCGTCAGGGAACGGCGTGCCCCCCACGTCCTCCGGCACGGATCCAGAGTAGACCTGGGGGGTCATTTTGGGCAGACGGTATGGAAATTCATCCGCCAGGCGAGACGCCTCCCCCGCGGGCCGCACCGGCGCACGCCGTACGGCCTGCGCCGCGTTCCTCACGCCCCCGGCGTCCCGGTGCCTCAGCGGCGGATGTGCCCGTCCCCCGTGACGATGTACTTGGTGCTCGTCAGCTCCGGCAGCCCCATGGGCCCCCTGGCGTGCAGCTTCTGGGTGGAGATGCCGATCTCCGCGCCGAAGCCGAACTGGCCGCCGTCGGTGAACCGCGTGGAGGCGTTCACGGCGACCGTGGTGGAGTCCACCAACTGGGTGAAACGGCGGGCGGCCTGCTGCGAGGTGGTGACGATGGCCTCGGTGTGGCCGGAGGTCCACAGCCGGATGTGTTCGACGGCCCGGTCGAGGGAGTCGACGACCGCGGCGGCGATGTCGTAGGAGAGGTATTCCGTCTCCCAGTCCTCGGGCGTGGCCTCGACGACGGTGGCCTTGGAGTCCTTGGCGTAGGCGAGGACCCGCTCGTCGGCGTGGACGGTGACCCCGGCGGCCGCGAGGGCGTCCAGGGCGCGCGGCAGGAACTCGGGCGCGATGTCCTGGTGCACGAGGAGGGTCTCGGCGGAGTTGCAGACGCTGGGCCGCTGGGCCTTGGAGTTGATCAGGATGTCGATCGCCATGTCGAGGTCGGCGTTGGCGTCGACGTACACGTGGCAGTTGCCGGTGCCGGTCTCGATGACGGGGACGGTGGACTCCTGGACGACCGTACGGATCAGCGAGGCGCCGCCGCGCGGGATGAGGACGTCGACCAGGCCGCGGGCACGCATCAGCTCGCGCACCGACTCGCGTCCCTCGCCGGGCACCAGCTGGACGGCGTCGGCGGGCAGTCCGGCGCCTCCCACGGCGTCGCGCAGGACGCGGACGAGGGCGGTGTTCGACTCGAAGGCCGAGGAGGAGCCGCGCAGCAGGACGGCGTTGCCGGACTTCAGGCAGAGGGCGGCGGCGTCGACCGTCACGTTCGGGCGGGCCTCGTAGATGATGCCGACGACGCCGAGCGGGACGCGGACCTGGCGCAGGTCGATGCCGTTCGGAAGGGTGGAGCCGCGCACGACCTCGCCGACCGGGTCGGGCAGCGCGACGACGTCCCGTACGTCCGAGGCGATGGCGCGCACGCGCTCGGGCGTCAGCGTGAGGCGGTCGACGACGGTCTCGCTGGTCCCGGCCTCCCGGGCCCGCGCGATGTCCTTCGCGTTGGCCGCGACGATCTCGCTCGTACGGACCTCCAGCGCGTCCGCGATCGCGAGCAGCGCGTCGTCCTTCTCGGCCCGCGGCAGCGGTGCGAGGTCGGCGGCGGCGGCCTTGGCTCGGTAGGCGGCCCGGGTGACCGGAGACATCGAGTCGTACGGCGAGAGCGTGGTCATGTCGGAAGGGTAGTGCGCCGGGGGCGTCCGTCCAGCCGCTGTCCCACACCACGAGACACCCTCAAAAGGGGTGAACTCCCACCGGAGTGGCCGGAAGCGGCCCGTACCCCTCCGCGATGCGCTGGTGGTAGGTCTCGCGGTCGATGACCTCCAGGCCGACGATCTCCCAGGGCGGGAGCTTGGCGGTCTGCCGGTGCTCGCCCCACAGCCGCAGGGCGACGGCCGCCGCGTCGTGCAGGTCGCGGGCCTCCTCCCAGTAGCGGATCTCCGCGTGGTCGTTGGCGTACCGGCTGGTCAGCAGGAAGGGGTGGTCGTGGGCGAGCTGTTCGAGGCCGCGCCGTACCTCCTTCAGCGGTGCCTCGCCGCCCGAGACGCTCAGCGTGACGTGCCACAGCCGCGGCTGGTCGGCCGGCTCCTCGCCCTCGAAGCTGTCTCCGGCCGCGACGCTCGTCAGGGCCCGTTCCTCGCCCGCCGCACGGGATGAGGCTCCCCCCACCCGAGCGGAGCCGAATGAGGGTGAGGCACTACCGCGCGACGCCGCCGCCCCAGGGCGTACTCGTCTCACGACGGCCTCCTTCACGCAATGGTCGTAACAGAACCTCGGGGTCTCCCTGCAACAAAGTTGAGCAGGTGGGGAGCGTCCGCGTGGCGCTTTTACGGAGTTTCACCGCGCCGCGACGAGCGTCCGCGAAACGTTCACACCAGTTTTCGGCCGGGGTGCGGAGATTGGCCACCTGGTCGCACGCCGGCGCTACGGCGCAAGGGTGCCACGGACAGACGTCCTACGGATGCAGGAGCACCAGGTCGTCGCGGTGGACGACCTCGCGTTCGTAGGCGGGGCCCAGTTCGCGCGCCAGCTCGCGGGTGGAGCGGCCGATGAGCTGCGGGATCTCCTTGGCGTCGAAGTTGACCAGGCCCCGCGCGACCGCGCGGCCGCCGCTGTCGCGCAGCTCGACGGGGTCACCGGCGGCGAAGTCGCCCTCGACGGCCGCGATACCGGCCGGCAGCAGCGAGGTGCGCCGGTCGACGACGGCGCGCACGGCCCCGTCGTCCAGGACGATCGCGCCCCGCGGGGTCGAGGCGTGCTGGAGCCACAGGAGCCGGTCGGCGGAGCGCTTGCCCGTGGGGTGGAAGTAGGTGCCGGTGTCCCCGCCCGCCAGGGCCTCGGCGGCGTGCACGGCGGAGGTGAGGACGACGGGGATGCCCGCGGCCGCCGCGATCCGGGCGGCCTCGACCTTGGTGACCATGCCGCCGGTGCCGACGCCCGCCTTGCCCGTGCTGCCGATGTCGATGTGCGCGAGGTCCCGCGGCGCGCGCACCTCCGCTATCCGGGACGTGCCGGGCTTGGCGGGGTCGCCGTCGTAGACACCGTCCACGTCGGAGAGCAGGACCAGCAGATCGGCGCGGACGAGGTGGGCGACGAGGGCGGCGAGGCGGTCGTTGTCGCCGAAGCGGATCTCGTCCGTGGCGACGGTGTCGTTCTCGTTGACGACCGGCAGGGCGCCCATCGCGAGGAGTTCGTCGAGGGTGCGGGCGGCGTTGCGGTGGTGGGCGCGGCGGCTGGTGTCGTCGGAGGTGAGGAGCACCTGTCCGACGCGGATGCCGTGCCGGGCGCAGGACGCGGTGTAGCGGGCGACGAGGAGGCCCTGGCCGACGCTGGCGGCGGCCTGCTGCCGGGCGAGGTCCTTGGGACGGCGGCGCAGGCCGAGCGGGGCCAGACCGGCCGCGATGGCGCCGGAGGAGACGAGGACGATCTCCTTCTCGCCGCCGCTGCGGTGCTTGGCGAGCACGTCGACGAGGGCGTCGACACGGTCCGCGTCGAGGCCGCCCGCGGCCGTCGTCAGCGAGGAGGAGCCCACCTTGACGACCGTCCGGTGGGCCCGTGCCACAGCCTGCCGTACCGCTGCCGCCCGTCCTGCCGCGTTCCCTTCCGCCTGCCCTGCCACCTGCGGTGTGTCCCCTCGCGTCGGTCCGTCGTCCCGCCGGGCAATCTACGCGAAGGGGCCGGGCCGACGCCTCCCGGTCCAGCTGGCGGACGCCTCCGCGTAGTCGCCCGCTCACAGCTCGCGCAGTCGGAAAAGGTTGTACACGTTCCTCATGGAACTTAAAGAGGACGCAAAGATAAGTTGAACGTTGTGGCACCTAATGTTCATCCAGTGAAGCGCATACTCCTGAGATCAGGGAAAAGCCCGTTCGACGTAGTCCCTGTGGAGCAGGCCCTCCACCAGGACGTCTTCGCCACCAACTCGGGCAATCTGATCTTCAGCGACGCCGCGCACAAGATCCTCACGACCCCGGGGACCGAGGTCGTGTCGAACGGCATCCGTACGAACGTCGCGGCCGCGGGCCGGATCAACGAGGAGTTCGACGCGTTCGTCGTGCCGTTGGCCAACGCCTTCCGGCCCTCGTTCGAGCCCCAGCTCAGACGCCTGACGCAGCTCATCGGCAAGTTGCGGATACCCGTGGTCGTGCCGGGGATCGGCGCGCAGACCGGCCTCGACTACAACCCGGCCCGGCTGAAGCCCATGGAGCCGGCCGTACGGGAGTTCGTCGCCGCCGTTCTCGACCGCAGCGCCTCCATCGGGGTGCGCGGCGAGTTCACCGAGCGCTATCTGAAGGACATGGGCTTCCGTGACGTCGAGGTCATCGGCTGCCCGTCGATGTTCATGTACGGCAAGGACCTGGACGTCCGCAAGGGTTCTCCCGAGCTCGGTCCCGAGTCCCGGATCGCGGTCAACGGTTCGCACAGCGCGCTGAAGTCCCAGGGTCTGGACCCGGTGATCCGCCGGGCGCACACGCGCTATCCGTATCTGCGCTTCATCGGACAGAACCTGAGTGACGCCCGCCAGCTGCACTGGCGCGACCTGTCGGACCCGAACGCCTCCGTCACCGCGATGCCCACGCACCCGGACCACCCGATGTACCGCGAGGACAAGGTCCGCGTCTACATCGACCCCGTCACCTGGATCGACGACCTGCGGGACTTCGACTTCTCGTTCGGCTCCCGCATCCACGGCAACATCGCGGCGCTCCTCGCGGGTACGCCCGCGACCGTGCTGTGCGGCGACTCGCGCACCCTGGAGCTGTGCCGCTACTTCGACATCCCGCACCGCAGGATCAAGGGAATGTCGCGGGACCTCGACCCGGCCGAGCTGTACGCGGAGGCGGACTTCGGCGCGCTGAGGGGCGGCCACCAGGAGCGTTTCGAGCGCTTCACGGGCTTCCTGGACCGCAACGGCCTGCGGAACACGTTCACGCACGGCGACGGGGGCGCAGCCTACGACAGGCGCATGGCCTCGCTCGCCTTCCCGGCCGGCGTCCGCCCCTGGAACGACGCCGACGTGGCCTCGCTCACCACCCGGTTCGGCTGGCTGCAGACCCGTATCACCGAGTTGTCCACGGACAACGCCAAGCTGCAGCGTGACCTCGACCGGGCCCGCAAGGGCACCCCGAAGGCCCTGGTGCGGGCCGTCGTACCGCAGCGCTCCGTCTACCGCATGGCGCGCCGCGCGGTGGGGCGTCCCCTGCGCAAGGCGCTGCAGTCCGGCCGGCAGTAGCGCCCGCCCTCGCGGGGTGCGTACTCCCCCGGTACGCACCCCGTCGACGCCCGTTCCGGCCGCCCCCCAGGTGCCGGAACGGGCGTCTCACGTCATCCCTGCGCGCGGCGCCCCAGCACCTTGCGGGCCACCCGGCGCGCGGTGCGCATACCGGGGAAGTGGGCGGCGGGCGCGAACTTGAAGCTCTCGATGGTGACCGTCTCGCGGGCGGTCGGGACGAACCAGCTGTCCGGGACGGGCGCCGCCTTGTCCCGGAAGTGCGGGTAGCCGAGATAGGCCTTGCGGCTGCGCGGGTCCACGTGGAGCGTGGGCGCCTTCTTCTTCTTGAGGAACACCAGGAGGTCGACCAGGAGGTCGGCCCGGCCCAGCCCGGCCAGGTTCATCCGCAGCCGCTCGTTGACCTTGAGACGGTCGGCGACGCCCTCGGTCCAGTACGCGTCGATCAGCGGCTCGGCCAGCGCGAGCTTGTCGCGTCTGACCTCCTCGTCGTCCTTGAGGAAGGCGGGACCGAACTGCGGGAGCAGGGTGATGAGGAAGGGCCGGACCATCAGGCCGTCGCGGCGCTTGCCCGCGGGCACGTGCTCGGCGATCAGCCCCATCAGGGCACGGGCGGAGTCGAACCGCAGCCGGTAACCGCCGCTCTTGGTCACGTGCTTGCCGTCCTCGCGGCCGACCAGGTAGTAGCAGTCGTAGTCGGCGATCACGGAGACACCGTCGGCGCGGAGGTAGGCCTCCATGGTGAACAGGGCGTCCTCGCCGGTCTTCAGGGACTCGTCGAAGTGCATGTCGTGCCGGGTGAGCAGCTCGCGCCGGAAGAGCTTCTGCGCGCTGAGCGTGAACTTGATCTGCGAGGAGAACACGTCCGTGCGGGGCAGGGTCTTGCCCCACATCGACTTCGGGGCGATGCGGTTGACCCCGATCACCTTGCCGAGCACGACGTCCGTGCCCTGCGCGTCGGCCATCGCGACCATGCGCTCCAGCGCCTCCGGGCCCAGGTGGTCGTCGGCGTCGAGGAAGAAGACGTAGCGTCCGCGGGCCTTGTCGAGACCGACGTTGCGCGGACCGCTGGGGCCGCCCGAGTTGGCCTGCCGGATCACGGTGACCGCCATGGCCGCGCGCTCCGCGAACTCCTCCAGCCGCTCCCCCGTGCCGTCCGTCGACCCGTCGTCGACGGCGATGACCTCGATCCGGTCGGGACCGAGAGTCTGCTCCTCCACCGACCGCAGGCACTTGACCAGGTAGGGCATGGCCTCGTACGCCCCGATGATCACGCTGACGTCAGGCTGCGTCACTGTCACGTTTCCCCATCGTCATCAGAATATTTCCCCCGTATCACCGCAAGGACTACTTAGAAGACGGGCGAGAACAGGAATCGGTTGCCTGATGAACCCTCACGTGTGACGTGCTTCACAGAAAGAAGCCCGGCTCCGAGGGTGTACCTCGGAGCCGGGCTCTGTCATACGCGCGTGGACGACCGGCGGCCGGCCGGCGGCGAGGGGATCATCCCTTGACCGCCGCACCGCCCGTCTCGCCCGCGGTCGCGGCCCGCTGGCCGGGCACCGCGCCCGCCGGCTCCGCCGCGGCGGACGACGCCGCGGCCTCCTGGCCCTGGTTGCGCACCCGGGCCTTCTTCGCCAGGTCGCGCACCGCGCCGTTGAACTGGTCGATCGAGGCCGGCTCGTCGGGACCCAGCAGGTACCGCTTCAGTTCCCGGCGGTCGGCGGCCAGCGTGTCCGCCGACGGGTCGGCGACCCCGGCGAGCAACTCGTCCAGTTCGGCGGCCGAGTTGGAGAGGATCACGGCGGCGCGCACCGCGGTGTTCTGCCGCTTGAACTCCTCGGCGCCCAGTTCCGCGGAGTCCGTGACCGCGTACGGCTTGCCGCTCGCGATGAAGTCGGAGACCACGCTGGATATGTCCGAGACCATCGCGTCGGAGACGTTGAAGCAGTCGTACAGGCGGGGCTCGGCGCCGGTGATGACCCGGTGCTCGGCGCCGGGGAAGGAGCGCCAGTAGGCGTCGTTCCACTCGGCGCGCAGCCGGGCGACCTCGGCGTGCGCCGCGGTGTCGACCATGCCGTCACGGGTCGCCTCGGCCTCGTCGCCGCTCTCGGTGACACCGGTCAGCCGCTCGATACGGGCCGCGATCCGGGCCAGCTCGGCCACGGCCGCGCTCCGGGCCGCCGCGTCGCCGGTGAAGCGGGGATCGGCGGCGCGTTCGGCGGCCGCCTTCGCGACCAGCGCGACGATCCGCTCGTGCACGGCCTTGGCCTGCGCGCTGCGGGTGCCGGTGAACGGGTGCGGCTTGTAGAGGACACGGACCGGCGGATCGGCCTGTACCAGGCGGCGGACGATGTTCTCGCCCGCCAGCAGGATCGAGGTGTTGCCCGGGTTGTCGTCCCAGCCCTCCCAGGTGGGGGCGTACAGGATCGTCGGGCAGCGTCCGTCGGCGGCGGCGCCGGGAAGTCCGTCCGGCGCCTCCTGCCGGGTCCGGATCGGCGCGAGCTGCGGGCGGCCGACCTCGGCGATGTCGTCGTCACGGACGCCGACGTCGGCGATGGCGTAGCGGTCGCGTCCCGCACGGCCGGCGGTCCACACCTCGTCGTACGCCTTGCTGAACGGGTTGACGCTGGCGAGCTTGTCACTGTCGCCGTGTCCGATGAAGACGTGCTTCATGGTGGGCACGCGCAGCAGATGGATGTTCTTGCCGACGTTCGCCGCGTACAGCGCGACACGCACCGTGGACAGGTCCATGTTCATCAGGTGCACCCCTCCGGGCACGCAGATGACCGGCACCGTGGTGGGCGCCATCCGGTCCAGGACGGCGCGCTCGCGCAGGATGATCAGCGGCCGGGTGTCCAGCTGCTCCATCGTCTCCAGCCACATGTTGACCTGGTACGCGGAGTCCTTGGAGCCCGAGAAGTAGAGCACCGTCTCCGGGCGGTACTCGCGCAGCCAGCCGTCGACCGCGGCGAGGACCTTCTCCGCGTTCGGCGGGGTCTTCCCGGCCCGGATGTACGGGACGAGCGCGACGACGTAGAGGAACGCGAGGCCCAGCGTGACCGCGATGCCCGCGAAGCCGTACACGTTGGTGTCGGTGGCCGCGGTGACGAGCACGCCGGTGACCGCCACCAGGTCGAGGTGAAGCATCTTCTCCGCGGCCCGGTTCAGCAGGCGGCGCGGCGGCGCGTCGGGGATGCGGACGCGGGAGGCCAGGTCGACGTTGCGGGTGGCGACGGGCATCTTGCGGCGCAGCCGGATCAGCGTGACCAGCGCGCTGTGCGGGGCCTGGAAGCCGTAGAAGGCGAGGAAGCACGCGATCGCCGCGTAGAAGACCATGCTGTTGGACAGGTCGAGACGCGCCAGGAGGAGCACCAGCAGCAGCTGTCGCACCAGGAATCTGATGGACAGACCGGCACGCACCTTGCTGAGGCGGTTGACCAGATAGCTGCCACGACGGTGCAGATAGTGGTCCGCCAGGTACGTCACGGCGGCCGCGGCGGCGAAGGCACCGACGCTCGGCAGGAGCGCCGCGAGCATCAGGCAGGGAAAGCCCAGCATCATGAGGGCCGCCGCAGCCAGCTCGGCGGCACTGCCCACCCGGGCAACGCGTATAGCGGTGGAAATCACGGATAAACCTGCTCTTGGAGGGGAGTGCCGGTTTGGTACGGAAAATGCGCTTGGTTCTGAAAAAGAACTGAAGCGGCTTTGTGAACGTTCTGGGAAATCTACGGATTCAGGCCTCTGTGAATGCGCAGCGAACACGCACCCACAGAGGCCTGAATTACCGAAAGATATTGAGATTGATTATGCCACGCCGTCCTGCCGGTCCAGCACGCTCGCCAGCGCCGCCTCGAAGCCGGAGCCCTGCCCGGCGCGCGCCGTCGGGTCCTGCTGGCGCACGTCGATGACGTGACCGGTCAGTTCGGAGACGAGGACGTCGAGCGAGGTGCGCGCCACGGCCTCGGAGGAGAGCAGCGAGCCCGTGGGCTCCTGGCCGAAGGCCTTGGTGCGCATCGGGGTCGCGGTGCGCTCGGGGTTGATGCAGTTGACGCGGATGCCGTCGCCGGCCCACTCGTCGGACAGCGCCTGGGTGAGGTTCACCATGGCGGCCTTGGTGGAGGAGTAGAGGCTGTACTCGGCGCGGCCGCGGGTGTAGCTGCTGGAGGTGTAGAGGAGCAGCTGCCCCTTGGTCTCGGCCAGGTACTTGTACGAGGAGCGGGCGATCTGCACCGGGGCCAGGTAGTTGACCTTCAGCGCTTCCTCGATGGTCGCGTTGTCCGTCTCGGCCAGCTTGCCGATGCGCAGCACGCCGGCGGTGTTGATCACGTAGTCGATGCGCCCGGTCTCCGCGTAGGCCGTGGACAGCGCGTCGTCGACCTCCTCCGGGTTCTCGACGTGCGTGCCGGTGGTCGAGCGGCCGAGGGCGTAGGTCTTCGCCCCGTAGCCCGCGGCGAGCTCGGCTATGTCCTTGCCGATGCCGTACGAGCCGCCGAAGACCACCACGGTCTTGCCGGTGAGCAGTTCGCGGTAGGCGGCCTCGTCGGCCTGCTCGGGCGCGGCGGTGGAGGCGAGCTGGAAGAGCTTGTCGGCGATGAAGACGTCGACGGGCTGGGTGACCTTCATGTTGTACTCGTCACCCGCGACGACGTGGATCGGCACGTCCGGCAGGTACTTGAGCACGACCGAACAGTCGTCGGTGGCCTGGAAGTTGGGGTCACCGGAAGCGACCTCGTAGGCGCGGCGGATCGTGGACAGCTTGAACGCCTGGGGCGTCTGGCCGCGGCGCAGCCGGGAGCGGTCCGGGATCTCGGTGATGAACTCGCCGTCCTCGCCGTGGGTGCGGGTCACGATGATCGTGTCCGCGGACGGGATGGCGACGTCCACGGCCTGGAAGCGCTCCAGCGCGGTCACGCAGTCGTCGATCACGCGCTCGGACAGCAGCGGGCGTACGGCGTCGTGGAACAGGACGTTCGCGTCCTCGCCCTCGGCCAGGCCCTCGCCGAGGGCGGCGATGGCGCGCTCGGTCGTCTCGTTCCGCGTCGAGCCGCCCTCGATCACCTTGGTGACCTTCTTCAGCCCCGCCTTCGCGACGATCTTCTCGACGTCCGGGACGTAGCCCGGGGCCATCAGCACGATGATGTCGTCGATCGAGTCGGCCTGCTCGAAGGTGGTCAGCGTGTGCTCGATGACCGCCTTGCCGGCGATCTTCAGCAGTTGCTTCGGAATCGACAGACCCACCCGCTGGCCGGTGCCGCCGGCCAGGATCACTGCGGTGGTACGGGGCTTGGCAATGTGCTCAGACACAGGTGACCTACCTTGGGGCGACAGGGAACATTCGGATGGTCCCACTTACGGTTACTGCGGTGCAAGGTGAGCGACCTCTGCCGCATATGTGCGCGCAACCGGATATTCACCTTGCATGCAGGCGACTTCCCGGAGACCTGTCCGGGTTGTACGGATTTGCTGTGAGTAAGTGCACACGTTTTCCCTGATCCCTTCACGTCCGCTCCGGGCAGGGAAGGCCGCGACCCCGCCCGGCACCGGACGAGGTGTCCGCTTCCTGTGCCGGCGGTCACGCCCGCTTCGGGTGCCCGAGGCGCCCGGGTCGCTCCGTGACGCGCCCGCTCAGGACCTGACGGGTTCCCCGGACCGCGTCGGGTGAACCGGTCGCGAGGCCGCGAGGGCGCACCGACCCCGGCACCCGGGGACGCGGCCACAGCGGGAGCCCATGGAATGGAGAGCCGCCCGCGGAGATCTGGGCCGCCGGGCCACTGGCCGCCGGGCCGCCGGAGCACCGGGCCGCCGGAGCGCCCGGCCCGCGGCACGGTCCGTACCGCCCGTACCCCCCCGTACCGCCCTTCCACCCCTACCGCCCTCACCGCGAGGGCGGGGTCTTCGCCGGCGTGAACGGGGTCCGTGAGGGGCCGGCGTCGTCGGGGAGAGCGCCCAGGCCGTGGCGGTGGGGGCCGGGCGGCCGGCCTTCCGGGCGGGTGCGTCGAATCTCTCACCCGAGTCACACCCGGGAACGCTCCGGGACCACGTGAGTCCCCCGGCCCCGCGGGTCGGGGCGGGCCGGGGAGATCCGTGAGCGCCGGAGCGTTCCCGTCCGGACGGTCAGACCAGGCGTACGCCCGGTTTCCCCGCCTCGACCCGCAGCCGGGCCAGCGTGCTGGAGGCGGCGTCCGGCCGCAGCACCGTCCCGGGGGCGCGCACCGTCGCGTCGATGCCGTCGCGCCCGATGTCGAAGAGGTGGTAGCCGCGGTGGGCGTCGATGAACTTCCAGTGCGGGTTGTCCGGCATCCGCGGGTCCCACTCCGCGTGGAACGCGGCCTGGTCCTGGTCGCCGCCGCTGGAGATCGAGGTCCCCACGAACTCGGCGCCGACGACGTCGGAGTCCGGCTCCGCGAAGTCCCGCCTGAGATCACTGACCATGCTGAGATGGCGGTCGCCGGTCAGCACCACGGGGTTGCGCACGCTCGCGAACTCGCCCATCAGCGCGTTGCGTTCGGCCTGGTAGCCGTCCCACGCGTCGTAGTACCAGAGCTTGCCCTCGCCCACCTGCAGATCGGTCTCGGCCATCATGATCTGCGAGGCGATGAGGTTCCAGCGGGCCGGCGAGTGGTGCAGGCCGTCGAGCAGCCACTCCTTCTGCGCGGCGCCGAGCATGGTCATCGAGGGGTCCTCGGCGCCCGCCCGGCCGGTCGCCTGGTCGCTGCGGAACTGCCGGGTGTCCAGCACGTTCAGCCGGACCAGCCGGCCGAAGTCGAGGCGTCGGTACATCTGGATGTGCGGCCCGTCCGGGACCGCGGTCGCCCGGACCGGCATGTGCTCGTAGTACGCCTGGTAGGCGGCCGTCAGCCGGGCCACGAAGGCGTCGTGCGACTGTTTGGCCGGGTCCTGCGGGACCTCGCCGGCGAAGTCGTTGTCGACCTCGTGGTCGTCGAAGGTGACCACCCAGGGCGCGGCCGCGTGCATCGCCGCGAGGTGCGGGTCGGTGCGGTACTGCGCGTAGCGGTTGCGGTACTCGACCAGCGTGTACGGCTCCCCGCCGCCCTCGTGCCGGCGGACGGCCGTCGCGGACGGCGCGGACTCGTAGATGTAGTCACCGACGAACAGGACGAGGTCCGGGTCCTGGCCGAGCATGTCGGCGTACGGCGTGAAGTAGCCGTTCTGCCAGTTCTGGCAGGAGGCCAGGGCGACGCGGAGCGAGCCGCCGCGGCTGTGCGGGTGCGGCGCGGTGCGGGTGCGTCCGACGGGCGAGAGCCGGCCCGAGGCGCGGAAGCGGTACCAGTAGGCGCGGTCGGGGCGCAGACCGCGTACGTCGACGTGGACGCTGTGCCCGTACGCGGGCAGCGCCTGCGTGACGCCCCTCCGTACCGGCCTTCTGAAGCGGGCGTCCTCGGCGACCTCCCATTCCACCGGCACCGCGCGGTCGGGCATGCCACCGCCGCCGAGCGGGTCGGGTGCGAGTCTGGTCCAGATCACGACGGCGTCGGGCAGCGGGTCCCCGGAGGCCACGCCGAGCGTGAACACCTCCCCGGGCAGGGGTGTTTCGGCCGCGCGGGCGGTGGTGGGCCGCCACAGCTGGGTGGTGGCCGCCGCACCGAGCACCGCGCCCCCAGCGGTGAGTAAGCGGCGTCGATCGCGTGAGAATGCTCCGGTCATCGGCGAACTCCCTTGCTTCGGTGGCCCCTCGGACATCAGAAGGCTCACACGGCGCAACGACACGGTCGCTGAACGGAGTTCATCAAGCGCATGACAAATAGGCGAGCAAAGAGCGACCCGCCGCGGTGGGGAAGGCCCCCTGCGACGCGACGGGTCCGGCGGTTTCCCTGTGTCCGGCACGCGCCCGGCGTCCGGCGCGCTCTCGATGTCCGGCACGCGCCCGGTCTTCGACGGTCTCCCGGTCTTCGACGGTCTCCAGGTGTCCGGCGGTCTCCAGGTGGCCGACCGCTTCTAGGTCCTGACGATCTCTCAGCCGTTGAACCCCGGGGCCGGCCGGGCACCGGTGGCGACAGTGCCGGGGATGCCCGCACCGAAGGTGAACGAGCCCTTCGCCGTCACCCCGGAGGAGGTCGACCGCAGTACCCACACCGACCCGGCGTGGCGGCCGGCAGGGCGGTGACCGTCGCGGCGGGCAGCGACAGCGCGACGACGGCCGCACGTCGTGTTCGCCGCGGGAGGCACTCCGGCAGGGGCACGTGAACTCCGGGCGGCTGGAAGGAAGTCGGGCGCGGAGCGGGTACATCCACGTCCGCGCCCGCTACGCCCTCCGGTCCACCCGCTCGGCTGCCCACCGCACACCACGTCGTCCCCGCCGTTCACCGGGGACGACGCGGCCCCGCGGGGCCGGACTGTGCCTAGAACGGCTCGAAGTCGTCGTACTCCTTGTCCGCGTCGTCCCGCTCCGCCTGCTTGTCACGGCGGCGCTGCGCGGCGGGCCGGGAGGTGTCGAGGCGGTGGTCCTCGCCACGGCGGCCGAGCATCTCGGCGCCCGCCATGACCGTCGGCTCCCAGTCGAAGACGACGGCGTTCTCCTCGGGGCCGATGGCGACGCCGTCGCCCGAGCGGGCGCCCGCCTTCACCAGCACCGCCTCGACGCCGAGGCGGTTGAGGCGGTCGGCGAGGTAGCCGACGGCCTCGTCGTTGTTGAAGTCCGTCTGACGGACCCAGCGTTCGGGCTTCTCGCCACGCACGCGGAAGAGGCCCTCCTCCTCCTGCACCACGGTGAAGCCCGCGTCGTCGACCGCCTTCGGGCGGATGACGATCCGGGTCGCCTCCTCCTTGGGCTTGGCGGCGCGCGCCGAGCCGACCACTTCGGCCAGCGCGAACGACAGCTCCTTCAGACCCATGTGGGCGACCGCGGACACCTCGAAGACGCGGTAGCCGCGCGCCTCCAGCTCGGGGCGGACCATCTCGGCCAGGTCCTTGCCGTCCGGTACGTCGATCTTGTTCAGGACCACCATGCGGGGCCGGTTGCCGAGACCGCCGTACTGCTTCAGCTCCTCCTCGATGATGTCGAGGTCGGTGACCGGGTCACGCTCGGACTCCAGGGTCGCCGTGTCGAGGACGTGCACCAGCACGCTGCAGCGCTCCACGTGCCGCAGGAACTCGAGGCCGAGGCCCTTGCCCTGGCTGGCACCGGGGATGAGACCGGGCACGTCGGCGATCGTGTAGACCGTCTCGCCCGCCGTCACCACTCCGAGGTTGGGGACGAGGGTCGTGAACGGGTAGTCCGCGATCTTCGGCTTGGCCGCCGACAGAACGGAGATCAGGGACGACTTGCCCGCGCTCGGGTAGCCGACCAGCGCCACGTCCGCGACGGTCTTCAGCTCCAGGACGATGTCCTGGAAGTCTCCGGGCACACCGAGCAGCGCGAAGCCGGGGGCCTTGCGGCGGGCCGAGGACAGCGCCGCGTTGCCGAGACCGCCGCGGCCGCCCTGGGAGGCGACGTACGACGTGCCGTGGCCGACGAGGTCCGCGAGGACGTTGCCCGCCTTGTCCAGCACGACGGTGCCGTCCGGCACCGGCAGGATCAGGTCCTGACCGTCCTTGCCGGAACGGTTGCCGCCCTCGCCGGGCTTGCCGTTGGTCGCGCTGCGGTGCGGCTTGTGGTGGTAGTCGAGCAGCGTGGTGACGGACTGGTCGACGACCAGCATCACGTCACCGCCCCGGCCGCCGTTCCCGCCGTCGGGGCCGCCCAGCGGCTTGAATTTCTCCCGGTGCACGGAGGCACAGCCGTGGCCTCCGCTACCCGCGGCGACATGCAGCTCGACGCGGTCCACGAAGGTGGTCATGGGGGGTGCCTCCAGCACTTCGGTTACGTCAGTACGTACGGAATGTCTTTTGCGTACTGTATTTCAATGTCAACACGCGAAAGGCGGACCCGCTTCCCGTACGGGAAGTGAGGTCCGCCTCGCGAAAGAACCGGTCAGGCGACCGGAACGATGTTCACGACCTTGCGGCCACGGTGGGTACCGAACTCCACCGCACCGGCGTCAAGGGCGAACAGCGTGTCGTCCTTGCCACGGCCGACGCCGTTGCCCGGGTGGAAGTGGGTGCCGCGCTGGCGGACCAGGATCTCACCGGCGTTGACGACCTGACCGCCGAAGCGCTTCACGCCGAGCCGCTGAGCATTGGAGTCGCGACCGTTCCGAGTGGACGATGCGCCCTTCTTGTGTGCCATCTCTCCTCAGTCCCTTACTTCGCAGCCGCGGGGATCTCAGTGACCTTGATCGCCGTGTACTGCTGGCGGTGGCCCTGACGACGGCGGTAACCGGTCTTGTTCTTGTAGCGAAGGATGTCGATCTTGACGCCCTTGTGGTGGTCCACGATCTCGGCCTGGACCTTGATGCCGGCAAGGACCCACGGGTCGCTGGTCACGGCGTCGCCGTCGACAACGAGCAGGGTCGAGAGCTCGACCGTGTCGCCAACCTTGGCAGTGGAAATCTTGTCAACCTCAACGATGTCGCCCACAGCAACCTTGTGCTGGCGACCACCGCTGCGCACGATGGCGTACACGCGGATCTCTCTCTCACTCGGGACGGAACCCCGCAGTCCAGCCACGCGCAGAAGCGAACGGCCTCTCCCAGGACACATGGCACCGGGAGGAAAAAGGTTTACGGGATCGCGGCGCATCGAAGAACACGCCGAGGGGCAAGGTTACGGGGCCACGACCGAAAGGGTCAAACCAGGTCGGGCCCCGCGGATGTGCCACCGGTCACGCCGGTGCCCCGGGCTCCGCCGAAGGGCGGAGAACCGGGGCACCGGGGCGGGACTCAGCCCTCGTCGGTGGAGGCCGTGACGGAGGGGAGCGTCTGCTCCGCCGCCGCGGTCTTCTTCGACGTCGACTTGGCGGCCGTCTTCTTCGCCGTCGTCTTCTTGGCCGTGGTGGTGGCCTTCTTGGCGACGGTCTTCTTGGCCGCGGTCTTCTTGGCGACGGTCTTCTTCGCCGTCGTCTTCTTGGCGGCCGTCTTGCGGGCGGCCGTCTTCCTGGCCGGGGCCGGAGCCTCGGTCTCCGCGCCGGCCTCGGCCGCCCGGTCCTGCCCGCTCTCCACGGGGGACTCGGCCGGCGTCTCGGCCGTCACCGACGGGACGACCATGACGGCCGCCTCCTCGGACGCGGTGGGCGCGGTCGCCTTGCGGACGGCGCGCCGACGCGGGCGGGCCGGGGCCGCGCTCTCGACGGGCACCTCCGCGGGCGCTTCGGCGGCCTGCTCGGCCGGGACCTCCGGCGCGGGCGCCGCGACCGGCTCCGTGACCGTGACCGCGGCCTCCTCCGCCGCCTTCGGGGAACCGGCCGGAGCCGACACCTTCCGCGTCGCACGGCGCCGTGTACGGCCCTTGGGAGCGGCCTCGTCCTCGACGGCGTGGGCCGGCGCGGCCTCCGTCACCGCGACGGCCTCGGCCACCGGGGCCTCGACCGCGGGGGCCTCGACGACCGGGTCCTCGACCGCGACCGGCTCGGCCTCGGCTGCCTCACGGGAAGCCCGCTCGGCCCGCTCCTCGCGCCGGCTCCGGGGAGCACGCTCCTCGGCCTTCGGCGCACCCGCGGGGGCCGAGGCACGCCGGGTGGCGCGGCGCCGCGAACGGCCACGGGACGCCGCGGCCTCCGCCTCGGCGGCGCTGCTGTAGAACTCCTCGTCGGCCCGGAACTCCGCCACGGGCTGCGTCGGCGCGGCGGCCTCGGCGGCCACCTCGGCCTCGGACTCGACCGTCTCCGACTCCTCCGCGGCCTCGTGCGTCTGCTCGTGGTCGTGGTCGTGCTCGTGCGTCTGGTCCGCACCGCCACGGCCGCGCTTCTTGCGCTTGCCGCCGCCCCCTACGGAGGTGGGCTGCTCCATGTGGACGATGACACCGCGGCCGTTGCAGTGGACACAGGTCTCGGAGAAGGACTCCAGCAGGCCCTGGCCGACCCTCTTGCGGGTCATCTGGACGAGGCCCAGCGAGGTCACCTCGGCCACCTGGTGCTTCGTACGGTCGCGTCCCAGGCACTCCAGGAGGCGCCGCAGCACCAGGTCCCGGTTGGACTCCAGCACCATGTCGATGAAGTCGATGACGACGATGCCGCCCAGGTCGCGCAGCCGCAGCTGGCGCACGATCTCCTCGGCCGCCTCCAGGTTGTTCCTGGTCACGGTCTCTTCGAGGTTGCCGCCCTGACCGGTGAACTTGCCGGTGTTGACGTCGACCACGACCATCGCCTCGGTCTTGTCGATCACCAGCGAACCACCGCTGGGCAGCCAGACCTTGCGGTCCAGCGCCTTCATCAGCTGCTCGTCGATGCGGTACGTCGCGAAGACGTCGACCTCGGAGGTCCACTTCGACAGCCGGTCGGTCAGGTCGGGCGCGACGTGCGCGACGTACCCGTGGATGGTGTCCCACGCCTCGTCACCGCTGACGATGACCTTGGAGAAGTCCTCGTTGAAGATGTCGCGGACGACGCGGACGGTCATGTCCGGCTCGCCGTAGAGCAGCGTCGGGGCGTTGCCGCTCTTCGCCTTCTTCTGGATGTCCTCCCACTGCGCCTGCAGACGCTCGACGTCACGGCGCAGCTCGTCCTCGCTCGCGCCCTCGGCGGCGGTGCGCACGATGACGCCCGCGTCCTCGGGGACGATCTTCTTGAGGATGGTCTTCAGACGCGCGCGCTCGGTGTCGGGCAGCTTGCGGCTGATGCCGGTCATCGAGCCCTCGGGCACGTACACCAGGTAGCGGCCGGGCAGCGAGACCTGGCTGGTGAGGCGGGCGCCCTTGTGGCCGATCGGGTCCTTGGTGACCTGCACGAGGACCGACTGGCCGGACTTGAGGGCGACCTCGATGCGGCGCGGCCCGTTGGCCATGCCGAGCGCCTCGAAGTTGACCTCACCGGCGTACAGGACGGCGTTGCGGCCCTTGCCGATGTCGATGAAGGCGGCCTCCATCGACGGCAGCACGTTCTGGACCTTGCCCAGGTAGACGTTTCCGACGTACGAGGTCGACTGCTCCTTGTTGACGTAGTGCTCGACGAGCACGTTGTCCTCGAGGACGCCGATCTGGGTGCGCTCGCCGCTCTGACGGACGACCATCACGCGCTCGACGGCCTCACGGCGGGCCAGGAACTCGGCCTCGGTGATGATCGGAACACGGCGGCGGCCCTGCTCGCGCCCTTCGCGGCGGCGCTGCTTCTTCGCCTCCAGGCGGGTGGAGCCCTTGATGGACTGCACCTCGTCGCTCGGGTGGTCGTCCTTCTTGCCGCGGGGCTCGCGGACCTTGACGACGGTGCGCTCGGGGTCGCTCTCGGTGGACTCGGCCTCCGTGCCGGAGTCACCGGCACGGCGGCGACGCCGACGACGGCGACGGCTGCTGCTGGAGCCGCCCTGCTCGTCGCGCTCGTCGGTGTCCTCCGCGTTCTCGGCGTCCTCCGCGTCCTCGGCGGACTGCTCGGCGGTGTCCTCGGCGTCCTGCGCGGCCTGCTCGGCGGCGTACTCGTCGTCACCGGCCTCGCCGTCCGCGTCGGCGGACTCACCACGGCGACGGCGACGGCCACCACGGCGGCGGCGACGGCGCGAACCGGCCGACTCCTCCTCGTCGGACTCGTCACCCTCGGCGACGTCCTCGGCGGACTCGTCGGCCTCCTCCGCCTCGTCGACGGTCTCGACGGGGGCGGCCTTCGCGGGGGCGGCCACGGGCTCGTCCTCGACGGCCCGGCGGCGGCGACGACGGCGACCACCGGTCGTCTCCTCGGCGGCCTCGACGGGCTCGGGGGCCACGACCGGCTCGGTCACCTCGTCGGCCTCGGGAGCCTCCAGGGCCTCCTCCGCCGCTTCGGCCGCGGCCGCGGCCGCGGCCGCGGCCCGCTCCGGCGTCTGGAACATGGGCTCGGTGAACACCGGCGCCTGGAAGACGGCGACGGCCGGACGCGCGGGGCGTCGTCCGGACTCGGTCTCCTTCGGCGCGGGGGCGGAGAAACCGACGGCCGCCTTGCGGGTCGCACGGCGGCGGCCGCGGCGCGGGGCACCGTCCTCGGCGGACTCCGTGGTCTCGGCGGACTCCGTGGACTCGGTGGCGGTGCTCTCGCCGGAGCGGCGGGTCTCGCTGGGCCCGCTCTCACTGGGCTGGGTCTCGCTGGACACGGGCGCCTCCACACGCTCGTCGGCGGTGTCGCCCTCGGGCGTACCGGCGGGTGCGGAGACGCGCCGGGTGGCGCGACGTCGGGTGGTACGACGCGGTGCGGCGTCCTCGGTGACGGGCGCCTCGGCCTCGGCGGCCACCGGCTCCGGCGCGGCTTCGGCGGGCACGACGGTCTCGGCCGCCTCGACGCTCGCGGCGGCCTGGGGCGTGCCGGTCGGTGCGGAGGCACGTCGGGTGGCGCGGCGGCGCGGGCGGGCGGCGGGCGCGGCCTCTTCGGCGGCGTCCTGCCCGTCCTGGGCCTCCACGGCGGGGGCCGATGCCTCGGGAGCGTCGACCACGGTCTCCGCGGCCTCCGCCGTCACGGGCGTACCGGCGGGCGCGGAGGCCCGGCGGGTGGCACGACGGCGGCTGCGCCGCGGAGCGGTGTCCTCGGCGTCGGTGTCCGGGGCGTTGATGTCCGGGGCGTCGGTGCTGTCGGCCGGGGTCGACTCGGCGACGGCGGCCTCGGCCACCGCTTCCTCCACCGTCTCCTCGGCCTCTTCGGCCTCGGCGGCCGCTACGGCCTCGGTGGATGCCACCGGCGGTATGGCCGGGGCGGTGGTCTCGGCCACGGCCCCGGATTCGGCCGCGCCCGTGGGCGGACCGGCCGGACGCGACGCCGCACGGCGGCGGCGCCGCGGCGGCAGGGTGTCGCTGGGGGTGTTGTTGTCGGAGCCCGTGGAGGGCTCGTTGGGTTCGGTCGGCTCGAGCATGCGGGTGGATCTCCCGTCAGGCTCCCGGGCGCCGCGCCTGGTCCGGCAGTGCCGGTGACGTCCGCGGCTCGCGCGATGCGCGGTGCCGCCGTCCGGGGCGCGGGCGCCGCACGGGAGCTCTCTGTGTCCTGTCTCGCCGGTTCCGTACGCCATGTGTGCGTACGGCCTGGCGAAAGTCTTCTGGTGGGTGCGCTGCCCGACCCAGGTGGCTCCCGGATACGAGGGCGGCGCTACGACATCCGTCCCTACGCGGGACCTTCCTTACGCCGACGCCTTCGCGGCGGCAGCTGTGGCGGCCCCTGTGCGATCGGCTGGGGCGGCCGTGACTGCCTCGCGGTCGGGCGCGAGCGGGTCGGTCACCGTGCCGGTCTCTTCATCGAACAGCCCCTGCGCCAGCCTGGTCACCGCTGCGGCGACCGGCGGCGCCAGGTCGGCCACGGCGCGAAGACCGGACAGGACGTCGTCGGGTCGAACGGCAGGCGTCACGTGCCGAACAACCAGCCGCAGTATCGCACAGGGCTGGTCCGTCGGCCTATCAGCCTGCGCGGAGTGCGCCTCCAGGCTCGCCACCGCGCTACGGGCGTCGAAGGTGCGCATCCCGTTCTTGGTCCTGCGCTGGACCTCCACGGAGTCGGCCGCGGTGAAGGCCACGACCGCGCGCTCCGCGTCCTCGGGTGCCACGCCGTCGAGGCGCAGCTCCCACACGGACGCGGTGAGCCGGTCGGCGAGACCCGAGGTGCGGGCCTCGACCGCCTCGATGATGTCGAGCCCGACAGGCATCGACTCGTCGAGGAGCTCACGCAGTTTCTGAGGGTCACGCGCCGCCGTGAGCGCGATCTCCAGGTACTCCGCCTCACTGCCCGTGCCGGTGGGTGCGGCATTGGCGTACGACACCTTCGGATGCGGCGTGAACCCCGCCGAGTACGCCATCGGCACCTCGGCACGGCGCAGCGCGCGCTCGAAGGCGCGCTGGAAGTCACGGTGGCTGGTGAACCGGAGGCGGCCGCGCTTGGTGTAGCGCAGTCGGATGCGCTGCACCGCGGGTGCGGGCGGCGGGCCTTCGGGCTGTCGCTTGCCCAGTGTCGTTCAGTCCTTCGTGAGAGCGGTCGTACTGCTACCTAGAGTACGTGCAGCGGCGGCTCCCGGTTCCCCGCGGGGTTTCGCCGGCCGGAGCGGCTCGGGCTCGCGGGGCGTGCCGAACAGCATCCGGCGGACGTCGGCACGGGCCTGCCGCGCGGACTCGCGGGCGGCGGCCAGGGCCTGCCGGGTGATCCGGCCCGCGGCGCGCGCGGCCTCGGCGGCGGGCCGCAGGACGGTGTCCTGTACGACATGCCCGAGCGGGGTCAGCACGGTCCGGTACGCCCAGCGCGCGGGCTCCACGAAGGCCCGCCGGAGCAGCCACGCGAGGAAGCGTCCGACGGCGAGCGAGAGATGCCCGGCCACCCGCCAGGCATGTGCGAACGCGTCCACGGCCTCCCGGCCGACGACAGCGAGGACGCGTCCCACCGGCACCAGCACCCAGCGCCACACCGCGAGCGCGGGCAGGACGAGCAGGACCCACAGTGTCCGGTGGAGAGCGGTACCGATCCCTACGAAGATCATCCGTACGAGTTGTCCGAGTCCGCGCGCCGTCCACGCGACGGCCCGGCCGGCGGGCGCGAGGACCCACTCGTAGAGCCACATCGCCGGTACGACGATCAGATACCGCGTGAGCCAGACCACGGTCCTGTACACCCCGAGCCCGACAGCCGCGAGGCCGGTCCCGGCACCCTTGAGCAGCCGTGCGAGCACACGTCCCACGGGCACCAGCACCCACACGTACACCCGGCCGAGCCCGGCGAGAACACCCCGGAGCACCCGGGCGAGCGCGGCGCCGGTCCCCCGCGCGGCCCACGCGACCGCGTGCCCCAGGGGGGTGAGCACCCGGTCGTACAGCTGGACGGCGGGGACCACCAGCAGCACGTATCCGAACCACCCCAGGATCCGGCCGGCCGGGACCACGACGTACCGCCACAGCGTCACCCACGGCCACACGGCCACCGCCCACGCCACCCACAGCAGCGCCCGTCCCGCCGGCCGCAGCACGGTGTCGCGCAGCAGCCGCCCGCCGGCGACCAGCGCGTCCCACGCCATGCGCACCGGCACCACGAGCACGAACACGACGATCCGCACCGGCAGCCGGACAGCGACCGTGAGGCACCCCTCGGCCCGGGGCACGGGTCGCTCGGCGGGCCGCTTCTCCAGATCCATACCGAAGGAGACGCGTCACCCCGGCGTCTGGATGCGCGCGACCGCGTCCGGGTCGGTCCGGCGTCCCGCGGCGGCCTCCACGGCCGCCCGTACGAGCTCTCGTGGACGGCTCAACCCCTCGGCCCTGGTGCCGACTTCACCGAACGCGCCGAACGAGCCGGCTCGGCGGCAGTCGCGACGCCCTTCCGGTGACGGACGGGCCGGGGCGGGGCGGGCGCCGCGTCAGGAGTACGGGAGCGGGTCACAGCGGAGCAACAGACACATCCGGGTGGGCTGAAAGGACCGGACGGGGGCACTCGGCTCCCTGAGGCACCGAACGGTGCCACTCCCTAGAAGGAAAGAGAAACCCATGTACATAGGACTGGGCACCGTCGTCCTCATCATCGTCATCGTCGCCGTCGTCATGATGCTGCGCCGCGGCTGACCGAAGCCTCGCGTGCCGCGCCACGGGGCGAGAGACGCCCCGCGTACCGCACGATCCGCAATGACCCATGGCCCGCCCCGAATTCCACGCTCCGGGCGGGCCTGGTCACGACCTGCGGCGGCCGGCGGCGGTGCTCCGAGAACCGCGCCGTCGACTCACCGCGCCGAGCCCGGCCGACGCCCCCGGCGCGTCACAGCCCTCGCACGCACGTCGCACGGACGTCGCCGAATGGGTGGCGCGCCCGACCGGGCCGACCGCCCCCGCGGCTCCGCCGAGCGTTGTGACTCCACTGACTGATGTGGCTCCATGTGACTGATGTGGCTCCGCGGTGCGCGGGAGGTCACGGTGGCGCCCGGCACGCGGCCGTCCCGATCCGCTCGCACCACCGGCTCTCCGGCGGGGCTCCGGCAGGTTCGCCGCGTGGGGCTGTCACAAACGAGGAAGCCGTCTTGTCGTTCCTGCGGACAGTCCCTGTTTGGAGGAACACATGAGCGCTGAGCACGCACACCTGCCCCCGGGCGTCGAGGTGATCGCGACCCTGCCGGACGCGGCGTCGCGGATCCCGGCCGGTGCCGAGGCCAGAACCGTCCGCGTCACCCTGTCACCCGGCGACCCGGGCGCACCGCCGCACCGTCACCCCGGGCCGATCTTCGGTTACGTGACCGAGGGCGAGATCCTCTTCGAGCTGGAGGGGCAACCGCCCCGGGTGCTGAAGGCCGGGGACGCCGTGTTCGAACCCGGCGGCGACGTGATCCACTACCAGGGAGGCAACAACCTCCCCGACGCGCAGTCGCAGCTGGTGGTGACCATGTTCGCGCTTCCGGGCACGCCGATCCTGACCGTGGTCGGCGCGGAGGAACTGGCCGAACGACGACACCTGCGGTTCACCCGGCCCTGATGACCGCCATCGGCCCCGGCCGAGCACCGAACCGCCCGGAACGGGGCGCCGGGCGGCGTCAGGTCCTCCCGCTCACGCGCCGGGAGCGCGGAAGGTCACCTGCCGGCGGGCGGCCTCGTCGATCTCGTCGAGGGTGAGGAGAGGGGTGGCACGGGTGTGGAGGGCGCCGCTGGCCTTGACGGTGAGGCTCACGGCGGCCATGGACACCGGATCGGGGAGGTCGATGACGCACACGAGGTCGTCCTCCCCGAAGGCGAAGTACATGACCTCGACGCTGCCACCGAGGCCGGTGACGACCCGGTCGACGGCGGCGCGACGGCCACTCGCACCCTCTTTGAGCAGACCTTCGGCGCCCTCGGGCGTGTAGGAGGCCTGGATGAGGAACTTCGGCATGGGGATGCTTCCTGCCCGTCGCTGGTCCGGTTTCCGGAAGGACCTTCCCGCTGTCGCCCCGTCCGCCACGCACGAGCGGCCGCATTCACTCTCGCGAGACGAGCACCCCGGCAGGACCGCCACGGGAGAATCCGGACGCATGCCCGCCACATCTGGGGTGCCCCTTTCGCGCGGCCACCAGATGTTGCGTCGGGCCCTGACTGGCTGATTCCACGTAAGTCCGAAGCCGTATTCACGTCATGCCCTGTACACACGAGGCCCGTTAGTGATTCAGGCCACACACGTACGCACCCGGTGCACACCATTACGGGCCCGCGGGCGGAAACGGTGCCCCCTCCATCCCGGTGCCAGCCGATCCCCCGCCGGAGCCATGGCCGCGCCCCGGGCCGTCGGCGCGGAGAAGCAAGGGTTCGAAGTGCCTACCGCGGCCAACGCCGCGGCGGCCTCGTCCTCCCTCGCTCCTGCCAACACCTCGATCCCCCGACAGAGGTCCAGGCTCGCCTCAGTGCACGTGACCGTTCGAAGCAGGTGCCGGCGCCCCGCTGTTGACCGTCAGTGGAAGCAACTTCCTTTCCGTGGGGTCGATTTGCATGCGCGTTCCCATCTGCCGCCGCAGTCCTCCGGCGGGCCGACTCCCCCAGTACGGCTGGTAGTACCCGGGGACGACCACGGCTTTCCCCTGGCCGGGCAATCGCCCTTGAAGGGCCCCCTGAAAAGCACCCCAGTCGAATTCCAGCGGGTGTCGACGCGGTGAGCGGGCGCGGCAGCTCACCTGTGTTCAGGTCAAGCCACCAACCGCCGCTCGATGTGATCGCGTGGCACCGCACGCACTGCTCAGCGGGGCGATCGCGTTCTCACGCACGGGTGCCTTGCGCGCCGGGACGCTGCTTCTGGGCGTCCACAACGGCCCGCTCCAGCACGGCGGTCCAGTTGATGACCGTGCCGGGCTTGACGCCGTCGGCCTGCTTGACCTGGACAGCGCGGCTGCCGAGATAGGTGTACGTCCCGCGGTCGAAGATCCACTCGGTGCGGTCGCCGCTCCGCTGGTCGACGTGGGCCAGGGCGATGCCCTCGCGACCCGCGGCATCCTGGGCATGCTCCACCACCACAACCCCGGGGATCTTGGCCGCGGCCCGGTACAGCGCCGCGTTCAGCTTCGCCGGCGCGATCTCCTCGTTGAGCAGGTCGCCGACCGTGGTGAATGCCTGCTGGTCCGGGGAGTTCCCCTGACCCTTGGTCTCCTTGTAGATCCTCTTCAGCAGGGCGTCCGGGTCGGTGGGCAGCGTCTTGAGGTAGTCGTAGGAGGCGGCGCCCCAGCTGGGCTCGACGTCGCTGTCGAGGGTGCTGCCGCCCTTGGGCTGGTAGCCGGGCTCGTCAAGCCAGCCCTGCTTGCCGTCGGGAGAACTCCAGACCTCACGGATGTGCAGGGGCTGGACCCATGCCTTGGAGTCGTCTTTGTCGGTGTGCGAGACGGTGACGTAGGAGACCTTGCTCTTGATGTAGATGTACTGGCCCGGGCCGGGTTCGGGCGTCTCGCGGGCCGACGCGGCGGCGGCGATGTGCTCGACGGTGGAGGCCAGTTGGGCGGTGCTGCCGGGCTCGATGCGGACGACCGGCGCTTCGACCGGGGGCGGGGTGGCCACGGCCGGGTCGCCGCCCGCGGAATTGGTCAGCGCGGTGAAGGCGAACGCGCCGGCCAGGGCGGCGGCGGTGACCGGGACACCGATCAGCAGGACACGGCGGGCCGGGCGGCGGGACGACGCGGGGGCGGGTGCGGTGGACCGGAACTCGTTCATCAGGTGCTCCTCGAGAAGCAGGTGACGGTCGAGCGACAGGTGCGGGTCTCCGGGTGCCGGCAGCAAACGCGCCAGCTCCGCGTAGTCCGGCGACTCCTCGCGCCGCGGCTTCTTGCGGATCATTCGGACCCCTCCTCGTACGACTCGTGCGACCGGGCCGCAGAGGTGCGGCCGCCCTGTACTTGTCCGTCGCCCGACGGTGGTTCCCCGCGTTTCCTCAGTTCTTCCTCGGCCAGCTTGCTCAGCCGTCCGCGGGCGCGGGACAGGCGCGAGCGCACGGTGCCGACCGGGATGCCGAGTGCTGCCGCCGCCTCCGCGTAGCCGAGCCCGGACCACACACAGAGCGTGAAGACCTCGCGCTCACTGCGATTCAGCTTCTTCAGCGCCCGCTGGGCGGCGGCCAACTGGTCGGCATCGGCTATGCGGCCGACGAGTTCGTCGGCGAAGTCCGGGACCGTCTCCTTGGCCGGCAGACGTTGCAGGGCCCGCTGATGACGGCGCGCGGCACGGGTGGTGTTGCGCAGTACGTTCACTGCGATGCCCATCAGCCAGGGGCGCGGGCTGTCGCCCTCGTCCCGCAGTCTGGCGCGCAGCCGCCACGCCTCCAAGAAGGTCAGGGAGACGACGTCCTCGGCGACGGTCCAGTCCCCGGTCACGCGCACCGCGTGCCGGTGGACCAGTCGGGCGTGGTCACGGAAGAGCTCGCGGAACGCCTCCGGGTCGCCTGCCCGTATCCGGGTGTGCAATGAGTAGTCCACGTCAGTCCTTGTCCAGACGGCGGGGCGGGTTCCCGTGGTGTGCGTCACACGGTGGGGGCCCGGTTCCCCCTGGCGGCGCCGAACTGCCCTCGGATCCACTCCGCCTCCTGGACGATCCCCGCAACGGCTCCACGGCTCGGCAACGGCGTCCGAGAGGGCGCCGCCCACACCGCGCCGGGGACGCCGCCGGCGCGGAGGGGCGGCGAGGGCCCGACGTGCCTACCGCAGCCGACGCAGCCGCCACCTCCCCCTCGCTCACCCCGCCAGAGCCTCGACCACCCGATCGGTCGCGCGCCCCGCTCACGTCGGTGCGCGTGACCACGCGAAGCGGGAGCCGGCGCCGCGTTCTTGACCGGCAGCGGCAGCTTCCTGCCCGTCGGGCCGGACGGGACGTGGGTGTCCATCCGCGGACACGGGCCGCGTCACACGGCCCGACAACCGGGTCAGCCATCCAGATCGGCCAGCAAGCCACGGATGCGCTGTGCGATCTCATCGCGGATCGGCCGCACCGCGTCGACGCCCTGCCCCGCCGGGTCGTCGAGCCGCCAGTCGAGGTACCGCTTGCCGGGGAAGACCGGGCAGGTGTCACCGCACCCCATGGTGATCACGACGTCGGATGCCCGCACCGTTTCCTCGGTCAGCACCTTCGGGGTCTCCGCGGAGATGTCGATGCCGACTTCCCTCATCGCGTCGACGACCGCCGGATTGACCGTGTCGGCGGGAGCGGAGCCGGCCGAGCGGACTTCGACCCTGTCGCCCGCGAGGTGCGTGAGGAACGCGGCGGCCATCTGGGACCGCCCGGCGTTGTGGACGCAGACGAACAGCACGGACGGACGCGGGGTGGCAGTGCTCATGGCAGGTGTCTTTCTGCGGAGAGGCGGGCTCGGGGAGCGGACGGAGCGGGTTCGGTCCCACCGTGAGGGACGACGGCACCTGTCGCAGCGGGCGCCGTTCGGCCGAACACCACCGCCGACAGCCCCAGGCCGACAGCGGCACCGACCAGTTGCGCGGCGATGAACGGGGCGACGGAGGCGGGGGCGATTCCCGCGAACGTGTCGGTGAAGGCCCGACCGATGGTCACCGCCGGGTTCGCGAACGACGTCGAGGACGTGAACCAGTACGCGGCCCCGACGTAGGACGCCACCGCGGCTGATGCGAGGTGGGCGCGACCGGTCCGGCCCAGGCCGAGGACCAGCAGGATCAGCCCGGCGGTGGCCACGATCTCGCCCAGCCACAGATGGCCGCCGGAGCGGTCGTGCGTGGACCACTTCACCAGCGGTTCGGCGAACATCGCGTCAGCCAGGACCGCGCCGCCGATCGCGCCCACGATGTGGGCGAGGACGTACACGGCTGCTTCGCGTGCGGTCATCCCGTCACCGTTCTTCCGTCCGGTGAACCAGACGGCCAGGGTGACGACCGGGTTGAAGTGGGCCCCGGAGACCGGCCCGAACAGCGTGATCAGCACGGCCAGGCCGAAGACGGTGGCGAGGGAGTTCGCGAGCAACTGCACGCCGACGTCCCGCGACAGCTCCGTCGCCTGGATCCCGGACCCGACCACCACCGCGACCAGCACGGCGGTCCCCACCAGCTCGGCCACGGCACGCTGTCCCAGCGACGCGCTCACACGGTCACCCCCACGGGCTCAGGGGTGGTCAGGAACGCGCCCAGCCGGTCCAGTACGCCGGGGAGCACCCAGTAGTAGACCCAGGTCCCCCTCCGCTCACAGTCGATGAGTCCGGCCTGCCGGAGCAGCTTGAGATGGTGGGAGATCGTCGGTTGCGACAACTCGAACGCGGGCGTCAGCTCGCAGACGCACACCTCGCCGCCCTCCCGCGAGGCGACCATCGAGAGCAGCCGCAGGCGCACCGGGTCACCCAGCGCCTTGAACACCTTCGCCAGTTCGACGGCCCGATCCGCGGACAGCGGGGCCGAGGCCAGCCCCTGACAGCAGGCGCCGTCCACCTCCTGGCCCGTCACCTCAAGTCTTTGTTTCGACATGCGTCTATGTTGACGTTTTTCGATCCAAGGCGCAAGGTTGCATCAACAAACATCAATACAAGCTCTTCCAGGACCTGCCGTGCCCCGTCATCCAGGAGTGAGTGACGATGAGTGAGCAGCCCGCTGAGACTCTGCGCGAGACCGTCCGCCGGCGGTACGCCGCCGCGGCCGTGAAGGTCACCGAGGGCGGCACCGCGTGTCGCGGGCCGCATCCGGGCGAGGTGGAGGAGCACTTCGGCGCCACCCTCTACGCGGCCGACGAGCGCGACGCCCTGCCCGCCGGAGCCGTCGCCGCCTCACTGGGCTGCGGCAACCCGACCGCCGTGGCCGATCTCCGCGAAGGCGAACGCGTCCTCGACCTCGGCTCGGGTGGCGGCATCGACGTCCTGCTCTCCGCCCGCCGCGTCGGCCCCGCGGGGAGGGCCTACGGCCTCGACATGACTGACGAGATGCTCCAACTCGCCCTCGCCAACGCCAAGAAGGCGGGCGCGACGAACGTCGAGTTCCTCAAGGGCACCATCGAGGCCATCCCGCTCCCCGCGGGCAGCATCGACGTGGTGATCTCCAACTGCGTGATCAACCTGTCGACAGACAAGGCGGCGGTGTTCGCCGAGACGTTCCGTGTCCTGACGCCCGGCGGCCGCATCGGCGTCTCGGACGTGGTCGCGGACGACACCCTCACCCCCGCCCAGCGCGCCGGGCGCGGCGACCACGTCGGTTGCGTCGCGGGCGCCCTGTCCTTCACCGAGTACCGGGAAGGCCTCGAGGCGGCGGGGTTCATGGACGTCGGGATCACCCCCACCCACTCAGTGGCCGACGGCATGCACTCCGCCGTCGTCCACGCCACCAAGCCCCAGAGCGGGGCCAAGACATCCCGGACGACCGGGTCGGCCGATACGTGCTGAGGCGTCGACGCCTTCCGCACACCCGCAGAGGCCTCCGCCGACCCCGGCGTCACGGCCACAGGGGCACAGACCGCATCCGGCCGCGGTGGCCAGAACCGACCCGGACAGCCTTGAGGCCCCTCCCGATCGGGAGGGGCCTCAGGGCTCGTACGGAGCGCCTCGCTCACGTCAGTACGCGTGACCGCTCGGCGCCGGCGTCGCGTTCCTGCCCGTCAGAGGCGGCAACTGCTCGGCAACCGGGCCGATTCGTAGGACCGAATCCACCTTCGGGTACCCGCGACGGCCGCGTCACTCGGCGCCCTGACTCGACGGACCGGGTTCCGGCGGTATGCCGCCCAGGGCCCGCGGCGGGATGCGGACTGGTCAGCCGGTGCAACCGGCCACGGGAGACGGGCTGCCGACGCAGTTGGTAGGACGGTTTCCCGTGATGGGGGAGCGTTTGTTCACCACGACGCTTCCGGTCCCGTCGAACACGCCTCCAGGGGCATTGCCCGCGTTGTTCTTGGTGACGGAGCTGTGGTCGAGGACGAGGTGGGAGCCGGGGTTGACGTTGTAGACACCGCCGGCCAGCAGAAGGGCGGTGTTCCTCTTGATGGTGCTCCGGTTGAAGGTGGCTCTTCCGAGCTGCGCGTTGGTGACGCCTCCTCCGTGGTCGCTGGCGGTGTTGTCGACGATCGTGGTGTCGTCGACGGTCATCCGGGAGTCGTTCCAGAGGCCGCCGCCGTCACCTGCCGTAACCCTGTTGCCGGTGATGGAACTGCGGCTGATGGTGATCCTGTCGTCGTTGAACACCCCTCCGCCAAAAAATCTGCCGGCCGTGTTGCCCTCGATCGAGGTGGAGATGACGGAGGTGGAGCCCTCGCTGGAAATCCCCCCACCGGAACCCGCGGCCTCGTTGTCGGCAACCCTGGATCGAACGAGCCTCAGGGTTCCCAGGTTCTCGATGCCGCCACCGTTGTTACCGGCGGTGTTCCCTTTGACGAGGACAGATGTCGCGTGGAGTGTCCCCCGGTCCTGGACGAGGACGCCCCCACCGTCGCCGGTCACCTCGCCGTTCTCGATCTTGAGATCGCTGAGTGTCACCCGCCCACCGGCTGCGACATCGAGGAGGCGGAAGAGGTTCGCGGTGGTACCGCGCCGGAGCGTGGCGCCGTGTCCGTCGATGGTGACGGGCACCGTGACGGGAGGTGTCGCGTCATCGCCCGAGGCGGCTGCCGTGAAGTCGTAGACGCAGCCTCTGGCGAGACGGAGGTCACCAAAACCTCGGGCGTTGGCTCTGGCGATGGCGGCGACAAGAGAACTCGCCTTGCACCGCACATGCTCAGGGCTGTGGGCAACGGCGGGGACAGCGGTGACGGCGGTAGCGGCCGCGGCAATCGCGGCGGCACCGGCAAGGGCTCGCAGTGCGGGCAAGACGGCATCCCTCTTTTGGATCGACGGTCTCCAGGCATACGACCTGCGGGGGCGCGCAACACGGATGCGCGACAGTGCCGAGAATGTGCCTAGATGATTTCCGGCACAGGGAGCCACGCGGGCCACTCCGTCGTTCGGTCGGTGAGGGCAACCCGAAGAGACCTGCTGTCCGTCACCCGGTCGCCGTGGCCGACGGGCGCCCCCCCTGGCGCGGCGCTCGACCGGGAAGTCCGGGGCGTGGGGCAGGAGCGGTGGCGCGCGGACCGGTCGAGCGCCGCGCGTGTGCGGCGCCGTGAACCGGTGGTGGAGACAGTTGGGACTCGGTGCCGTTCAGGGAGGCCGAGGCGCACGGACCCGCAGGTCGTGAAGCGCCAACAAGCCCCCTCCCGGTCGAGGAAGGGGGCTCGGATGGTCGCTGTTCCCCTTGGCAGCGGCGAACCCGCCCTACACCCAGTCCACCCCGGAGACGATCGCCGAAGACGCTCCGGGGCGCGGCAACGGCGTCCGGGTGGGCACCGCCGGCGCGGAGCAGCGAGGGCCAGAAGTGCCTGCCGCAGCCACCACCGCGACGACCTCACCCTCGCCAACCCCCGCCAACGCCTCAACCACCCGATCGAGCACCAGGCTCCTCACCTCAGTGCGCGTGACCGCTCGCGGCCGGCGCCGGCGCAGCGTTCTTGACCGTCAGCGGCAGCAGCTTCTTGCCGGTCGGGCCGATCTGGATGTGGGTGTCCATCTGCGGCCATATGCCAACGTGCCTAAAACGGCTACTGTGCTGGTCATGGCGAAGCGAACGAGGACGCGCACCGCAACTGACCGCAACCGGTACTCAGTTGAGGCCGAGTGGACGCCAACCGACTTAGCCCTGTTGAGAGATCTGAAGAAGGCTGAAGCACTCTTACCCAACGACGCTCCGCGGGCCCTGCTGTCCGTACGGCTGTCCGTGCTCACCGACGACACGACGTCACCCGTCCGCCAGGAGCTCGACCTCCGCAAACTGGCTCTGGACCGCGGCTGCCGAGTCGTGGGCGTGGCCAGCGATCTCAACGTGTCGGCGATGAAGGTTCCGCCCTGGAAGCGCAAGGAGCTCGGGGACTGGCTCAACAACCGGGCGCCGGAGTTCGACGAGATCCTCTTCTGGAAGCTGGACCGCTTCGTACGACGCCTGACCGACCTCAGCACCATGATCGACTGGTGTCTGAAGTACGGGAAGAACCTCGTCTCCAAAAACGACTCGATCGACCTGACCACCACCGCCGGGAAGATCATGATCACGATCGTCGGCGGCATTGCCGAGATCGAGGCGACCAACACGAGCACCCGGGTCGCAAGCCTCTGGGACTACACGAAGAGCCAAAGCGACTGGCTCGTGGGCAAGCCCGCCTATGGATACGAGACGGCGGAGACCGAAGACGGCAGGATCACGCTCGTCATCGACAAGGACGCCTACCGAGCACTGCACTGGTGTCGTGACGCAGCATTACGGCCCAGGCCCGCTTCCGCCCGCCGCATGGCCAAGGTCCTCGTACGAGCCGGCTACTGCGGGCCGGGACTGACAACATCCACGATGCTCCGTCGCCTCAGAAACCCCGCTCTCATGGGCTACCGCGTAGAAGAGGACAAGAACGGAGGCGTACGCCGATCGAAGGTGGTCCTTGGCGACAACGCCCAGCCCATCCGCGTGGCCGACGCGATCTTCACCGAGGAGCAGTTCAAGAGTGTTCAGGAGGCCCTGGACCGCCGCGGGAGGAACCAGCCCACCAGACAACCCGGCGGCGCGACAAAGTTCCTCGGCGTCCTGATCTGCCGTGATTGCAACTCGAACATGATCGTGCAGACGAACCGGGTCAAGGGACGGTCGTACTCCTACCTACGCTGCGGGAAGTGCAAGGCTGGCGGTCATGGCGCTCCGAACCCCGAAGAGATCTACAGCAAGCTTGTGGACGACGTCCTGAAGGTTCTCGGGGGCGAGCCGGTCATGACGCGCGAGTACCGGCAAGGTGCTGAGGCCCGAAGGGAGCTTCAGCGCCTGGAAGAGGCCACCAACTACTACATGACTGGTCTGGAGCCTGGGGGACGATTCACGAAGACGCGCTTCACCAAGGAGAAGGCGGAGAAGACGTTGGACGACCTCATCAAACAACTGGAGGCCATCGACCCGGAGTCGACGCAGGACCGGTGGGTCGCTGTGCACAACGGCAAGACGTTCCGTAGCCGCTGGGAGGAAGGCGGCATGGAGGCCATGGCCGCCGATCTGCTCCGGGTAGGTGTGAGGTGCGAGGTCACAAGGAGCAAGGTCCAGGGCGTACGTGCCCCGCACATCCGCATGAAACTCATGATCCCGAAGGACGTGCGGGACCGCCTGATACTCAAGGAAGACGACTTCGCCGACGCCTTCTAGTACCACAGTAGGCAATATCGAACGCGCATCCCCTGGAGTCACAGCGTTTATGGATCTTTGACGCAGAGCAGTCAAATAGTCATGGCCGCGATACAGGTAGTGATTGAAGTGGATCAGCTGGAAGTAAGCGACCTGGAGTTGCTGCGAGCTGAAATAGCCCAAGACGCACCCCTGATGGAAAGTCGCGCCCTAGATGGGGACACTGTCGTACAGGCAGTAACGACTCTCACTGCAGCAACGATCCCGATCTTCTATCAATGGCTCTCGAGTCGGGTTGACCGTAATCAGCGGACGGTAATTTCGCGAGACGGAGAACGCATCGAGCAACTGACTCGAGCAGATTTGGAGCAACTAATTCGGGACCTTCAGGGCGAAATAGATGACCCTCCGGATGCGACAGGAAATCAGGACGGCACCGAATGAGTTCCCCTAGCACGGAAGCTGCTCATGCATTCATTTCAGCAACGCGAGGGTCGAAATCGCTCGACAGCGCCCTGCCGGAGTTGAAGCATTTATACTCACAATTCGCCGCCCAGGCCCTAGATTACGTGCGAAAAATTGCCCACCCACAACGGCTGGGTAGCCTTTCTCTCGTACCTACTTATTCATGCAACCCTAAGGCCGAGAATTTCACCCTCGACGGCACTACCTATGTGATTTACGATCAGTTCGGAGGGCAAGTATTCAATAAGTTGAACCGATTCATCTTCGAACCTTTCGAACAGCGCTACATCGAAACTTACCTGCACAAGCTCTGGGCCTGCTTGAATCTTGCTAACGGAGCCCCCAGGCGGGCGCTTGATCACGCACTTTGCTATTCGCGGGCTGGCAAATACCGCTGGCTTCCCTTGATCGAAGAGCGGGAAACACGCGCACTCTTCACTGCAGCTCAAGAGGCTTTTGTGATTGCGCACGAGGTCGCGCACTTCTTTTACCGTCACCGTACTATTGGAAATAGTGCAGTAAAGCGCAATTTTATCTCGCTCCTGAAGCTGGGCGATGAGTGGGAGCGATCGAAAAGTCAACACGTCGATGATTCAGAGGTCATAAAAGATGCGCTTGCCAGTTGGGTCGACGGATTCCGTAGGCGTGCCGGCCGCGATCCAGACGCGAATGAAATTTCTATCTACGTCGAGCGAATGAAATCCCGTTCGAGTCGACGGTGGGACCCTCGGATTGACTTGATTGATGTGGTACTGCAGGATGCGGAACTTTTGGAAGAGTGTATATGTGATGCCCTAGGTGCAGATATTGCTGCCAGGGTCCTGCAACGCGAAATGGGGTACGTCGGTGCATTGCTTGCCGTATCGCTAGGCCTCCAGAATCTGCGCTTTCTGCAATATGCGGATAAGCTCACCAGATTCATGTCCGGGCGACTTGAAAGCCTTGATCATCACCACACGGACGTGCGACGCTGGCTTTCCTTCAGGCATATTTCACTCGGCTTGTTGATGCGATACTTGGACGATGCTGTCGACCTTAGCGTTGAGGTGCCCATGTCTATGGATGAGTACTTGGGGTGCGGAGACATCCTGAACGACTATGTCGGCCGCTTCGCAAAGTTCAACAGTCGTCACTATTCGGCCATATCTGAAGGCGGCGCTGAGCCCTTCTTGGCTACTAGTGCTTTCGAGATAGATGGCCTGCACCTAAATGCCGACTATGAACCTCTCGTAAGCATTTCCAACAAGCAGTGTGCGATGTTGACGCGACAGCTATGCGGTTGGCGGTAGCCATCGCCTTCGTGGCCAACGCGATTTACTCCCGAAACCAACCTCTGTGTACCCAAAACGGTTGGTGATGAGCGAGAGCAGTCACTTGTGCTAAGGCCGAACCGAGGAACCGCTGGACGCGGAAGCAGGCACGTAGCGCGCGTCGGCCCTCTGGGACTTGGCGCAGAGCGAAGCTCACAGTGCGGCTCCGGACGTCCTCCCCGATACGAACCACGACGCCGTATTAAACGGTTCTTCCATCCCGTCGTCGTCCACTATCACAATCTCACTTTCGATCATGGTGGCTGTGTTGCCTCCGCTGTCGCCCGGCAGGGGCAAAGGGCTTACGAGCTGAGAACCGCGCTTAGTCGTCAGTGCCGTTCCCTCTCTCGTTGCGCCTCCAAAGCCAGGCATCGAGACTCGGCGAGGTCATCGGCAATGCCAGCGGCGATATGAGCCGCGCCAGGTGTGTGGCCGGAGCCGACGTATCGCCACTGTCGCTCGGTGATCGCGTCGGGCAAGTCGACGTAGCCCGCGTGACGAGCGCGTTCGGCACGCAGCACTCCGTACGTCGTTGAGTAGGCGCGGGACTTGGTGAGGATGTGTCCGCGGTAGCCGAGAGTGTGCGCCCACGCCCGGAGACGGAGGGGTTCAAATTCGGGGAGGCCGCCCAGACTCCAACAGATCCGCATCAGGCTGCGCACGTGGTCGTTCACGGGTGCGGACGCAATGTCACCCTCGGTCGCAAGCGGGTAGTCGGTGCCGGCCCCTGTGTCGGTCGCACCTTTGGTGACGTACTTCGCCACGTACGCCGCGACCGCGTCATCATCCGGACCTTCACCGTCTGGCAGCAGCGACCGCGCATCGACTTGGGCGCCCCAACGCAGCGTCATCTCACCCACGGCGGGGCTGTGGGGGGTGCGGACCACGACCCGGAAGGCAGATGCGCGCACAGCACCGCTGAGCAATTCCGCAGTGCCCCAATCGGGAGGGTCGTCCTCCGACCCGTCGGGGCCGTCGAGGCGTACGACGGCGTGCACATGTACGGCCGCACGTTTCTGGTACTCGGCAACGCGGGCGAAGGACAGCCGGGCGTGCCGGGCGAAGTGGGACTGTACGAGGCCCGCGGAGGAGGCGAGACGGCGGCGGACGTCGATGACGAATCGGTCCCACAGCTTGGAGGCGTGCGCGTGCCACAGCACGTGGGCCGTGTAGTCGTAGCAGTCGGGGCATAGCGGTTGGCCGACGACCGGCGCATCTGAGGCGTGCACCGTCCTGCAGCCGGTGGGGCGTCCGTGCTCGCAGGTTCCGCCATCGCGGCGGGGGCGGCACTGCTCGCCAGCGCGGTGGACGGGGCCGAAGGATGGGGCGGTGAGGGTAACGAAGAGCCGAGGCCGGTGGCGGACCGATTCGGGAACGTTCTTGCCGCCGAGGAGGCCGGCGCGGACCAGGTGGAAGGTGTCTCCGGCGTGAAGGCGGGAGCAGGCCGGGCAGACGGTTGCGCGTCGGTTGCGGCAGCGGACGAGGAGGCGTTCCCCGGGTTCGTCACGAGTGTCGTAGTGCTGGAGGATCTCCCCGGTCCCGCCATCGAGGGTGGTGGTGGAGCCAGAGAGGTGGACGGGGCGGGCGCAGCCGCCGGTAGCGGTTACCTGCTCCAGCCAGCGCGGAAACTTCGGGTCTTGGGCGATGCGGATGGCATCCCGATCTGCTTCTGAGAGCTGACGCAGGCGCGCCGCGCGGTCGAGGGCGGCGCGCCTGTCAGCCGGGGTGAAGTCCGGGGTGATGGTGGTGGCCTTCCGGGGTGGGCCGCCGAAGCGGCACGGGTGATGGTGGGTGGCGCGCTGTCGTCCATGGGGATCACTCCTTGCGAGGTGGGGTGGTGACGTGGGTCAGCGGATGGTTCCGGTGCCGCGGCAGACGCGGCAGCGGTGACGCCGTCCGGTCCAGGTTCTGCGGGCTCCGTCGCCCTTGCAGTAGGGGCACCTCACGCGGGGCATGGGCATGGTCTGGGTCCTTCCTGCCGGTCTAGAAGTGGGAGAAGCCGCTCAGGACCCAGGTCATGAAGCCGTTGATGGTGAGGCTGACGGGGGTCTGGCCGAGGTACATGCCGAAGAGGGCGATACAGACCGCTTCCCAGGCACGGACGTCGCGGGAGCGCACGAGGAGGAAGGTGATGATCCCGAAGACCACCACGAGGGACACGGCGGTACCTGTGCTGATCACTTGTCGTCTCCTTCGAGCGCTGCGAGGGCACGGTCGATGGCGGGCAGTTCGGGAGTCAGGGCGCCGTGCTTCCGAGCCGTTGCCATGGCCTCTTCGGCGGTTGTCAGGTGGGAGCGGGCACGACTCCAGCCACCGTCCGGACCGGTGCACACGGCCATGCCCTGTTCATCCGCGGTGATCGACTGAGCGACGACGACGGAGTCCTTGTTGAGATCCCCGAGGGTCATCTCTGCTGTGCCGGGGTCGTTGACCCGATGGCAGATCCGACCCCCGAGCTGCGCCCGTAGGGCGGTGACGCCGGGGCCGAGGTCGGAGCCGACGCGTTGGCCGGCGACGACCAGGTGCATGCCGAGCGCCGCCCCGAGCTGGGCCAGGCGCAGGAGGAGCGTGGAGCACTGTTCGGCTTCCGCCTTGCTTTCGCGTCGGCCGTCGGAGAGGTACAGCTCCGCGATCTCGTCGACGATCACCACGACTGGCACCGGCCGTAGCTTCTCTGGGAGTTCCCAGATGGAGCGGACGCCGGCCGTGCGGCAGGCGTGCATGCGGTCGTGCATGTCGACGACGAGGGCGGTGAGGACGGCAACTGCCTCACGTCGGCAGGTGGTGAGGGCGCTGAGCCGTTCGGCGAAGAGGCCGAGTTCCATGCCGCCCTTGCAGTCGATGCCGACCAGGGCGACGGGTTGCGGAGCGAGTTGGGTGATCAGCCGGGCCAGCAGGGTGGACTTGCCCGATCGGGTGGCGCCGGCGATGAGCCAGTGCGGCACGAGCCGCAGGTCCATGACCCACGCCCCGCCGTTCTCCAGTACGCCGATGAGCGCGGATAGGAGAACGGCGGGCGCGGAGGCTAAGCCGGGCCTGGCCAGCGGGTCACTGGCGGTTGCGGTCAGGAGCACGAGGCCGCGTTCCGGCGAGGTGACCCGTACGGCGTGGACCTTCCACGCATGCACCAGGGCATCCGCTGCCTTCATATAGGTCGCGGGGGTCTGGCCTGCGTGCAGGCGCACGGTCGCCGTGAGCCCCATGCGGTTGGCCCGCGGGAACGAGAGCCGCGGAGTCACCGGCCGCAGCGGGTCACCTTTCACGATCAGGTCCCCGAACAGCCCGCGAGACGGCCGTCGAGTGACGGTGAGGTCGTTGAGCAGGGCGACCTTGCGCCAGGTGAGCGCCACCCGCAGGGCGGTGGCCGGGTAGCCGGCGAGGTACCAGTGCCAGGCCGGACGACGTTGGCGTAGCTGGTCGCCGACTACCAGCACCCAGGCCAGTGCGGCGAGCCCGAAGGCGAGCACGATCGGCCCCATCACGCGGCACCGCTGTTCTTGGCCGGTGCGGGGGTGCCGTGTACGGGGGTGATGGCATCGGCGCGGAAGCTGATTCCGTGCCGGTCGCCCATGGCCCAGGCGAATGCGGTCAGTCCGGTGACCTTGAGTATCTGCCCTTCCTCGATGCCCTTCGGCTCACCGGCGACCGCGATCTCGATGACGGAGATGCGTCGTCCGTCCTGGCGCACCGTGACGGCGACGGTGTATACGGTGTTGCCGTCGCGGTCCTTCTTGACCTCCTGTGTCTCGAAGTTGCTGATCTTCGCTTCGGGTGTGATGGCGCACCGCAGTACGCCCAGTCGTGCTGTGTCCACGGGAATGGACTGCATTGCTTGGCCTCCTTGGCCAGTCGGAACATCTGACATATTCAGACGTCACTTGTCCTTACGAGTTACGACTATGTGGCTCTGTACGGCGAGGGGTCAACTACTTATGCTGACGAGTGATGTCGCGCGTGCGACGTGCCTACGACTCCGACCCGAAGGTGCCGAGATGACGGAGATCCAACGCCCCGGAGCTCTCTATCAGCAGGTCGCCGCCGCGATCCGGGAAGCGATCGTGAAGGGCGAGTTCGCCCCTGGCGCTCCGCTGCCCTCCGAGGCGCAGCTCATCGAGCGCTACAAGGTCTCCCGTCCCACCGTCCGCAACGCCGTCGCAGCCCTGCGAGCGGAAGGCCTGATCGAGGTGCGGCACGGCAAAGGCAGCTTTGTGCGTTCCGACGGCCAGCCGGCCGTCACCCTCGAACGCCGAATCAGCCGTACGCCGGACGGGCGTTTCGTGATGCCCAATGGCGCCGTCTGGGACGAGGCGGAGGAGCCAACCCCGTACCGCACGCACACCACCAAGTCCACGGGCCAGCTCCTCGAACTCGGCGAGGAGGAAGCCCTCTTCGGCTGCGACCGACTGCTCACCGACCCCGCCACCGGCACCCGTGCGATGCATCGGACGCTGATCCCGTTCGAGGTGACCGAGGACGTCCCGACGCTCGCCGATGCACCCGACCGCCGCCCAGACTCCATCTACGGGCTGCTCACCCAGGCCGGACACAAGCTGTGGTGGTCGGAGACAGTCCGCGCCCATATGCCACTCCCGGACGAACGGACTGCTCTCCAACTCCCGGACGCGACGCCGATCCTGCAGCTGTCCCGCGTCACGCACGGCACGAGTGGCCGCCCACTGATTCTCGAAGAGCTCCGCGTCGGGGCGGACCGTGCCGAAGTCGCCTACCGGATCACCGCCGACAAAGAGCCCGCACAGCAATCCCGCGACTGACCCGCAACCGCCATCGGTCGAAACAGTCTTCACTTCCTCAAGGGCGCGCCTGCGGCGCGCCGGGCAGCCCGGCCGCCCCGGCCGGGCGTGCGGCGTGGCCGCCGGTCCCGTCCGGTCGCCCGACTGCCCGCACCGCAGCGCGCCCAGGGAGTCGAGGCGTCGACCGGTCGGCTTGGGCCGGGGCCCGCGGGGCTGGGGGTCGCCGGCCTCCGAGACTTTAGGCAGCTCCCATGGGGCGAGCCTCGAAGAACAGGGGGCCGATCGGGCCATTGCGGGCAGGTCCAAGGACTGCCCGATCCGCTGGCGAGCGTAAGGCCCCCTGTTCACTCGCCCCATGGCAGCTACTGCCCAAAGGCTCTGCGGCCGGCGACGTGCCCACGCGCGCCACTCAACAGCAATCACGCGCGTCATGCCGCACCGCCGTTGTCATCCGAGGCGACCGACGCCAAGAGCATGGCGAGCCGGTCCACAGCGTGGGGGTGGCCCGTGATCCGCACTGCCCCGCCCCCGTCAGCGTTCGTCGAGGCGACCGCCCGCACCTGGTCCAGCTCGAACCCCGTGACAAGGAACGCCCGGTTCAACCGATCGGCAGCCTTCCGCGCATCCCGCCAGCCCGCCACGTAGTCGACGCCGGACGCCCACAGACCGCAGTCCACGCCCGCGACGTCGAGTTCGTCGCTCAGCCAGTCCTCACCCGCGCCCGTCACCTTGCCCACCTCTGCCCTGATCTAGGTAATGATTCGTCAACTTCCTTTGGTCCAGGGCGGAACGCAGCGCAACGGCCCCGGTACCATCAGGCACCGGGGACCGTCGCGTCCCCTCCCGGACCACCCCAGTTGCTGCCAGGCGCGGGGGTGGTCCGGTCTCGGTATGAGGTTGTGAAGCGCGGCCCCTCGCATGGGAGGGGAGCCCCCGATGGGATCCGAGGAGCCGCGCCCCTTGCGGCCGGAGTGGTCAGACTCCGGCCGGGGTCCGGGCCGCCGTCCTCTCCCGATCGCGTGGGAGAGACGCGGAGACGGCAGCCCGGAGATCTCTAGGTCGTACCGTCGAGGTCGAAGCGGCACCACACGGTCTTGCCACCGAGACTCTTCGGCGACCACCACACCGCGTCAACCAGCCGCTGAACGATCAGCAGCCCGCGCCCGCGGTCAGGCAACAGCGCCTCCGCGAAGTCACCGGCCAACTGCGGGGAGACGAACTCGCCCACCGGCAGATCAGGCGGGGTGGAGTCCTCATCGGCGACACCGATGAACAGCCACCCGGGCCACGCCTTGACCAGCACATCAATCCGACGCGCGGCACCAGGCCGCGTCAGGCACTCGTCCGGCACCGCGTGGTGCACGACGTTGCCGACCAGCTCCGAGACGACGAGCCGGGCATCGTCGACCATGTCGCCGAACCCCCAGTCCTGGAGGCAGCCGCTCACCATGGTGCGCGCGGCGAACACCGTGCTTGAGGACTCGTCGAAGAGCGTCAGCGCCCGGAAGTGACCCGACGAGGGATCTTGCGCCGCTTCACGCAGCGAGATCGCCCGCGGGGTGTTCGCTACGCGTTTGCTCTGCCGAGCATCCATCGCGTCCCCTGCCGACTGTCGACGGGCTCTTGCCGCCCATCACTCCGTGCCGAACAGTGAACGGCGCCAGCCGCTCAGCCGGGAGCGTTCACCAGGGGGTTCACGTGAACACCTGCAAAGGCAGCGGGGGTTCACCGATGAACCCCCCAATGTCATAGGCCTGTGTCACGATGAACACTCGCTGTCATTCTCGGGTTGGCAGGGGAGCATGAGCCGAGAGCCAAACGCACAGTTGATCGCGGTCATGGACGAGGCGAACGTCTCGAACAAGGGACTCGCCAGGCGGATGCAGGACGCCGCCGCTCAGCACGGAACGAGTCTCGGAACGACGCACGTCGCCGTACAACGATGGCGCGACGGTGCGGGCATCCAGCCCCCGACAGCGGCCATCATGGCCGACGTACTCGGCGCCAAGCTCGGCCGCCGCGTCTCGCCCGCCGATCTCGGATTCATCGACCACGCTGCGCGGCCGGCCACTCCACAGCCGATCGGGTATCCCACCAGCGTGCCCGACGTACTGTCCATGCTGGACGGACTCGCCGACCAGCGAGCCGAAGCCGCCACCCCTGACGACCTGGTGATCGCGGACAACGATCTCAACTCAGCCGTCCTGTCATGGATGATCGCGCGCCCGGATGGCGTCGAGGCCGACAGGCCCGCTCACCAACGCATCGGCATGCGCGACGTACGCGCGATCCGAGATGCGGCCAGCATGTTCATGCAGCTCGACTTCAAATACGGCGGCGGCCACGGCCACAGGGCACTGCGCCACTACTTCCGCCACGAAGTCCTCCCTCTCCTGAACGCCAGCTACAGCGAGAAGGTCGGCACCGCGTTATTCGGGGCCGCCGCCGAGGTCTCCCAGCTACTCGCATGGACCGCGTACGACACCGGGAACCAGCGGCTCGCCCACCGCTACCTGACATCGACACTGCGCCTGTCCCAGGTCGTCGACGACCGCATGTTCGGCGCCCGCATCCTCGGCAACCTCAGCCACCAGGCCAACTACCTCGGCAACCACGCCCAAGCGATCCAACTCGGCCGCGCCGCCGTCGAAGGCGCCAAGGGCCGGGCCACCCCACGGGCCATGGCGAACTACTCAGCCATGGAAGCCCGCGCACTGGCCAACGGAGGGGACCCGACCGGCGCCGGCCGTGCGATGAACGAAGCAGAACGCCACTTCGAGCACGCCGACACCACCGACGACCCCGCATGGCTGGGCTACTTCGACTCTGCGGAACTCATGGGCGAGCTCTGCCACTGCTTCCGCGACCTCAAGATGCGCCGCGAGTCCGTCGAAGCCGCACAACGCGCGGTCGATGAAACCGACCCGAAATACGCCCGCACCCTGGGGTTCTGCCGCATGGTGCTCGCCCAAAGCCACCTGCTGAACGGTGAACTGGAAGCCGCCGTCACGACAGCCAGCCTGGCCGTGGACGGCGGAGACACCCTCCAGTCCTCCCGCTTCCAGCGCTACGTGTCCGACTTCCAGACCGAAGTGACCATCCACGCGGCGAACCCCATCGTGGCCGCCTTCAACGACCAGGTACGCGACGCCCTCGCCCGCCTGGACGACGACGAGTAGGTGCTACCAAGGACGCCAGTCCCGAGGCCCGTCGTCATCGCGCAGCCCAGCGATACGCCGGCGGTACTCGGCCGCCGTCCGCTCGTCTTCCTGAACGTTCTGCATCAGCCACGTCGTCATCCCGAACTCTTGCAGCCCACGCAGCGTCTCGTACCCGTGCCAGTCGTACAGATCCCGCCCGTACGCCCCCACGAACTCGGCGTACTGCTCGTCGGTCTGCCACCCAAGACTGTGGTGCTCCACTGCCGTGACCATCAGATCCCACTCAGGATGATCGAAGCAGAAGGCCTCAAAGTCGATCAGGATCACTTGATCTCGATCGTCCACCATGAGGTTCTGCACGTGGGCGTCGCCGTGCACGGGCCCCTTGGGGGTCTCGAACCGCAACTCCTCGAACTTGTCCCGTAGCTCCCGCCAACGCTTCCGCAGGAAGACCCGGTCATCCTCCGGGATCACCGCCCGATCGAGCCGCAACTCCTGCTTGCCGAAGGGATCGAACGAGGGCAACTCCAGACCGGCCGGCAACGTCAAGGAGTGCAGATCCCGAAGGATCCCACCCAGCTCCCCATACGTGGCCCTACGGCCCCCCTCCTCGATCAGGTGCCAGAACGTCACAGGGTGTCCCTCGACCAAGAGGGGCTGCTCAAGATCCTCGATGATGCGCGCGGCAGGGAACCCCTCCTCCGAGAGCCACCGCGAAACAGCAACCTCGTTGCGTGCTGTCCGTAGCCACTCTTCACCACGGGCAACCCGCACGATCACCGGCGCGGAAGCCAGCCGGAACAACGCGTTCTCCCCGAGGCGAATCAACTCGGCGCCTCTGTCATCGAGCCCCGCAGCCCGGCACGCGGCAACCATCACCCGCGTCGCTACCGCCGGCGTGAACCCTTCTTCCGATCGAGCAGCGTCAACCGCCATGCCCGTACCAGCTCCCCTAGTCGCACGCGATCAACCAGCGCACGCTTGCGGGCGACCAACCCCGACGTACGCCGGACACAACCACGACGGTACCTAGTACCCAGGGAGCCGACGAGAGTGTCCCAAGAGCAGCCGCATCACGACTCGGCTGCACACTGCGGGACGAGCCCACTCAATCTGGGGCAAAGCAACGGATGCCGTGGCGACGAGTGCCATCAGCTTGGGAACCTACGGTCCTTCAACTTGGTTGGGCGCTGAACCGACTTGCGGGAGCCCCTTCTCGATGAAGCTTCTTCGCACTCGGCCCCGGCAGACTGTTCGGTACGGCGTCAGGTGGCCGCGGACAAGGACGCAAGGCGGATTGTCGTTACTATGCCCGGATGATGACCTCTGCGTCGGCATCTCCAACTCTCTTCGAAACGCCCGTTGCTGTTCTTGCTCTCGCAGTGTCTCTCCTGAGCCTTGCGACAGCCCTAGGTGCCCTTGGCTGGCAGATCGCCAAACACCGATTGGACGGTGGGCGTCCGAAGGTCTACCTCAATACGGCTGTCTGGGAGCCGGGCCGAAGACTCACAGTGAATCGGTCGGGTAAATGGGAACTGTTCGATGGCGGCTTCGGTGCACCGGGTGCCGAGAACATAGAACTGGCGCAACTCGTTGTCGAGAATCCCGGCCGCACCGCGATTACTGTTTATTCACCGGGTTTGGCAGTCGCCGGAACAAGGAGCAAAAATTATCGCATCTCACCACGATCTTTTGAGCTCAAGGACTTCGGTGCAGATAGCTCTACCGCTGCCACGTCTGTTCGCATCAACCCGTACGACAGGGTCACCTTCCTCTTCGACTATTGGTCGGCGATGTCTCGGCTCAAGAAGGAGGCAAACGGCCAGGGGGTACGCCTACGCGGATGCGTATCTGTGGCAGGCAGAGGTAAGTCGTCCTTGTCCAGCAAGCGTCTCGCCTGGCTGATTCAACCCGAAGCCTGGATGGCACGCACGGGAAGAGCCGAGATTTCGCCGTTCACAGTTATCTGGCGGGAACTCATGAGAGCGAACGTAAAGAAGTTTTCGAGCGGGAGCGGAGACGAGGAAGGCGGAGGCGGGTACCTGCTGGGAATTATTGTGAGCCAGGCTATGCAAGAATTCCCCGATAGGCCAAGTGTGCGAGATTTTGTCGACGCGCTACGCCGAGCTGATCAACAGCACGGCCGGGAGAACTTTCAGTACGCGAGCCTGATTCTTTCTATGGACGAGGCCCTCGATTGTTACGGTGGGAAACTTTCCGCCTGGACCTTCACGGCTACAAAGCCGGTGTAGCCGATTAGGGCTGAAAATCGCTTCGGGGTGAGTGATCTTGGCCTCGTAGGCTTTAGGCATGTCGGGCATCCTGTGGACCTGCCCGGGAAAGCGCGAGATCGAGCAAGGTGATTGAAAAAACCGCGCTCTCAAATTTCTTTGATTATATTACGCAAGACGGAAGGGAGCTTACTCACAGAGATTCTGTGACGCTCATATTTCTTCACCCTCCTCCCCGTCAGTAGCTTAACTTCAATTGAGGCGTGAGTCGAACTTAGTGGAATTACACACAGATTCAGCGGCTGGGCCGTAGCGGTCGCGTCTGCCGAAAAACACGCCTGATGATTCTCATGTGGGAGAATTCTCCTCCAAGAGCGTCGGTGACTCGCACAGCACGCCAATTCATTGGCAAAGTCACGAGCGGTACTTTGACGCTCCTCCGGGGATCCGGATAGACCCTTCTCGACGACTCGAGCCAGACTCAATGGTACCTGCGGTGCGATTTCGCGGATATCAAGAAACCTTCTGCCGATAATCAAATTCCTACGCTCTAGCAAACTTACCCCTTTTGGACCGGTGGGGTACTGCCCCGACAAGAGGTAGAAAACTGTGGCCGCAAGCGAATAGACGTCGGATGAAATCGAGCACGCATCTGGAGCCATAGATAGTACTTCAGGTGCAACTGTGGCCAGGGTCCCATTGGCTGGTGCACGACCGTTAGAATCAATCGCCACCGCCATCCCCATGTCGCCAAGGAGTACGGCACCCGCGCCATCTAGGTATGCGTTCCCTGGCTTCACGTCCCGATGCAACAATCCTGCTTTATGCATCCGGTCGAGTCCATAACCCAGTTGCTGCCCCCAACGGACCGCCGCCTTTGCTTCAACTCCAAATGATTCTGCGTGATTCTCAAGGTCACCTCCATCCATAATCGGCGTCGTGATGTAGCGAATATCAGAACCAACCACAATGTCTGCATTCAGCACAGATAGCAGGAACTCGCTGCTCAAATGCTTAAGGGTCTGCGCTTCATCCCAAGTGGCTGCTTGATTCTGCTGGGGTTTAAGCAACTTCAAAGCCACCTCGGTACCCAGATGATCATCACTGACACGGTAGACCTCGCCGTTGGCACCCACCCCCAACAGTGCGAGAACTCGGTATCGATCATTGATGCGATCACCAACTTGACTAGCGACAGGTCCCAGCATGGCGAACACCCTATAGTGAGCGGCATGTTGGCGCTCGGAGTCAGTACAGCGTTCGCTGCTGGAAGGTCACCTGTTGTCACCTTAGTCTTTGCGGAAGGTGATCTTCAGGATCCTAAGCTTGTCGAGGCATGCGAACTTAGAACCGCAGAGACATCGATCCTTGATCAGATCGAGGACGTGGCAAGGAAACTCAGCAGCACTCTCTCGGGCAGAAGCCCTGACGCTGTGGTCATCCGGACCGCTGACACCGCGCCCGCCGGCAGTCGTGCCCTTGGGCCGCGCTATCGCCTCATGATCGAAGGTGCGCTGGCTTACGTGTGTCGCGTCCAGAAAATCCAGGATGTGCGGGTGCGCAACGGTAAGGAGATGGGAGAGGCCCTCGGCACGAACAAGGCCGGAGCCCTAGCCCGCGGCAAGAGTCTCGATGCGAAGCGCTTTGAAGCGGCTGCAGCTGCGGTAACCGCGCTGCCGTCACAGCCCTGACGGTGTCCCGGTGTACGCCGCGCTTGGCAGACCACCGGAGTCGTACCGCAAGACCGTCAGTGCATCCACGCCGCAGTCAGCAGCCTGTGCGGACACAGGCATCAGTTGGTAGAGGACCGCTGCATCGACCTGGGCTGCACCAGCTGCGCGTGCGATGCGGGCCGCCTGGGCAACGGCGGTGCCACTCGCAAGGTTCACATCAATGATCAACACCTTGCCGCTGCTCTGGGAACTACTCGATAGACACTGCAGGCCAGTTGACACCTGCAAGACAGCCCCCACTAGTCGTTCTGCCACTGGGCTGGCAGCTAGCACTGCTAGTGCACCCGAAGACTCTGCCAACTCCGCAACGCGCTGTGCCGCTTCCCTCAGTTCAGTTGGCTGAGCAAGTCGATCAATGTTTGTTTGAGCGATACCAACGGCTGCTAGCAAGTCCCCCATCACGCCACCCCGCGTTCTCCGACGAGCCCCGACTTCCAGTCTCATGGGGTAACGAGGGGTTGCCAATAGTGTTGTGGAAGCCGTTACCTATATCTCTTCCTGGATTTCCTACGCTCGACGTGGATCCGACTTAGTCTAGTTGATGACGCTTCGTCCCCACTGACGTGCAGTATTGGGGGCGATCTTCCCCGCTTGCCAGTCTCTCCCTGAGAACTCCCCAGGCGACGAGTGGGAAGCGAAGTGCAGCCGAGGGACTTTGGGCCGGAGTTGCTTTGGCGCGAGTGATCACGGCCTCTGCAGCACCGACGCCAGCTGTGCTGCGCAGACCCACAAGTCACGGAACACGCCAACGAGCCCCCTCCCAGTCAAGGAAGGGGGCTCAGATGCTCCTCTGTCCCGCTTGGCAGCGCCGAACCTGCCCTAGACCCACTCCACCTCGGAGACGATCCCCGCAGCAGCTCCAGGGCCCGGCAACGGCGTCCGGGAGGGCGCTGCCGGCGCGGAGCGGCGAGGGCCCGAAGTGCCTACCGCAGCCAACGCCGCGGCGACCTCGTCCTCGCTAGCCCCCGCCAATGCCTCAATCACCCGATCGAGTGCCCCGCTCACGTCAGTGAGAGTGACCGCTCGAAGCGGGCGCCGGCGCAGCGTTCTTGACCGTCAGAGGCAGCAACTTCTTGCCGGTCGGGCCGATTTGTATGGCCGTGTCCATCTGAGGGCAGACGCCGCAGTCGAAGCACGGTGTCCAGCGGCAGTCCTCGACCTCGGTCTCGTCGAGGGCGTCCTGCCAGTCCTCCCAGAGCCAGTCCTTGTCGAGGCCGGAGTCGAGGTGGTCCCAGGGGAGGACCTCCTCGTAGGTGCGCTCGCGGGTCGTGTACCAGTCGACGTCCACGCCCTGCGCGGGGAGGGTCTTCTCGGCGCAGGCCATCCAGCGGTCGTACGAGAAGTGCTCGCGCCAGCCGTCGAAGCGGCCGCCGTCCTCGTAGACGGCGCGGATGACCGAGCCGATGCGGCGGTCACCGCGGGAGAGCAGGCCCTCCACGATGCCGGGCTTGCCGTCGTGGTAGCGGAAGCCGATGGAGCGGCCGTACTTCTTGTCGCCGCGGATCTTGTCGCGGAGCTTCGCGAGGCGGTCGTCCGTCTGTTCGGCGGAGAGCTGCGGGGCCCACTGGAAGGGCGTGTGCGGCTTGGGGACGAAGCCGCCGATCGAGACCGTGCAGCGGATGTCGTTCTGGCCGGAGACCTTGCGACCCTCGGCGATCACGTTCATCGCCATGTCGGCGATCTGCAGGACGTCCTCGTCCGTCTCGGTCGGCAGGCCGCACATGAAGTACAGCTTCACCTGGCGCCAGCCGTTGCCGTAGGCGGTGGAGACGGTCCGGATCAGGTCCTCCTCCGAGACCATCTTGTTGATGACCTTGCGCATGCGCTCCGAGCCACCCTCGGGGGCGAAGGTCAGGCCCGAGCGGCGGCCGTTGCGCGTCAGCTCGTTCGCCAGGTCCACGTTGAAGGCGTCGACGCGGGTGGAGGGGAGGGAGAGGCCGATCTTGTCCTCCTCGTACCGGTCCGCCAGGCCCTTGGCGAGGTCACCGATCTCGCTGTGGTCCGCGGAGGACAGCGAGAGCAGGCCCACCTCCTCGAAACCCGTCGCCTTGAGACCCTTCTCGACCATGTCGCCGATGCCCGTGATGGAACGCTCACGGACCGGGCGGGTGATCATGCCCGCCTGGCAGAAGCGGCAGCCGCGCGTGCAACCCCGGAAGATCTCCACGGACATCCGCTCGTGGACCGTCTCGGCGAGGGGCACCAGCGGCTGCTTGGGGTAGGGCCACTCGTCGAGGTCCATGACCGTGTGCTTCGACACACGCCACGGGACGCCCGACCTGTTGGGCACGACCCGGGCGATCCGGCCGTCGGCGAGGTACTCGACGTCGTAGAACGCCGGGATGTAGACGTTGCCCGTCTTCGCCAGGCGGAGGAGGACCTCCTCGCGGCCGCCCGGGCGGCCCTCCGCCTTCCAGGCCCGGATGATCTCGGTCATGTCGAGCACGGCCTGCTCGCCGTCACCGATGATCGCCGCGTCGATGAAGTCGGCGATGGGCTCGGGGTTGAAGGCCGCGTGACCGCCGGCCAGCACGATCGGGTCGTCGAGCGTGCGGTCCTTGGACTCCAGGGGGATCCCGGCCAGGTCCAGGGCCGTCAGCATGTTCGTGTAGCCCAGCTCCGTGGAGAAGGACAGCCCGAACACGTCGAAGGCCTTCACCGGGCGGTGGCTGTCCACCGTGAACTGGGGGACCCGGTGCTCGCGCATCAGCTCCTCCAGGTCCGGCCAGACGCTGTAGGTGCGCTCGGCGAGGACGCCCTCGCGCTCGTTGAGGACCTCGTAGAGGATCATGACGCCCTGGTTGGGCAGTCCGACCTCGTAGGCGTCGGGGTACATCAGCGCCCAGCGGACGTCGCAGGCCTCCCACGGCTTGACCGTGGAGTTGAGCTCCCCGCCGACGTACTGGATCGGCTTCTGCACATGCGGGAGCAGAGCTTCGAGCTGTGGAAACACCGACACAGCGGCTTCGGCAGGCATCTCGCGAACCTTCGTGAGCTGGGATGTACTGACAGGGGTGACCATCCAGCCTAACGCGGCCGGGAGCACCCCCCGTACGCTCAGATCCCGCCGCCGCCCGCGATCGGCTCCCACTCCCCCGGGAACGCCGCCTCGACCGCCGCCGCGCGCCGTTCCTCACGTCCGTACAGCACCCCGTACGTGAACGCGCTCTCGCCCGCCGCGTGGGCCTGGGCGGCCAGGTCGCGCAGTGTCTCGCGGGCCATCACGCTGTCCTGGTGGTCGCCGAGCAGGCTCTGCAGCGACTTCATCGACTTGACCAGGCCGGCGGCGGGTCCGCCGAGGGCGGGGGCGGCGGCCTCGGCGGCGTACCGGGTGCGCTTGGCCTTCTTGCGGGCCTCGTGCATCGCGAGGTCGCGGTCGGCGCCCGGAGGCAGGTCGAGGGCTTGGGCGACCAGGGCGGAGACCTTCGCGAAGTCCTTCCGTACGGCCTTGGTGATCACCTTCGTGGGGTCGCCCGCCGCGGCCTTCAGCAGGGGCGGGTCGGTCACCACACCGTCCAGCGCCGCCAGCAGGTCCAGGTAGCGGCCGCCGTCCAGAACGGCGATCAGATGGCGTCGGGAACCGTCACCGCCCGCCCGCGACCAGTTGCGCAGCCGATCGCGGACGGGGCCGGTGAGCAGGTCGTCCGGGAGGTCGTCGAGTGCCGTCGTCAGGCGTTCGGCGAGGACTTCCTGGTCGCGGCCGACGCCCAGTTCACCGGCGAGCCACTTCAGTTCCGCGCCGATCGGGTCGGTGACGGCGCGGTCGAGGATCTTGCCGTACGAGCGGAAGGCGCTGCGCATACGGCGGGTGGCGACGCGCATGCTGTGGACGGAGTCGTGCAGGTCGCGGCGGACGGCGGGGTCCAGTTCGATGATCGCGTCGCGCTGGGTGCGGAGGTAGGCGAGGACGTGGTCGCCGGCCGTCCGCGGGGCGCGGTCCGCGGGCTTGTCGCGCTGGTGGCCCTTCCCCCGCTTCACCGCGGTGTCCGTGACGTCCGCGGTGTCCGTGACGTCCGCGGTGGCCTCGGTGGCCGTGTCGCTGAGGGCCCTGGCGAGTTTGGACTTGGAGGAGGAGCGTTCGAGGCCCGCCTTGCGGAGCTTCTTCTCCACCTTGTCGAGGAAGGCCGGATCACCGTCGTCGGCGAGCTCCACCTCGATCTCCGTCCACTCGGCGACACCGGTGCCGCCGCTGAGGCGCTCCGCCCGGACGCGGTCGACGCTGACCTCGGCGAGCAGGGCGCCGGAGCCGTCGACGAGGTGGCGGACGTCCCGGGCCGACAGCAGACGTACGACGGGGACCAGTTCGGCTTCGCGCACCCGGGAACGTACGAGGGCGGACAGGGAGCGGGGGACGGTGTCGGCGAGCGGGGCGCGGATCTCGTCGCGGACGCCTTCGGAGACGGGGAGTTTGAGGTGCCAGCCGGCGTCGTCGCCGCCGGTGCGTCGGCGCAGGGTGAGGGAGGCGGCGGCGAGTCGCTGGTCGGCCGTGTCGTAGTAGGTGGCGTCGAGGTCCGCCACGCCCTTGTCGATGACGCCCGAGACTCCGGGGACGCGGGTCAGGTCCGGCAGGGCCGGGTCGCCTCCGGTGGGGGGACCCTCGTACTTCCGCTCGATTTCTCGCTTGGTGTCCGCCATGACCTGAATCTAGTGGCAGCGGGGCCGGTATGGCAGTGCCCGGACCTGCCGGGACTGTCGCGGGGGACCTGTTTTCGCCCCTGCCGGCCCTGCCCGTTCCGCTCCGCCGGGGGCCGCCGTCGCCGGTCGCCCGCACTCCCCGAACGATCTCGTCCGAAAAACCCGGCCGGGACCGGACGAACCGGCCCGACCGGCATTCGGGCGACGACGGCTACGGCTACGGCCACGGCCACGGCCACGACGATCACGATTCGCCCTACGGGCACTCCGTCACGCGGCAACCGCCCCCGCAACGGGTCGGCCATCCCCACCACGCGGCAGCCACTCCCCTCCCGCGTCGACCACCCACGCCACGGGTCGGGCAGCCCCCGGCCACCGAGCGAGCCCCACGCATCGAGCGGGCCCCACCCATCGGCAGGCCCCTGGCATCGCGGGCCCCGGCCACCGGCCGGGCGACGACCGGCCGCCGACCGGCCGCCGGACCCGGGCCACCCTGAAGACGGGCGCGCCCGGCGACGCTTCCCGCGTGCGCCCGGCCCGGCGCCTCGCGCAAGGCGTCCCCGCCCAACCGCCGGTGGCCTACGCCGACATGGGCCGTTGGACTCTGATCGACTGCAACAGGCCCACCGCCACCCATACCGCGAACATCGATGAGCCGCCGTAGGAGACGAAGGGGAGGGGGAGACCGGCGACCGGCATGATGCCGAGCGTCATGCCGATGTTCTCGAAGGCCTGGAAGGCGAACCAGGCGATGATGCCGGCGGCGACGATCGTGCCGTACAGCTCGGTGGTCTCGCGCGCGATGCGGCAGGCCCGCCAGAGCACGACGCCCAGCAGGAACAGGATGAGACCGGCGCCCACGAAGCCCAGTTCCTCGCCCGCGACCGTGAAGACGAAGTCCGTCTGCTGTTCGGGCACGAACTGGCCCGTCGTCTGGGAACCGTGCCCCAGGCCGGTGCCGAAGAGCCCGCCGGAGCCGATCGCGATCCGCGCCTGGTTGGTGTTGTAGCCGACGCCGGCCGGGTCGAGGTCGGGGTTGGCGAAGGCGGCGAAACGGTTGATCTGGTACTCGTCGAGGATCTTGAGCTGCCAGATCGCCACCGCTCCCAGCGCGCCGGCGCCGAGCAGGCCGAACACCCAGCGGTTGGAGGCGCCGGAGGCGAGCAGCACACCGAGCACGATGATGACCGCGACCATGATCGTGCCGAGGTCGGGCATGAGCATCACGATCATCATCGGGACGGCCGCGAGGCCCAGCGCCTGGAGCACCGTGCGGTGGTCGGGGTACTGCTTGTCACCCGCGTCCACCCGGGTGGCCAGCAGCATCGCCATGCCCAGGATGATCGTGATCTTGGTGAACTCGGCGGGCTGGAGCGACAGACCGCCCGCGACGAGCCAGTTGCGCTGGCCGTTGATCGTCGCGCCGAGCGGGGTGAGCACCAGCAGGATCATGAAGACCGACAGGCCGTAGAGGATCGGGACCGCGGTGCGCAGGGTGCGGTGACCGAGCCAGACCGTGCCGATCATCAGCGCGATGCCGATGCCGGTGTTCATGAGGTGGCGGATGAGGAAGTAGTACGGGTCGCCCTGGTTGATCTCGGTGCGGTTGCGGGTCGCCGAGTAGACGAGGGCCGAGCCGATCAGCGAGAGCGCGACGGCCGAGAGCAGTATCGGCCAGTCGAGGCGGCGGGCCAGCGAGTCGCGGGCGAGGAGCCGGGACATGCCGCCGCGCTCGGGGCCGTACCCGGAGACGGAGAAGTTGTTCGCTCCGGTCATGTCAGGATCCTCGTCCTCCGCCGCTTCCGCGGGCGCTGCGAACGCCTGCGGGTGTCGCGGTTGCTGGTGTTCGGCGACGGCGTGGTGGCTCCGTCCTGGTTCTGGTCGGCGGTGCCGGAGGTGTCCTTCTTGTTGGCCTGTTGGTCCTTGGCCGGGTCCTTGGAGATCTCCGGGGAGTCGACCGAACCGTCGGGCTGGATCTTGGGAAGGCTCTTCTGCGGGGTGGGGAGCAGGGCCTTCTTCTTGTCGATGGCACCGTCGGGCGAGACGCCGTACAGGGCGTTGTAGATGTTGCGCACGGCTTCACCGGAGGCGCCGGAACCCGTACCGGCCTGGGCGATCGTCATGACGATCGTGTAGTCCTTGGAGTACGTGGCGAGCCAGGACGTGGTCTGCTTGCCGTAGACCTCGGCGGTACCGGTCTTGGCGTGCAGCGGGATCTTGTCCTGCGGCCAGCCGCCGAACTTCCAGGCGGCCGTACCGCGGGTGACGACGCCTTCCAGGGCGGCGTCCATGCCCTTGAGCGTGGCCTTGCTGATCGGCAGTCGGCCGCGGGTCCGAGGCTTGATCTCCTTGACGCTCTTGCCGTCGGCGCTGACGATCGCCTTGCCGATGGTGGGCGTGTGCACGGTGCCGCCGTTGGCGAGCGCCCCGTAGATCATGGCCTCCTGGATCGGGGTGACGAGGGTGTCGCCCTGACCGATGGAGTAGTTGATCGAGTCGCCCTCGCGCATCTTGTTGCCTTCGAGGCAGTTCTCGTACGCGATCTTCTGGACGTAGTCGCCGTCCTTCTTGCCGGTCTTGCACCAGACGGCCTTGTTGGCCTTCCAGTAGCTCTGCTTCCACTGGCGGTCGGGGACGCGGCCGGTGACCTCGTTCGGCAGGTCGACGCCGGTCTCCTTGCCGAGGCCGAACTGGTGGGCGGCCTTGTAGAAGAAGTCCTTGGGGGTCTTCTTCGGGTTGATGCCGCCGTCCTTCTTCCACTCGTTGTCCGCGAGGCCGTAGAAGACGGTGTCGCAGGAGACCTCGAGGGCCCGGCCGAGGGAGATGGGGCCGAAGTTCTCGCCCTCGAAGTTCTTGAAGACCTGGCTGCCGACGGAGTACGAGCTGGTGCACGGGTAGTGGCCGTCGAAGTCGTAGCCGGCCTCGACCGCGGCGGCCGTGGAGACGACCTTGAACGTCGAGCCGGGCGCGGACTGACCCTGTATGGCCCTGTTGAGCAGCGGGTAGTCGGAACCCTTGCCGGTCAGCTGCTGGTAGTCCTTGGCGGAGATGCCGCCGACCCAGGCGTTCGGGTCGTACGTCGGGTTGGACGCCATGGCGACGATCCGGCCGGTCTTGGCCTCCATCACGACGACCGCGCCGGAGTCGGCCTTGTAGTTCTCGCTGGTGATCTTGTCGTACTGGGTACGAGCGATCTTCATCGCGTTGTTCAGCTCGTACTCGGCGACGCGCTGGACGCGGGCGTCGATGCTGGTGACGAGGTTCGCGCCGGACTCGGCCTTGTCGCTCTTGGCCTTGCCGATGACGCGGCCCAGGTTGTCGACCTCGTAGCGGGTGATGCCGGCCTTGCCGCGCAGTTCCTTGTCGTACTGGCGTTCCAGGCCGGAGCGGCCGACCTGGTCGGAGCGCAGGTACGGCGAGTCGCTGTCCTTGGCCTTGGTGATCTCGGCGTCCGTGACCGGCGAGAGGTAGCCGAGGACCTGGGCGGCGTTGGACTTGCCCGGAGCGGCGTAGCGCCGTACCGCCTCGGGTTCGGCGGTGATGCCGGGGAAGTCCTCGGAGCGCTCACGGATCTGCAGGGCCTGCTTGGCGGTGGCCTCGTCCGTGATGGGGATCGGCTGGTAGGGCGAGCCGTTCCAGCAGGGCTGCGGGGTCTTCGCGTCGCACAGCCGGACCTTCTGGATGATGTCCTCGGGCTTCTCGCCGAGCACGCCGGCGAGCTTGGTCAGCACCGCCTTGCCGTCGTCCTTCATCTTCAGCAGGTCGGTGCGCGAGGCGGAGACCACCAGCCGGGTCTCGTTGTCGGCGATCGGCACACCCCGCGCGTCGAGGATCGAGCCGCGCACGGCGGGCTGGACGACCTGCTGGACGTGGTTGCCGGAGGCTTCCTTGGCGTACTCGTCGCCGTTGCGGATCTGGAGGTACCAGAGGCGGCCGCCGAGGGTACCGAGGAGGGAGAGCACGAGAATCTGGATGACGACGAGTCGGATCTGGACCCGTGGGGTCCTGCCGGTCTCGGGGATGTTGGTCACTGCTGCTGCCTCCCCCTCTCAGTGTGTGTACGAGACATACGAATACCCGGCCAACCTGTGTGCGCGAGCCACGGCGCCCGGAGTGAACTCATCTGCGGTCACAGTCGCTTGACCCCCTTGATGCGCCCCGCGCGGGCGACGCGCGCCCTGGCCGCCTTGACCCGCATACCGCGCTGGCTGCCGATGCGCAGGCCGGTGCCGGAGGCGAGCCATCCCGAGGACACGTCGGCGGCCTTCGCGGACGTGCCGGACTCGCCGAGCGGGTTGTTCTCGGCACGCCGGGCCAGCGCCATCAGCCCCGGCACCACGAAGGGGGCGAGCAGCAGGTCGTAGAGCGCGGCCGAGAACAGCAGGCCGCCGAGGCCCACGTGACGGGCCGCGGTGTCGCCGACGAGGGCGCCGACACCGGCGTAGAGCAGGGTGGAACCGACCGCGGCGGCGACGACCACGGCCATCGGTCCGGTCGCGGACTTGAGCTGGCCGTTCTCCGGCTTCACCAGACCGGCGAGGTAGCCGATGACGCACAGCACGAGGGCGTAGCGGCCGGCCGCGTGGTCGGAGGGGGGCGCGAGGTCGGCGAGCAGGCCCGCGCCGAAGCCGATGAGGGCGCCGCCGACGTGGCCGTAGACCATCGCGAGGGCCAGCACGGTCAGCAGGACCAGGTCCGGCACCGCGCCGGGGAGGTGGAGACGGGCGAGGACGCTCACCTGGATCACCAGGGCGACGACCACCAGGGTGGTGGAGAGCAGCATCCGGTTGAGACGCATGGGATTCGGCTCCTACTGCTGTTGCTGCTGGCCGTCGAGGGGGGCGCTCGCCGAGGGGGTGACCGTGACGGTCACGGTCGGCGTGGGCGTCGGTCTGGGCTTGGGGGGCAGGACCTCGTCGCGGGGGTCCTTGCGGGGGGCCCGGACGACGACGCCGACGATGTCGAGCTTCGTGAACGAGGCGTACGGCGTCACGTAGACCGTGCGGGTCAGGCCGCCGCCGGAGGGGTCGACGCGGGAGACCACGCCGACCGGGACGCCCGGCACGAAGGGCTTGTCGGCCTGGGACCCGAAGGTGACCATCCGGTCGCCCTTCTTGATCTTCGCCTTGCCGTTGAGCAGTTCGACGCGCAGCGGGCGGTCGCCCTGGCCGGAGGCGAAGCCGAGTTCGTCGCTCGACTCCATGCGGGTGCCGACCGTGAAGTCGGGGTCGTTGGCGAGCAGGACGGTGGAGGTGTCGGGGCCGACGGTGGTGATGCGTCCGACCAGTCCGTCCCCGTTCAGGACGGTCATGTCGCGGGTGATGCCGTCGTTCGCGCCGACGTCGATCGTCACGGTCCAGGAGAAGCCCTGGGCCGCTCCTATGGCGATGACCTCGGCGCCCTTGATGCCGTACTGTCCGTCGCCGGCCATGCGCAGCATCTTGTCGAGCTGGCCCAACCGGCTGCGGTTGCGGTCGTCGCTGCCGAGTTTCGCCTTCAGCGCCGCGTTGTCGTGTTCGAGCCGGGCGACGCGGTCGTGCCGGTCGTCCGAGTCACGGACCGCGGTGATCGCGTTGCCGACGGGGTCGACCGCGGAGGACACCCCGTTCTCGATCGGGCCGAAGACCGTCGCGGCGGCCTGACGGGCACCCTGGACCGGTGAGTCCTCTCCGCCCCGGATGTCCACCGTGATCAGAGCGAACGCGATGGCGATCAGCAGCACCAGGAGCAGCCGGCTCTCTCGTGTGTCCCTCACGTGCGGCGGCCGTGCCTTCCTCGTCGGTATTCGTCGTACCCAAAGAGGGCAGCCCGCAAGGCTGACCGTAGGGCCTCCCCAAGAGGCTGCCCCAAGAGGCTCTTTGGGTGAGCTTATGCCTCTATATCAACGATCCGCCGTACGAGAGGAGATCATCTCGTACGGCGGAACCGAAGAGTTACCTCATCTGCGCGGCTGGGCGTCCAGCACCTGCTGGAGTGCCTCGAACTCCTCGACGCACTTGCCGGCGCCGAGCGCCACGCTGTCCAGCGGGTCCTCGGCGATGTGGATCGGCATGCCGGTCTCGCGGCGCAGCCGCTCGTCGAGACCCCGCAGCAGGGCTCCACCGCCGGTCAGAACGATTCCGCGGTCCATGACGTCGCCCGACAGCTCGGGCGGGCACTTGTCGAGCGTGGTCTTCACGGCGTCGACGATCGCGTTGACCGGCTCCTCGATCGCCTTGCGGACTTCGGCCGCGGAGATGACCACGGTCTTGGGCAGCCCGGAGACGAGGTCGCGGCCACGGATCTCGGTGTGCTCGTCGGTGTCGAGGTCGTACGCCGAACCGATCGTGATCTTGATCTGTTCCGCGGTCCGCTCACCGAGGAGGAGGCTGTACTCCTTCTTGATGTGCTGGATGATCGCGTTGTCCAGTTCGTCGCCCGCGACGCGGATGGACTGGGCGGTGACGATGCCGCCGAGCGAGATCACCGCGACCTCCGTGGTGCCGCCGCCGATGTCCACCACCATGTTGCCCGTGGCCTCGTGGACCGGCAGGCCGGAACCGATGGCCGCGGCCATGGGCTCCTCGATGATGTGCACCTGGCGGGCGCCGGCCTGGGACGACGCCTCGATGACGGCACGGCGCTCGACTCCCGTGATACCGGAGGGCACACAGACGACGACACGGGGGCGGGCGAGGTAGCGCCGCTTGTGGATCTTCAGGATGAAGTAGCGGAGCATGCGCTCGGTGATCTCGAAGTCGGCGATGACGCCGTCCTTCAGCGGACGTACGGCAACGATGTTGCCGGGGGTCCGCCCGATCATCTTCTTGGCCTCCGCGCCGACCGCGAGAATGCCACCGGTGTTGGTGTTGATCGCGACGACGGACGGCTCGTTGAGTACGATCCCGCGACCCCTGACGTACACCAGCGTGTTGGCGGTCCCGAGGTCGACAGCCATGTCACGGCCGATGAACGACATTGAGTTCCCCATCAGGATTCGTCTGGCCTTCCCAAGTGGAGCTTTGACGGCTTGTTAGGTAGGCGAGGTGGGTGCTGTGACGTGAAGGCTTACATCGTAGACGCGCCTGCACGAACACTGCGCGAGGGTCTTCGCCATTGTCAGCATGTGCGGCGCCGCCCCGCTTGTGGAGACGGGCCATCGGGGGCACGCGTTCCCCCGATCGCCACGCATATGCCACAGGAGGGGCGGAAATTCCGCGGCCGCCCCGGACGGGACGTCCGGACGACGAGACCGCCCCACGAAAAATTCGCGGAAAATTAGCGCTCGCCGGTCCGTGGAACTCAGTCGCGGCCGGGGAAGAAGATCTTCAGCTCGCGCTCGGCGGACTCCTCGGAGTCCGAGGCGTGGATCAGGTTCTCGCGGACGATGACGCCGAAGTCACCACGGATGGAGCCGGGGGCGGCGGCGATGGGGTCGGTGGGGCCGGCCAGCGCCCGCACCCCTTCGATGACCCGATCGCCCTCGACGACCAGCGCCACGACCGGGCCGGACGCCATGAACTCGACCAGCGGCTCGTAGAACGGCTTGCCCTTGTGCTCGCCGTAGTGCTGCTCCAGCGTGTCCTGGTCCAGCGTCCGCAGCTCCAGCGCGGTGATCTGCCAGCCGGCCTTGCGCTCGATGCGGCTGATGATCTCGCCGGTCAGGCCACGACGGACGGTGTCGGGCTTGAGGAGGACGAGGGTGCGCTGGCTCACGGTGGTGCTCCTTCAGGTCACGAGTGTGCGGGTGACCGAGGCTACAGGGCGTGTCGGGGTGGGTGTCACGCAGAGTCAGGTGGTACGGGGCCGCCCGGGTCACGCGGAAACCGCGGGGCGCGTCCGCTACGCGGCGTGCCCCTCCGCCTCCGCCTGCGCGGCGAACCGCGCCTTCGCCTCGTCGATCTTCCGGCCGTAGTGCACCGAAGCCCACCACAGGGCGGCGAAGACCGCGCCCAGGAAGAACATCGAGGTCACGAAGAACCCACTGGCGATCAGCACGATCTGAAGGGCCCAGCCGAGCTGCACGCCTCCGGGTCGGGTGATCATGCCACAGAGCAGGACACTCAGCACCATGACGATCCCACTGACCGTCCAGACGGTGGCCGTGGACAGCCCCGGGTCCTTCATCGCCACCAGCCCGGCGAAGCCGACGACGAAGAACTCGCCGATCAAGGTCGAAGCACAGAGCGTACGCACGGCGGTCAACGCCTTCCCAGAAGCAGTCGGGCCTCGCCGACGGTGATGACGGACCCGGTGACGAGGACGCCGCCGCCGGAGTACTCGCTCTCCTCCTCGGCCAGCGTGATCGCGGCCTCGATCGCGTCGTCGAGGCGCGGCTCGACCTGCACCCGGTCCTCACCGAAGATCTCGACGGCGATCCCGGCGAGTTCGTCCACGTCCATCGCGCGATGACTGGAGTTCCGCGTGACCACGACCTCGGAGAAGATCGGCTCGAAGGCTTCCAGCAGCCCTCGCACGTCCTTGTCGGCACTCGCGCCGACCACACCGATCAGCCGGCTGAAGTCGAAGACCTCGCTGACGGCCTCGGCGGTGGCGCGGGCGCCCGCCGGGTTGTGCGCGGCGTCCAGGACGACGGTCGGCGAGCGCCGCACGATCTCCAGGCGGCCCGGCGAGGTCACCGAGGCGAAGGCCTTGCGGACGGTGTCGATGTCGAGGCTCTGCGCGTGCGCGGCACCGACGCCGAAGAACGCCTCGACCGCGGCGAGCGCCACGGCGGCGTTGTGCGCCTGGTAGGCGCCGTGCAGCGGCAGGAAGATCTCCTCGTACTCCCCGCCGAGCCCGCGCAGCGTGACCAGCTGGCCGCCCACGGCGACCTGCCGGGCCACGACCCCGAACTCCAGGCCCTCGCGGGCCACGGTGGCGTCGACCTCGACGGCCTTCTTCAGCAGCACCTGGGCCGCGTCCACCGGCTGCTGGGCCAGGATCACGTTCGCGTCCTGCTTGACGATGCCGGCCTTCTCGGTGGCGATCTCACCGGGGGTCGTGCCGAGGCGGTCGGTGTGGTCGAGGTCGATGGGGGTGACCACGGCCACCGCGCCGTCGATCACGTTGGTGGCGTCCCAGCTGCCGCCCATCCCGACCTCGACGACGGCCACGTCCACGGGCGCGTCCGCGAAGGCCGCGTACGCCATGGCCGTGAGCACCTCGAAGAACGAGAGCCGGTACTCCTGCTGCGAGTCGACCATCTCGACGTACGGCTTGATGTCCTCGTACGTCTCGATGAACCGCTCGGCGGAGATCGGGGTCCCGTCGAGGCTGATCCGCTCGGTGACCGACTGGACGTGCGGGCTGGTGTACCGGCCGGTGCGCAGGTCGAAGGCGCCGAGCAGTGCCTCGATCATGCGCGCGGTGGACGTCTTGCCGTTCGTTCCGGTGATGTGGATCGAGGGGTACGCGCGCTGCGGCTCGCCCAGGACGTCCATCAGCGCGGCGATGCGGCTGACGGAGGGCTCCAGCTTGGTCTCGCCCCAGCGGGTGGCGAGGTCGGCCTCCACCTCGCGCAGCGCCTTGTCGGTCTCGGGGTCGCCCGGCCGGGCGGGTACGTCGACCCGCTGGGCGGCGCTGCCCTGCGCGCGCAGGGTGCGGCTGCCGGCCTCGATCACCGCGAGATCGGGGTCACGGTCGGTCTCGGCCTCGACGATCTCGTCGAAGACACCGTTCGGATCCCGCGGGTCCGACTCGTCTGACTCGCTGCTGTCGTACGGGGGGAGCTCACTCACAGGTCCAGTCTACGGAGCGGGGGCGCTTCGCTGTGAGTGGGTGGGGGCGGGTCGGGCGACGCGACCGGGGACTGCCGCCCCGGGACCCCCGCGTCGGCCTCGAGGACCTTGTCCTCGAACGCCGCACGGACTGAGAGACGTGCCCCGGCCGCCGGCCGCCGGCCTTCGAGCACGGGCCCACTCCCTCAGCCCGTCCGCAACCTATGAGCGTGGGCCCGCGTCTCCAGCCCGTCCGGCGTTTGAGGACGAGCCCTTCGGGCGACGGCGGGGGTCCAGGGGGCGCGGCGCCCCTGGCGGGGGTCCGGGGCGGAGCCCCGGGGACGGGACGGGCAGGGGCGGCGGGGGCGAAGACACCCGGGGCCGCCGGAGGCCCCCGCGGCTGAACCCCGGGGGCCTCCGGCGGTGAACGGAGCCGCTACGCCTCCGGCAACCGCTCCAACTGCGTCCGGATCCGCGCCATGTCCTCGTCCGCCTTGGCGAGACGCGTACGGATCTTCTCCACGACCTGGTCCGGAGCCTTCGCGAGAAACGCCTCGTTGCCGAGCTTGGCGTTCGCCTGCGCCTTCTCCTTCTCCGCCGCGGCGAGATCCTTCGCGAGCCGCTTCCGCTCGGCCGCCACGTCGATCGTGCCGGAGAGGTCGAGCGCCACCGTGGCACCGGCGACGGGCAGCGTCGCCGTGGCCGCGAAGGCCTCCCCCTCCGGCTGGAGACGCAGCAGCTGCCGGATGGCCGCCTCGTGCGGGGCCAGCGCGGTCCCGTCGAGGTCAAGCCGGGCCGGGACCCGCTGACCGGGCTGGAGACCCTGGTCGTTACGGAAGCGGCGGACCTCGGTGATCACCGACTGGAGGGACTCGATCTCCCGCTCGGCGGCGGTGTCGCGGAAGCCGCTGTCCTTGGGCCACTCGGCGATGACGACGGACTCGCCGCCCGTGAGGGTCGTCCAGAGCGTGTCCGTGACGAACGGGACGATCGGGTGGAGCAGCCGCAGCGTGACGTCGAGGACCTCGCCGAGGACCCGGCCGGAGACCTTCGCCGGCTCGCCGCCCGCCATGAACGTCGTCTTGGACAGCTCGACGTACCAGTCGAAGACCTCGTCCCAGGCGAAGTGGAACAGGGCGTCCGACAACTTGGCGAACTGGAAGTCGTCGTAGAGGGCGTCCACTTCGGCGACCGTGGCGTTCAGCCGGGACAGGATCCAGCGGTCGGTGGCCGACAGCTCCTCGGCGGGCGGGAGTTCACCCTCGACCGTCGCGCCGTTCATCAGCGCGAAGCGGGTGGCGTTCCAGATCTTGTTCGCGAAGTTGCGCGAGCCCTGGACCCAGTCCTCGCCGATCGGCACGTCGACGCCGGGGTTGGCACCACGCGCGAGCGTGAAACGCAGGGCGTCGCTGCCGTACTTGTCCATCCAGTCCAGCGGGTTGACCGCGTTCCCGAAGGACTTGGACATCTTCTTGCCGAACTGGTCACGGACCATGCCGTGCAGGGCGATGGTGTGGAACGGCGGGGTGCCGTCCATCGCGTACAGGCCGAACATCATCATCCGGGCGACCCAGAAGAAGAGGATGTCGTAGCCGGTGACGAGGACGGAGTTCGGGTAGAACTTCGCGAGGCTCTCGGTCTGTTCGGGCCAGCCGAGCGTGGAGAACGGCCACAGGCCGGAGGAGAACCAGGTGTCGAGGACGTCGGTGTCCTGGTGCCATCCCTCGCCCGTGGGGGCCTCGTCGTCCGGACCGACGCAGACGATCTCGCCGCCCGGCCCGTACCAGACGGGGATGCGGTGGCCCCACCACAACTGCCGCGAGATGCACCAGTCGTGGAGGTTGTCGACCCAGTCGAAGTAGCGCTTCTCCATCTCCTGCGGGTGGATCTTGACCTTGCCGTCGCGGACCGCGTCGCCGGCGGCCTTCGCCAGCGGACCGACCTTGACCCACCACTGCATGGACAGCCGCGGCTCGATGGTGGTCTTGCAGCGCGAGCAGTGGCCGACCGAGTGGACGTAGGGCCGCTTCTCGGCGACGATCCGGCCGTCGGCGCGCAGGGCGGCGACGATCGCGGAACGGGCCTCCAGGCGGTCCAGGCCCTGGAACGGGCCGGGGACCGTGATGACGGCGTGCTCGTCCATGACCGCGATGTTCGGCAGGTTGTGGCGCTGCCCGATCTCGAAGTCGTTCGGGTCGTGGGCGGGCGTCACCTTGACGGCGCCCGTGCCGAACTCGGGGTCGACGTGCTCGTCCGCGACGACCGGGATGGACCGCTCGGTCAGCGGGAGACGGATGAGCTTGCCGACGAGGTGCTTGTACCGCTCGTCGTCGGGGTGGACGGCGACGGCGGTGTCACCGAGCATCGTCTCGGCACGGGTGGTGGCCACGACGATGGCGTCGTCCCCGTCCCCGTACTTCATGGAGACCAGCTCGCCGTCGTCGTCCTGGTACTCGACCTCGATGTCCGAGATGGCGGTCAGACAGCGGGGGCACCAGTTGATGATGCGCTCGGCGCGGTAGATCAGCTCGTCGTCGTAGAGCTTCTTGAAGATGGTCTGGACGGACTGGGAGAGACCCTCGTCCATCGTGAAGCGCTCGCGCGACCAGGCGACGCCGTCGCCGAGACGGCGCATCTGCCCGGAGATCTGTCCGCCGGACTCGGCCTTCCACTGCCAGACGCGCTCGACGAACGCCTCCCGGCCGAGGTCGTGCCGGGACTTGCCCTCCTTGCCGAGCTCCCGCTCGACGACGTTCTGCGTGGCGATGCCGGCGTGGTCCATGCCGGGCTGCCACAGCGTCTCGAAGCCCTGCATGCGCTTGCGGCGGGTGAGGGCGTCGATGAGGGTGTGCTCGAAGGCGTGCCCGAGGTGGAGGGAGCCCGTGACGTTCGGCGGCGGGATGACGACCGTGAACGGCGGCTTGTCGCTCTTGGCGTCCGCCTCGAAGTAACCCCGTTCTACCCAGCGCTCGTAGAGCGGCCCCTCTACATCGGCCGGCGCGTACTGGGTCGGCAGTTCGGAGGTGGGCGCTGCTTGCGGCTGCTGAGAGTTCTCGGTCACGGGGTCAGTTTAGGGGCGTCACGCCCGTGTCCCGAAACGGGATTACTTCGTAACGGTGCGGCCCCCGGACACCTGGCCCCTCGCCCGTTGCGCCAGGATGTCAGGAACACATAAGCATCTGGAGGGGAACCCAGAATGAGCTACAACCAGCCGGGCCCGTACGGCGGGCAGCCCCAGCAGCCCGGACCGTACGGCGGTCAGCCGGAGCAGCCTGGCCCGTACGGCCAGCCGCCGCAGGCGCCCCAGCCCGGCTACGGCTACCCGGCGCAGGCTCCGGGGACTCCCCCGCAGCCCGGCTACGGCTACCCCCAGCAGGCTCCCCAGGCTCCCCAGGGCGTCCCGCCCCAGACGCCTCCGTACGGTCAGCAGCAGCCTTACGGCCAGCAGCCCCCGTACGGTCAGCCCTACGGTGTCCCGCAGCCGCCCGCGCCCGGCGGCGGCAAGAAGAAGACGGTGCTCATCATCGCCGCGGTGGCGGTCGTCGCGGCGATAGCCGTGACGGCGGCCCTGGTCGTCGGTGGCGGCGGGGGCGGCAGCTCGGTCGCGGACGACGGAGCGCACAAGCTGACGACGCCGGCGACGGTGATCGGCGGCACGTACAAGAAGAGCGGCGGCTCCCAGTCCGGCACGATGTCCAAGTCGGACATCAAGGACGCCGAGAGCTGGGGCATCAAGAACCCCAAGGACGTCAGCGCGAGCTACCAGAGCGGGACCCCGGTCGACGGCAAGGCCGTGACGTTCAGCGGCGTCTACGGCAGCATCGACGACCCGGAGAAGGTCGTCGACGCCATGTTCGACAACACCGAGAAGCAGTCCCGGAAGGGCTCCGCCTCCGACGGCAAACTCGTCGGCAGCCCGCAGAAGATGACGCCCGCCGGCTTCAAGAACGGCGTCATGAAGTGCCAGATGGTGGAGACCACGACCAGCGGGAAGACGACCCGGATGCCGATCTGCGTCTGGGGCGATCACAGCACGGTCGCCTACGTGGTCTCGTACGACATGGCCACCGTCATCGCGGGCAAGAGCGGCTCGATGGACGACGCGGCGGCGACGGCGGCCAAGCTCCGCGACGACGTCCGCCAGAAGATCTGACCGTTCGCGTCGGCACGGACACGAAGGGGCCCCGGTCGGTCGACCGGGGCCCCTTCGTCATGTGCCTGGTGTGTCCATCTGCGGGTTACGCCGTCTTCTGCTCCCCCGGGCCCCGCCCGCGGGCGTCCCGCGGGATGAGTGTCGGGTTGACGTTCGACAGGACCACGTCGGCCGTGATGACGACCCTCGCCACGTCCTTGCGCGAGGGAACCTCGTACATCACCGCCTGGAGGACCTCCTCCATGATGGCGCGCAGGCCGCGCGCGCCGGTCTGGCGGAGGATGGCCTGGTCGGCGATGGCTTCGAGCGCCTCGCGCTCGAAGTCCAGCTCCACGCCGTCGAGTTCGAAGAGACGCTGGTACTGCTTGACGAGCGCGTTGCGCGGTTCGACGAGGATCTGGAGGAGCGCCGCGCGGTCGAGGTTGTGGACCGACGTGATGACCGGGAGGCGGCCGATGAACTCGGGGATCATGCCGAACTTGACCAGGTCCTCGGGCATGACGTCCTCGAACTGGTCCTTCTCCTCCAGTTCACGCTTCGAGCGGATCGTCGCGCCGAAGCCGATGCCCTTCGCACCCGCGCGGGACTCGATGAGCTTCTCCAGACCCGAGAACGCACCGCCCACGATGAACAGGACGTTCGTCGTGTCGATCTGGATGAACTCCTGGTGCGGGTGCTTGCGGCCGCCCTGGGGCGGGACCGACGCGGTCGTGCCCTCCAGGATCTTCAGCAGCGCCTGCTGGACACCCTCACCGCTCACGTCGCGCGTGATCGACGGGTTCTCGCTCTTGCGGGCCACCTTGTCGATCTCGTCGATGTAGATGATGCCCGTCTCGGCCTTCTTGACGTCGTAGTCCGCTGCCTGGATGAGCTTCAGCAGGATGTTCTCGACGTCCTCGCCCACGTAGCCCGCCTCCGTCAGCGCCGTCGCGTCGGCGATGGCGAACGGGACGTTGAGCATCCGGGCGAGCGTCTGGGCCAGCAGGGTCTTGCCGGAGCCCGTGGGACCCAGCAGGAGGATGTTGGACTTCGCCAACTCGATGGCGTCGTCCCGGTTCTGGCCGCCGCCGTTCTCACCCGCCTGGACCCGCTTGTAGTGGTTGTACACAGCGACCGAGAGGGCCTTCTTCGCGGCCTCCTGGCCGACGACGTACCCCTCCAGGAACTCGTAGATCTCGCGAGGCTTGGGGAGTTCCTCCCAGCGGACCTCGCTCGTCTCCGCGAGTTCTTCCTCGATGATCTCGTTGCAGAGATCGATGCACTCGTCGCAGATGTACACACCGGGGCCTGCGATGAGCTTCTTGACCTGCTTCTGGCTCTTGCCACAGAACGAGCACTTGAGCAGATCGCCGCCGTCACCGATGCGTGCCACGGTGTGCTTCCCCTTCGCCTGGGAGACGCCTAGGTCCAGCGGCTCCTGGTGCTGCCTTATGAACGACGGTACCTTGCCGAGCCCCCCGTTCGGGCCCCCCTTGGCGCGGTTCACTTTGTCGTGAACCGCGCCAAGGAGCGGCAGACGATACAGCGGTACGTCAGACGACCGCGGAATTGTTCATCTTGCGGGTGGAGATGATCTGGTCGATCAGCCCGTACGCCAGCGCGTCCTCAGCGGTGAGGATCTTGTCGCGCTCGATGTCCTCGCGGATCTTCTCGATCGGCGTGGTCGAGTGCTTGGCCAGCATGTCCTCGAGCTGCGCGCGCATCCGGAGGATCTCGTTCGCGGCGATCTCGAGGTCCGAGACCTGGCCGCGGCCGGTCTCGCTGTAGGGCTGGTGGATCAGCACACGGGCGTTCGGGAGCGCCATGCGCTTGCCCGGCGTACCGGCGGCCAGCAGGATCGCGGCGGCCGAGGCGGCCTGGCCCATGCAGACCGTCTGGATGTCGGGCTTCACGAACTGCATCGTGTCGTAGATCGCGGTGAGCGCCGTGAAGGAGCCACCGGGGCTGTTGATGTAGACCGAGATGTCACGGTCGGGGTCCATCGACTCCAGGCACAGCAGCTGCGCCATGACGTCGTTGGCGGAGGCGTCGTCGATCTGCACGCCGAGGAAGATCACGCGCTCCTCGAACAGCTTCGCGTACGGGTCGTACTCACGCACGCCCTGCGAGGTGCGCTCGACGAAGCGCGGGATGACGTAGCGGGACTCCGCACGAGGACCGGTGTACTCGGCCTGCGTGCGGGCATGGAGGCCGCTGCCGGGGAAGTCGTTCACTGTGTCTCCTGAAGAGCCTGAAAAGGGCTGAGGCGGTCGCCTGGGGGCGCTGGGGGCTCCTGCGCCGCCCCGAGGGCGGGATGGCGGCGGGTGGGCCCCCACAGCCGCCCTGAGGGCGCTGAGGGCCTTTACGCGGCCCCGGTGCCGCCGCCGCCCGGCATACCGGCAGCGGTGGGCATGATGTCGTCGATGAGGCCGTACTCCTTGGCCTCGATCGGGTCGAACCAGCGGTCGCGGTCCGAGTCGCGGGTGATCTGCTCCACGGTCTGGCCGGTGTGGAACGAGGTCAGCTCCGCCATGCGCTTCTTCGTGTGCAGCAGCCGCTCGGCGTGGATCTTGATGTCGGAGGCCGAGCCGGCGAGGCCGGCCGACGGCTGGTGGATCAGGATCTCCGCGTTCGGCAGCGCGAACCGCTTGCCGGGGGTGCCCGCGCTGAGCAGGAACTGGCCCATCGAGGCCGCCATGCCCATGGCGATCGTCACCACGTCGTTCTTGATGTACTGCATGGTGTCGTAGATCGCCATGCCGGCGGTGATCGAACCGCCGGGGCTGTTGATGTAGAGGTAGATGTCCTTGTCCGGGTCGGAGGCAAGGAGCAGCAGCTGCGCCGTGATCTTGTTGGCGATGTCATCGTCGACCGCCTGGCCGAGGAAGATGATCCGCTCGCCGAGCAGTCGGTTGTAGACCTGGTCGCCGAGGCCACCACCGATGGGGTCGCCGGCAGCTGTGGGCATCAGATTCGTCACGTATCCACCTGCTCGTCTTACGACGGCGCCGGGCCGTCTCACGTCTTCTGCTGGGGGCGTGGGACCCCGGTGCAACACCGCTCCGGGCGGCTCGGGGACTCCCCTGCCCTCGTATTCATGGACCCTAACGCGCTGGTCCCTCCGGGGAATCCCGCAGAAGGAACTGTTCGCTGTGAGCGCATGCGCTCCGCCGGGTCGGACAGGGGGTTTGGCGGGTCTCCGCCCCGCAGGGGGGCGCGGGAACGGCGCGATCCGCCCCCCCCTGCCCGGCGCACGAAGCCGCGGTCGGGTCCGCCACGGGCGGTCCAACGGCGGGTGCGGCTCGTCGTGGGTCGCTCGCGCCGTTTCCCGCGCCCCCCGAAGGACGACGGGCCCCCGGGGACAAGAAGTCCCCGGGGGCCCGTCGCAGAGCTGCTGCGGCCCGGCCCGCTTACGCCTCGGGCTTCTCCTCGGAAGCCTCGTCACCGTCGGTGACCTCGGCGACGACCTCGGTGGACGACTCGGTCTCGTCCTCCTCGTCGTCCAGGTCGACGATCTCGCCGTTCGTGTCCTTGACCGTGGCGGCCTCGACGACGACCGCGAGCGCCTTGCCGCGGGCGACCTCGCCGACCAGCATCGGGACCTGGCCGCCCTCGACGACCGCCTGGGCGAACTGGTCGGGGGACATGCCGGAGGAGGCCGCGCGCCGCATGAGGTGCTCGGTGAGCTCCTCCTGGTTGACGTTCAGCTTCTCCTTGTTGACGAGCTCGTCGAGGACGAACTGCGTCTTGATGCCCTTGACCGCGGCTTCCTTGGTCTCGGCGTCCCACTCTTCCTCGGTCTTGCCCTGGATCTCCAGGTACTTCGCGAGGTCGAGGCCCATCTGGCCGAGCTGGTGGTGCTCAAGGTTGTGCTTGCGGGTGTTGATCTCGTCCTCGAGCAGCTTCTCGGGAACGGGCACCTCGACCAGCTCGAGCAGCTTCTCCAGGACGCGCTCCTGGGCCTGCGTGGCCTGGTCGTACTCCTTCATGTTCTCGAGGCGCTTGCGGCTGTCCGCCTTCAGCTCGTCGAGGGTGTCGAACTCGGAGGCGAGCTGCGCGAAGTCGTCGTCCAGCTCGGGGAGTTCGCGTGCGGCGACCTGGCTGACCTTGACGGTGACCTCGGCCTCCTTGCCGGCCGCGGAGCCGCCCTTGAGCTCGGAGGTGAAGGTGGTCCCGCCACCGGCCTCCAGGCCCTTGACGGCCTCGTCGATGCCTTCCAGCAGCTCGCCGGAGCCGATGGTGTAGGAGACGTCGGAGGCGACGCCGTCCTCCAGCACCTCTCCGTCGACCTTGGCCTCCAGGTCGAGCGTGACGACGTCGCCCTCCTCGGCGGCGCGCTCGACCGGCGAGGTGGACGCGAAGCGCTCACGGAGCTCCTCGACGGCCTTCTCGATGTCCTCGTCGCTCACCTCGATGGCGTCGACCTCGACCTCGATGCCGGAGTAGTCCGGGATCTCGATGGCCGGACGGACGTCGACCTCGGCGGTGAAGTTCAGCGTCTCGCCGTCCTTCAGCTCGGTGATGTCGACCTCGGGCTGGCCGAGGACGTTCAGCTCAGCCTCGTTGACCGCTTCGGTGTAGAACTTCGGGAGCGCGTCGTTGACGGCCTCTTCGAGCACGGCGCCGCGACCGAACCGCTGGTCGATGACACGGGCCGGGATCTTGCCCTTCCGGAAGCCCTTCACCGTGACCTGCTGGTTGATCTTCTTGTACGCCGCGTCGAGGCTGTCCTTGAGCTCCTCGAAGGGCACCTCGACAGTGAGCCGAACCCGGGTCGGGTTCAGGTTCTCCACGGCGCTCTTCACGGTTCGGTCTCCTTGTGGCTGACTTCTTGGGGGTACTGCTGCGGGGTTCCACCGCGTGCGTCCGCCCGGTCGGTCGGGCGGAGCCTCAGTGGATGCACGAGCCCTTGAGAGACGTGACAGTGCAGACATACGGGCGCGCAACCTGCATAGTAACCGCAGGCGGTACACGCCCCAAAAGGCGATCTTGCGATCCCGGCCATCGGCCTTCGGTCGCCGGATGCCACTGGTGGTCGGGGTGGCGGGATTTGAACCCACGGCCTTCCGCTCCCAAAGCGGACGCGCTACCAAGCTGCGCCACACCCCGTCGGTGCGACACGTAGGGTACATGCCCGCAGGCAGTGCGGCTGCCGCATTTCGCGGGCGTCCGCGAGGCGCGGGAACAGGGTGTGCGTCCAGGGGGTACAACCCGCTACGATGCCTTCAGCGGCGCGGTCACTGACCTGCGGTGCGATGCATGCGGGCGTAGCTCAATGGTAGAGCCCTAGTCTTCCAAACTAGCTACGCGGGTTCGATTCCCGTCGCCCGCTCCATACGACTCAGGGCCAGGCCGGAGGATCATTCCTCCGCCTGGCCCTGATCGCTTTCAGAGGCTCCGATCAGCCCTCCGTGCCCGCCACGTGCCCGTGCCTCATCCACCGGGCCGGCACGTCGCTCCGAGAGGCCGCGGGGCGCTCGGCAGAACCCCTGGCCCTGCCGGAATCCGGACTTGACCTACGCGGGTTCGGTTGCGCCGACGGCGCGAAGGGGTACCCGCGGCGCGAAAAGGCACTCAGGGCGCGAACGGCACGAAAGGTCGCACGCCCGGCGCGGACCGCGCAGGGCGGTCACCCCGGGAGCGGTGAGGCGCGGCGAGCGGGGACGGCCGGGGGCGCGGTCGGCGGCGTCCGCGGTCGCCGCACGGGGGCCCCGTCGGACCGGGATCGGGCATCGCCCGAACGGCCCGTAACCGCCCGTCGGCAGCCGCCGGCCGGGACCGCCGGCCAGGGACCGCCGGTCAGAAGCTGATCGAGTTGATGGTCTGCGCTATCGAGTCGAGGAACCGTTGGATGGACGGAGCCATGCCGGTCGACGCGAGGAAGAAGCCGAAGAGCACCGCGACGATCGCGGGCCCCGCCTTGATCGATCCTCCCCGTATCAACACCACGAGGATGATCGCCAACAGCAGTACCACTGACAGCGAGATGGCCACAACTGATCACACCCTACGGTCGGTTCGCTCTCCCGGCCCGGGGATGCAACCCCTCACACCCCCGCCAGAACCATCGTGCCACCAACGCGGCTCCCCTATGCCGCGGGTGACACATCATCGGCCGCGGACCCGTGGAGCGCGCACGGCGGCGGCGTTCCGGGACAGGTGAACCGCACTGCCCCGCAGTGCAATTCGAGGGCGCACCGGGCCGGCGAATTCAACGGGACCGTTGCCGTGTCCACACATCTCGTTCGCAGGCAATTCCAATTATTCCCACACGCACGTCGAGGGAGCCGCACACCGGCCCCCAACAGGCCACTAAAGACTAATGAACCGGACATTTCACCAGAGTCGCCCGCGAACCTTATGCACCGTTTAGTCGTGAAGAATGAGGACAGAGCGTCCACACAACAACCGCATACGGTAGGCGAATCGGTATGCGGATCGCGTGCGAACCAACAGGCACACATCTTCAAATGCGGGGTACTCGCAGGCCATATGCAGGAATGAACTCGAGGGTTTTACGAAGACACACACACGACGCTAGGGTGCCTCAGATGTTCCACGCCGCCTCGCCCCCCGCCAGCGCAGCAACGTTCCGGACCGTCTCCCTCCGTACCTGGTGGGAGGGTCCGTGACGAACTCGCTCCGACCGAACGGCCAGCAGCGAGCACCACTCCCCCCGGCACAGCAGCCGGCCCGGGGAGTGCCGGGTCCGCGCCCACCACGGAATCAGTCCGCGCAGCACGCCACGACGGGAACGACCGGGGCCGCCGCCCCGGCCTCGAAGCCCGCGGCACGGCGCGACGCCTTCTTCGACAACGCCAAGTACCTGGCGATCGTGCTCGTGGCCATGGGGCACGCCTGGGAGCCCCTGAAGGGTCAGAGCCGCGTGCTGGAGGCGGCGTACACGGTCGTCTACTCCTTCCACATGCCGGCCTTCATCATCATCTCCGGCTACTTCTCGCGCAGTTTCGACATGCGCCCCGACCGTCTGAAGCGGCTGGTGACCGGCGTCGCCGTCCCCTATGTCGTCTTCGAGGTGTCGTACGTCCTCTTCAAGCGCTGGGCCGACGGCGACACGTCGCTGCCCATCAGCCTGCTCGACCCGTGGTACCTCACCTGGTTCCTGTGCGCGCTGTTCATCTGGCGGCTGACCACTCCTCTGTGGAAGCTGGTGCGCTGGCCGCTCCCGGTCGCGCTCGTCGTCGCCATGCTCGCGTCCGTCTCACCGGACATCGGTGACGACCTCGACCTGCAGCGCGTGCTCCAGTTCCTCCCGTTCTTCGTGCTGGGCCTGGTCATGAAGCCCGAGCACTTCCAGCTGGCGCGCCGCCGTGAGGTGCGGATCCTGTCGGTGCCGGTGTTCGCCGCGGCGCTGGCGGTGGGCTGGTGGGCGGTGCCGCGGATGAACGCCGCCTGGTTCTACCACCGCGACAGCGCGCAGGAACTCGGTGTCCCGTGGTGGGTCGGCCCGATGATGGTGTTCGCCCTCTTCGGCTGTTCGCTGCTGCTCACCGCGTGCTTCTACTCCTGGGTGCCGCGCCGCCGGACGTGGTTCACGGGACTCGGCGCGGGCACGCTGTACGGCTATCTGCTGCACGGCTTCCTGGTCAAGGCGGGCACCTACTGGGGCTGGTTCGACCACGCGCGGCTGCACACGCCGCTCGGTGAGATCTTCGTGACCCTCGTCGCGGCCACGGTCGTCACCCTGCTGTGCACGGCACCCGTGCGGCGGGTCTTCCGCTTCGCGATGGAGCCCAGCATGGACTGGGCCTTCAAGCGGGACGCCACCGAACTGGCCCGCGAACGGGCCAGGGCACGGACCTAGGCGGGGGCGGCCGGAGTCAGTTCGGGGGCAGGCCCAGCAGGGCCCGCATGGCGGCGTACTTCTTCGTGAGCCGTGCGCGCGTGTGCTCGTCGAGGACCGCGAGCCGGTCCGGGTCACCGTTGTGCGCCAGGTCGGAGGCCTTGACCAGGAGGGCGCCCGGAGTCGTACGGATGCGCTCGGCGTACGACTCCGGGGGCTCTCCTTCGCGTTTGGTGAGCGCCAGCACGATGTCCCGCGTGCGGTCGGGCAGCGCGGCCTCGCGCAGCCAGTCCTCGGAGAGCACGTCGTCCTCGACGGCGTCGTGCAGCCAGGCCGCCGCCATCTGTTCGTCGTCGCCGCCGCGCTCACGCACCCCGTCCGCGACGGCCTGGAGGTGCTCGGTGTACGGCCGCCCCGCCTTGTCGGTCTGGGCGGAGTGCGCCGCACGGGCGAGGGCCTCTATCTCGGCCAGGGTCAGGAGAGTCTGCGTCACCCCACCAGTGTCTCCCGTCGCAGGGCCGCGCGGGCCGGGACCGCGCCCGCCGTCGCGCCGGGCACGGCGATCTGCGCGCGGGCGCCCGTACGGCGCCGAGGAACGCCCGTCGGGAGAGGGGTCAGCGGGCCGGGGACGGGGAGGGGGCTTCCCGGCAGATCAGCAGGAGCGCCCTGTCGTCGTTCACGTCCTTGGCCACCGCCTCGATGAGGTGCCAGGCCGCGCCGTGGAAGCCGCCCGCGACATAGCGGTCCGCCTCGCCGGTGAGCCGGTCGATGCCCTCGACGATGTCACGGTCGGAGGTCTCCACCAGGCCGTCCGTGAAGAGCATCAGGACGTCACCGGGCCGCAGCGAACCCTTGACGGAGTCGAACTGGGCACCGTCGTACACCCCGAGCAGCGGACCCTCGGCCGCCTTCTCCTCCCAGCGCCCGCTGCCCGCGCTGAGCTGGAGCCCCGGCGGGTGTCCCGCGGAGAAGAGTTCGTAGTCGCCGGAGTCGAGGTCGAGGACCAGGTGGATGGAGGTGGCGAAGCCCTCGTCCCAGTCCTGACGCAGCAGGTAGCCGTTGGCCGCGGGAAGGAAGGCGTGCGGCGGGAGCGAGCCCAGCAGGCCGCCGAAGGCGCCGGACAGGAGCAGCGCCCGCGAACCCGCGTCCATGCCCTTGCCCGACACGTCCGTGAGGACGGCCTCCAGGGTCCGGCCGCCGTTCGTACGGGCCGCGACCACGAAGTCGCCCGAGAAGGACTGGCCGCCGGCCGGGCGCAGCGCCATCTCCCGGTGCCAGCCGAGCGGCAGCTTCGGCAGCTTGCTCTGGACCCGGATGCGCTCGCGCAGGTCGAAGAGCATGGTGCCGCCGCGCCGCCAGGGCACGCCCACGCGGCTGCGGAACTGCGCGATCAGCAGGCCGAAGAAGCCACAGGCCGCGACGACGAGGACCACACCGGGGGTCACCCGGGACGGGCCCTCCGTGTACGGGCCGAGTTTCACGGACTCCACTATCAGCGCGGTGGCGGCGGCCGCGTAGAGACCCAGCAGGCTCGCGGGGCGCAGCAGGAGGCCGCCCGCCACGATCGGGAGGACCAGCGCGGCAGGCGAGCACCAGACCGAGTTGACCAGAGTGGTCGCCGCGATCACCGGAATCGTGAGCAGCAGGCCGGCCAGGGCGATCCAGTCGGAACCGTCCCCGCGGAAGTAGTCCACGGCGGATCTGCGCAGGCCGGTGCGGGCCCGGTGCCACTGCTTCTTCAACCGGGCCGTGAACGTCTCGGCCGCCGCGCGCCGCCCTCGTCCTGCTGCCATTAGTTCGGGACCCTATCCATCGGACCAGGTGCTTGGCACGGGAGGTCCCACTTGTCCCCCGTCCGAGCGCTCAACATCACAGTGAACCGCACAGTGAACTGCACGGGGAGCCCCATGGGGAAGGTCACGGCACACACCCCCCGCGGCCGGTGGAAAATTCTCTCGCTCGTACCGCATCGCCCTGGTAGGCATGGCTCATGACGACTGACTTGCGGGTGCTGCGGCAGCCCGAGTGGGATGCGTGGTACGACAATCTGGTTCGCGCGTTCGGGGGCGTGCCGGAGTCGTCCGAGGAGCGCGAGCTGTGGGCCGAGCTCACAGAATACGACCGTTCCCTGGGAATCTGGGAGGACGACCGGTGCGTGGGCACCGCGGGGGCGTTCTCCTTCCGGGTCACGGTCCCCGGCGGCGCCTCCGTACCGGCGGCGGGCATCACGATGGTGAGCGTCGCGGCCACGCACCGGCGGCGCGGGCTGCTGACGGCGATGATGCGACGGCAGCTGGACGACATCCGCTCCTGGGGCGAGCCGCTCGCCGTCCTGACCGCGTCGGAGCCGGCGATCTACGGCCGGTTCGGCTACGGCATCGCGACGTACCAGCACCGCGCCGAGATCGACACGACCCGGGTACGGCTGTCCGTACCGCCCGGCACCGATGACGTACGCCTGCGGTTCGCCGCGCCGGCCGACGTCCTCGACGCCTGTGAGTCGGTGTACGCACGGACGGTTCCGGGGCGGCCCGGCATGCTGGCGCGGCGGCCCGGCTGGGAGCGGGTCATGGTGCTCGACCCGGAGGGCGAGCGGGGCGGGGCGTCGCCCCTGCAGTGCGTGGTCGCCGAGCGGGACGGCGAGGTGGTCGGCTACGCCCGGTACCGGATCAAACCGGATCACGACCACGCCGGGCCCCGGGCCACCGTCGTCCTCGACGAGCTCCAGGCGCTGGACCCGGCGGCGGACGCCGCGTTGTGGCGGCTGCTCTTCGACCTCGACCTGACGACGACGCTGCGCACCCGGGGGCGCCCGGTGGACGAGTCGTGGCAGCACATGGTGTCGGACATCCGGCGCTGCGCCGTGCGGTCGCTGGACGCGCTGCACGTACGGCTCGTCGATGTCGACGCCGCGCTGGAGGCACGGACGTACCAGGCGCCGGTGGACGTGGTGTTCGAGGTCGAGGACGCGTTCTGCCCCTGGAACGAGGGGCGTTGGCGGCTCACCGGTGACGCGAAGGGCGCGACCTGCGTGCCGACCCGGGAGCCCGCCGATCTCGCGCTGTCCGTACGGGAGTTGGGGGCGGCGTATCTCGGTGGGGTGTCCCTGGTGTCGCTCGCGGCGGCCGGGCGGGTGCGGGAGCTGCGGCAGGGGGCGCTGGCGGAGGCCTCGGTGGCCTTCTCGTCGGCGGTCGCGCCGTGGCTGCCGCACGGGTTCTAGAGCGGTCCGGGGCCGGGGCGCGGGCCCCGGCCCCGGGTCACCGGTGCTGGCAGTTCGGGCACCAGAAGAGGTTGCGGGCGGCGAGACCGGCGGTGCGGATCTCGCCGCCACAGATGTGGCAGGGCAGGTTCGCCCTGCGGTACACGTAGACCTCGCCGCCGTGGTCGTCCACGCGGGGCGGGCGGCCCATGGCCTCGGGCTCGTGTGCCGGACGCACCGTGTCGATGCGATTGTTGCGCACGCCCTCGCGCATCAGGTCCACGAGGTCGGTCCAGAGCGCGTCCCACTCGGCGGGGGTGATGTCCCTGCCCGCGCGGTACGGGTCGACGCCGTGCCGGAAGAGGACCTCGGCGCGGTAGACGTTGCCCACGCCCGCGATGATCTTCTGGTCCATGAGGAGGGCGGCGATCGTGGTGCGGCTGCGGGAGACACGGCGGTAGGCGGCCGACGGGTCCGCGTCGGGACGCAGGGGGTCCGGGCCGAGCCGGGCGTGTATCGCCCGCTTCTCGTCGCCGGTGATCAGCGCGCAGGTCGTCGGGCCACGGAGGTCGACGTACGTCGTGGGGTTCGCGAGGCGGAGGCGGACCGTGTCCGTGGGGGGCGGGGCGGGGGCGTCGCCGAAGGTCACCTTGCCGAAGAGGCCCAGGTGGATGTGGATCCACTCGGAGGCGCGGAAGCCGAGGAAGAGGTGCTTGCCGTGGGCGTCGGCGGATTCCAGGGGGGTGCCGTCGAGGAGGGCGGCGGCGTCCGCGAACTTGCCCTGGGGACTGGTGACGTGGGTGGGGGTGCCGGTGAAGGCGCCCGCGTAGTCCTGGGCCAGGCGGTGGATCGTGTGCCCCTCGGGCACGGGGTCCTCCTGTGGTGTGTGTACCTGTGACGATCTGGGGCGTGGGGCCTTTTCTCGCCCCCGCCGCCCCTACCCGGTCCCATCCCCGGGGGCCGCGCCCCCAACCCCCGCCCGGGGGCCGCGCCCCCTGGACCCCCGCATCGCCCGAAGGGCTCGTCCTCAAACGCCGGACGGGCTGAAGTGCACGGGCCCGCGCCGGATGGTTGCGGACCGGGCTCGTCCTCAGACGCCGGACGGGCTGACGGTGCGGGGCCGCGCCGCATGGTTCGCGAGGGGTTGAAGACGGCCGCCCGTGCTCAAGGGTGTCCGGCCGGCCCGAGTGGTTCCGGCCGACTGAACGGTTCCCGACGGGCCGGACGATGTGGTCCGGCCCGTCTTGTGGGGGCTACGCCTGGGGGTGGTGGGGCGGGATCGGCGGGAGGTCGCCGGTGGTCTCGTACACCGAGAGCATGTCGATGCGGCGGGCGTGGCGGGCCTCGTCGGAGAACGGGGTGCCGAGGAAGGTCTCGACGAACTTGGTCGCCTCTTCCTCGGAGTGCATACGGGCGCCCACGGAGACGACGTTGGCGTTGTTGTGCTCGCGGCCCAGCGCGGCCGTCTCCTCGCTCCACGCGAGGACGGCACGGACGCCCGCCACCTTGTTCGCCGCGATCTGCTCGCCGTTGCCGGAACCGCCGATCACGATGCCGAGGGCCCCGGGGTCGGCCGCCGTGCGCTCCGCGGCGCGGAGGCAGAACGGCGGGTAGTCGTCCTGGGCGTCGTAGACGAGGGGCCCGCAGTCGACGGGCTCGTGGCCGGCCTCCTTGAGCCACTCCACGAGGTGGTTCTTGAGTTCGAAACCAGCATGATCGGAGCCGAGATACACGCGCATGGTCCGAGTGTGACACGGCTGATTCGGATCGGCCTCGCCGGGTGCCGCCAGGGAAAACTGTGAGTAAAACTACAAAACCTCAAGGAAACCTCAAGTAACGATCCGGATTCAAAGGTTCACGAATTCCTTTGCCTCCGATTCACTGGACCGGCTCGTACACCGCTCGTACGAGTCCCGTACACCGCTCGTACGGGAAGTACGAGAAATCCGTGCAGTTCACCCCCGACGGAAGTACGGGAAATCCGCTCACCGGCGCAAAGGAATCCCCCCTCATGACCTCGCAGCCGACCCCCACGAAGGCCGCCGACGGCCCCGGAGGCCCCGGAGAACCCGGTTCGGGCCTCCAGGCCGGGCTCAAGAACCGTCATCTGACCATGATCGCCATCGGTGGAGTCATCGGTGCGGGCCTCTTCGTGGGGTCCAGCTCCGGTATCGCCACCGCGGGACCGGGCATCCTGCTCTCCTACGCCCTCGTCGGCACGCTCGTGGTGCTGGTGATGCGGATGCTGGGCGAGATGTCCGCCGCCAATCCGACCTCCGGTTCGTTCTCCGCCCACGCCGACCGCGCGCTCGGGCGCTGGGCCGGTTTCTCGATCGGCTGGCTCTACTGGTTCTTCTGGGTGGTCGTCCTGGCCGTCGAGGCGACGGCCGGCGCCACGATCCTCGAAGGCTGGGTCCCCGCCGTGCCGCAGTGGGGCTGGGCGCTCATCGTGATGATCGTGCTCACCGCGACCAACCTGGTCTCGGTCGGCTCGTACGGTGAGTTCGAATTCTGGTTCGCCGGGATCAAGGTCGTGGCGATCGGCGCGTTCGTCATCGTCGGCGGCCTCGCGATCTTCGGTGTACTGCCCGGTGTCGACGCGCAGAAGGCGGGACTGGGGAACCTGAGCGACCACGGCGGCTTCCTGCCGCACGGCCCCGGCGCGATCCTCACCGGTGTGCTCCTGGTCGTCTTCTCCTTCATGGGCAGCGAGATCGCGACCCTCGCCGCCGGCGAGTCCGAGAACCCGCAGCGGGCCGTCACAAAATCCACCAACAGCATCATCTGGCGGATCGGCGTCTTCTACCTCGGTTCGATCCTCGTCGTCGTCGCCCTGCTGCCCTGGAACGACCCGTCCATCAAGGAGAAGGGCTCCTACGTCGCGGCCCTCGACTCCCTCGGCATCGCGCACGCCGGTCAGATCATGAACTTCATCGTGCTGACGTCCGTGCTGTCCTGTCTCAACTCCGGCCTCTACACGGCCTCCCGGATGGCCTTCTCGCTCGGTCAGCGCGGGGACGCGCCCAAGGCCTTCGCCAGGACCACCTCGCGCGGTGTGCCGCTCGCCGCGATCGTCGTCTCGGTCGTCTTCGGCTTCGTCGCCGTCTTCTTCAACTACAAGTTCCCGGACTCCGTCTTCCTCTTCCTGGTCAACTCCTCCGGCGCGGTCGCCCTCTTCGTCTGGCTGGTCATCTGTTTCTCGCAGCTGCGGATGCGGAAGATCATCGAGCGTGAGGCCCCGGAGAAGCTGGTCGTCAAGATGTGGCTGTACCCGTACCTGACCTGGGCCACGGCCGCGCTGATCGTCTTCGTCCTCGGTTACATGCTGACCGACACCGAGCACGACGGACGCGAGACGGTGCTGCTGTCGCTGCTCGTCGCCGCCGTGGTGATAGCCATCGCGGTGGTCAGGCAGCGGCTGCGCCGCGGCGCTCCCGCCGTGGAGTCCGCGGACACCCCGGTGCCGGTCGAGGTCTCGTCCGAGGCCCGCTGAGCACCACGGATCCGGCGAAGGGGCGGGGCCCGGCGGCAGTGCCGCCGGGCCCCGCCCCTTCGCGCAGAGCGACTCTCGGCCGCTCCTGACCGCCCCCCACTGCTCACAGCGGTGTGAAGCTGTTCCTCACCTCGTCGTAGACACGCAGCGCGGCCGCCTCGATGTCCGGGTGGTACCAGGTGCTGATCTCGTACGACGTGCCACCGGACCGGAAGCCCAGCAGCCGCACGTGCCAGAGCCGGCCCTTGGCCATGACGGTGTACTCCCAGGCGACCGCGGGCTCCCCCCGGAACGTCGTCCGCTCCAGCCGGATCCGCCGGTAGTCCAGCCCCTTGCTGGTGTCTCCCTCCGCCTGCTGCCACTGCGCCAGCAGGTCGCCCCTGGCCGGGGTCGCGTTGGCCACGATCTCCTGCGCGCTGTCGGGCGAGGTGTAGTGCACCTCGGAGCCGCTCTGCGCCACCCGTTGCCAGTCCTGTGGCGGAACCCAGGCGTACAGGCCGGCCTCCTCGCGCGCACCGGCGGGCGGGCTCGGCGGACGCGACGTGCCGTCGACGGTGGGGGGAGGTGAGGACGGTTCACCGGGTGTCGTCCGCGAGGCGGCCGAGATGGGGGACGACGCCGTCGCGCCGCCGGTGTCGTGGGACGCCCCGCCGCCCGCCGCGATCACGATCCCCACGACGGCTCCCGCGACCACCACCCCGCCGGCGGCGACGAGCGCCGTCCGGCGTCTGCGGCCGCCCGGAGCCGACGGCACCGCGGGGCCGGGGAGTTCGCCCGACGGCATGAGCGCGGGGGCGGGACGGTGGGCGGTGGTGTGCGAGGCGAGGGAGGCGGGAGAGGCGGGAGAGGACGGCGCCGAGGCAGCGGAAGGCGTCGAGGGCGGGGGAGGGGTCGAGGGGGTTTCCGAGCTGACCTGTGAGTGCCGCTCGGGGGGAACCTCGGTGGAGGCGTTGGGTGTGGGAGTGGAGGTGGGAGTGGCAGTGGGGGTGACGGTGAGCGTGGGGGCCGGGGGCTCGGGTCGTTCGGGTTCCTCGGTCCCCGGCACCGGAGTGGGTGTTTCGCGGGGCTGTGTCCCGGTGGACCGAGTCCCGTGGGCCCCGGTTTCGGGGGCCCAGGTCTTTGGGACCCCGGTTTCGGGGGCGGTTGCTGCCCGCTCCTCGTCCCGGATCTCACCGCGGTCGGACGGGGACGTCCGCGTCGGGATGTACCCGGCGGGAATGGCGTCCTGCACGAGATCGGGTTCGGGACCAGGTTCGGGACCAGGTTCGGGACCGGGACCCGGTTCGGCTTCGGGTTCGGGACCGGGTTCGGCTTCCGGTTCGGGACCGGGTTCGGACCCGCGCTCGCGCTCGCGATCGAGTTCTGGGGCGGTACCGGATCCGGGCTCTGGTTCCGGATCGGCTTCTGGTTCCGGCTCCGGTCCGAAGTCCCGGTCAGGACCAGGGGCGGAGTCCGGCACGCGTGCGGGCGCCTCCTCAGGCTCAGGCTCCCGCTCCCGCTCCCGCTCCCGCTCCGCCCCCGCCCCTTTCTCCGGACCCTCCCCTCTCTCTGCCGCTTCCCCTGTCTCCGCCTCCGCCTCTGTTTCCCGTTCCGGCTCCGGTGCCGGCGGACGGCGCCGTGCCGCTCGTATCAGCTGGGGGTCCAGGAACACCGGCGTGGGGGACTCCTCGTAGACCGGGACAACGGAGGTCGCCGCGTCCGGTACCCGCGAACCTTCCGGTGTCCCTAAGGGCCCGGCGGCGCCCGGCGCGGCTTCTCCCTCCGGGGTACCCGGGCCCGGACCGGGCGGCCGTTCCGACTCGCGCGTCGGCCCCGGCGTCCGCTCCGGGGGCGCTCCAGGAATCGACGCCGGTGCCGGGAACGCGATCGGCCACAACGCCGCCTCCAGCTCCTCCAGCCCCGGCCGGGTCGACGGCTCCTTCTCCAGGAGCTCCGCCAGAACGTCCCTCAAGTCACCCTCGACAGGCGGAAGTTCGGGCTCCTCGTAGAGGACGGCGTGCAGTGTCGCCAGGGTGGTCGAGCGGGAGAACGGGGAGCGGCCGCCGAGGGCCGCGCAGAGCGTCGCCCCGAGGGACCACACGTCGGACGGCGGGCCCTGCGGGCGGCCGGAGATGCGCTCGGGCGCCATGTAGTCGGGGGAACCGACCAGCATCCCGACCATGGTGAGCGCCTCGGCGTCCTGCAACGCGGCGATGCCGAAGTCGGTGAGGACGACCCGCTGACCGCGCCGCTCGATCAGGACGTTGCCCGGCTTGATGTCCCGGTGCAGCACTCCCCCGGCGTGCACCTGGCGCAGCGCCGAGACGAGTCCGAGGCCGACACGGGCCGCGGCGGGCGGGTCGAGCGGGCCGTCATCGACCACCACCTGTTCGAGTGAGCGGCCCGCGACCAGTTCCATCACGATCCACAGCCGCTCGCCCTCGTCCACGACGTCGTAGATGCGTACGACGTTGGGGTGGTCGATCCGGGCCGTGGCCCTGGCCTCGCGCAGGGTGCGTTCGCGGCGGGTGCGGGTGTCCTCGGAGTCGAGTCCGTCGATACGCATCTCCTTGACGGCGACCTGCCGGTCGAGCACGTCGTCCATGGCCCGCCACACCCGCCCCATTCCCCCCTGCCCAATACTCTCGGCAAGCCGATATCGGCCCGTCACCAATAATCCCGGAACACCGCCACTCGTATTCCCCGTCAATATCCCGCACCCCCTCGAAACCCACCACGATCGCCCGCCACACAGGAAACACAATGGTCACACTTCATGCCGTACCAGCATAGTGCGGAGAAATCTTGTGGTACCTCTTCAAGTACTGCGAATTCAGGCGCAGCCAAGGGGGACGAACATGAGTTCTCGTCACACGACGACCATCGCGGGATCGCTGCTCACGGCATCTTTTACGGCCGTGATGATCCTTTCCTTCACCGCCGTCGCGGACGACCAGGGACCCGGGAGCGGCAAGGGAGGAAAGGCCGTCGATCCGGCCCCGGCAGGCGTGCGGCTGACCACCACACTTCCCGGAAAGATCTCGGTGGACAACAGTTCGCACGAAACGTCGATCACCGCCACGGTGAAGAACGAGGGGACCAAGGAAAGCGGTGGCATCCGGCTTTTGGTGGTCGGTTTCGACGGTCTCCAGGTCAAGGGCGTTCAGGGATGTTCCGCCATGGCCGGAAAAGATCTCCCGAAAGGGTCGAACAGTGGTTTCGTATGCGACGTCGGCAATCTCGCGGCAGGAAAGTCGAAGTCGTACGCCGTCGACGCGACCTTCGATCTGAGCAAGACCGGAAAGATCTGCCTGCCGGTCCAGGACAGTGGCGGAAAGAAGACGTTCTGGCAGCAGGGCCCGGTGCCGTTCGGTGCGACGAATCCGTCGCCCAACGCCCCGACCACCCCTCTGCTGCTCGACACCACGAACAAGCCGGTGTCGCCGGGTGGTGACGAGTTGCCCAGGACCGGTCCGGGAAGTGATCTCCTGCCGCTCGGCGCGGCGGGGGCGGCGCTCGTCTCGATGGGCGCGGCGGGGCTGTGGTGGTCCCAGCGGCGGCCTCGGCGGCAGCCGTCCTGATCCGAGGGGGCGCCGGCGCGGACGCGCGACCGGCAAGTCACGGAGCGGCGGGACCGGAGGACCGGAACGCCGAAGAAGAGCGGAGACGCGGGGACGTAGAAACGCGGAAGAGGCTCGCCGGACCGGAGGTCGCGATGCGACCCAGCGAACCTCTTCCGCGGGAATCACTGGATCAGGGCCCGTGGCGTGACGGCGGGCCCGCCACGCCACGCCCGTCACGGCGGGCCCGTCACGTCGGGGCCGCGACGTTGGGGCCCCGACGTCACTTCTTGTCGAGGAACTTCCACGCCGTGGGCAGCAGGCCCATCGCGAGTGCCGCCTTCAGCGCGTCGCCGATGAGGAAGGGGGTGAGACCCGCGGCGATGGTCGCGCCGAAGGACATGCCGGTGGAGGCGCCCAGGTACGGGAGGCCGACCGCGTAGATGATCGCCTCGCCCAGCAGCATCGCGCCGGCCGTGCGCAGTACCGAACGGTCGGCGCCGCGGCGGGCGAGGGCGCCCACGGCGGCAGAGGCGAGGACCATGCCGAGGACGTAGCCGAGGGAGGGGGCCCCGAAGCCGGAGGCACCGCCCGCGAACCAGGGCATCCCGGCCATCCCGACGAGCGCGTACACCAGGAGCGAGAGGAAACCGCGGCCCGCGCCGAGCGCCGTGCCCACGAGGAGGGCGGCGAAGGTCTGGCCCGTCACCGGTACCGGGGAGCCCGGCACGGGGAGGGAGATCTGGGCGGCGATCCCGGTGAGCGCGGCGCCGCCGAGCACCAGGGCGGTGTCCCGGACCCGGGAGGCCGGGAGCAGGTCGGCGAGGACCTCGCCGGGGCGGATGCCTGTGCGGGGCGTGACGGCAGCGGTGCTCATGGGGACTCCGGCGGGTGACAGGGGCTGCGGGACACGGTGACGCTATCCCAGGGGCCGGGAGCGGATCATCATCAGCGGTCGACAAAGCGGGGATCAGCGGCTTGGTGCACCTCTCACAAAAGTGCGTCATACACCTGCCGGAGCGTGACACTGGTCACTGAGGTGGGATCGTTTCTGCTACGGGGTCGAGGTGAGCGCCCGCTGTAGGGTCCCGCCAAATCGTTCCGCTTCCGGCTCGGAGGCCGTACAGCCCCACGCATCGCCCCGCGCCCCGGCCCGCCGGCCAGGTGACCGGAGTGTCACACTCCGCATCGTGCGCGTCCGGATGGTGGGCAGGCGCCGCCCCGGAGCGGAGGCGCCGCCCAGACTGTCGGCGTTTTGCCCCCTCGCACGTAAGGGACCACCCGCTCTCATGTCCCGCACCACCCTCGACGCCCCGCCCGGCACCCCGGCCGCCGCGGACGTCCCCCTCTCCCACGGCCTCAAGCAGCGCCACCTGTCGATGATCGCCCTCGGCGGGGTGATCGGCGCGGGCCTGTTCGTCGGCTCCGGCGCGGGCATCGCCGCCGCCGGACCGTCGATCGTGATCGCGTACGCCGTCTCCGGCCTGCTCGTCATGCTGGTGATGCGGATGCTCGGCGAGATGTCGGCCGCCCATCCGTCCTCGGGCTCCTTCTCGGCGCACGCCGAACGCGCGATGGGCCCGTGGGCCGGCTTCACCGCCGGCTGGTCCTTCTGGGTGCTGCTGTGCACGGCCGTAGGCCTGGAGGGCATCGGCGCCGCGAAGATCGTCACCGGCTGGCTGCCGGGTACGCCCGAGTGGGGCTGGGTCGCCCTCTTCATGGTGGTCTTCTGTGTCGCGAACCTCGCCGCCGTGAAGAACTTCGGCGAGTTCGAGTTCTGGTTCGCCGCGCTGAAGGTCGGCGCGATCGGCCTGTTCCTCGTCCTCGGCGTGCTGGCCATCGCCGGGGTGCTGCCCGGCACGGACTCCCCCGGCACGGCCAACCTGGCCGACTTCCTGCCGCACGGCGGCGAGGGGCTGGTCATCGGTCTGCTCGCGTCGGTCTTCGCCTACGGCGGCCTGGAGACGGTCACCATCGCGGCGGCCGAGTCGGAGAACCCGGTCCAGGGCGTCGCGCGCGCCGTCCGGACGGCGATGTGGCGCATCGCGCTCTTCTACATCGGCTCGATGGCGGTCATCGTCACGCTGGTGCCCTGGGACTCGAAGGCGGTCGTCGAGCAGGGCCCGTACGTCGCGGCCCTGGACCGACTGGGCATCCCGGGCGCCGGCCCGCTGATGAACGTGGTCGTGCTGGTGGCGCTGCTCTCGGCGATGAACGCCAACATCTACGGCTCCTCGCGCATCGCCTACTCGCTGGTGGAGCGCGGTCAGGGCCCGAAGGCCCTCGGGAAGGTCTCCGCCGGGGTCCCGCGCGTCGCGGTGCTGGTCTCCTGCGTCTTCGGCTTCGCCTGCGTCCTGCTGAGCTACTGGCGGCCCGACGACGTCTTCCCCTGGCTGCTGAACATGATCGGCGCGGTGATCCTGGTCGTCTGGATCTTCATCGCGGTCTCCCAACTGCGGCTGCGCCGCGCGGTGGAGCGCGAGACGCCGGAGAAACTGGTCGTGCGGATGTGGCTGTTCCCCGTACTGACCTGGGTCGCACTGGCCGGCATGGCGACGATCTTCGTGCTGATGGCCCGCGAGCCCGACACCCGGGTACAGCTGTACTCCACGGGTGCGATGACGCTGCTCCTGGCGGCCGCCGGGTACACCAGGCAGCGGCTGCGCACCCGGAACTGAGCCCCCGCCACACCCGGCGCCTCGCGACATCCGCCACACCCGGCGCCTCCGCGACACCCATCAGACCCGCCACACCCACCCCACCAGAAAAACCCTCGCGCACCCCGCGCGAGGGTTTTTTGCTGCTAGCGTGCAGTTGCAAGTTGGTTGCAATAAGCTTGGAGGGGACCCCGCCATGCCCGTCTACACACTCCCTGAACTGCCGTACGACTACTCCGCACTCGCGCCCGTGATCAGTCCCGAGATCATCGAGCTGCACCACGACAAGCACCACGCGGCGTACGTGAAGGGGGCCAACGACACCCTGGAGCAGCTCGCGGAGGCGCGCGACAAGGAGTCGTGGGGGGCGGTCAACGGCCTGGAGAAGAGCTTGGCCTTCCATCTGTCCGGCCACATCCTGCACAGCGTCTACTGGACGAACATGACCGGCGACGGCGGCGGTGAGCCGCTCGCCGCGGACGGCGTGGGCGACCTCGCGGAGGCCCTCACCGAGTCGTTCGGCTCCTTCGCCGGGTTCAAGGCCCAGCTGACCAAGGCCGCCGCGACCACGCAGGGGTCCGGGTGGGGTGTCCTCGCCTACGAGCCGCTGAGCGGGCGTCTCCTCGTCGAGCAGATCTACGACCACCAGGGCAACGTGGGCCAGGGCTCGGTGCCGATCCTGGTCTTCGACGCCTGGGAACACGCCTTCTACCTGCAGTACCGCAACCAGAAGGTCGACTTCGTCGAGGCGATGTGGCAGGTCGTCGACTGGCAGGACGTGGCGCGCCGTCACGCCGCCGCGAAGTCCCGCACGAATGTGCTGCTGCCGGCCCCCTGAGGCGGCGGCGAGACGTCCTGCTCGTGATCGTCTTCTCACCCTTCACGCGGCAGGCGGAGAAACGGAGAGCCCCCGCGCGGACCTGCCGCGCGGGGGCTCTCCCGCGCCGCGGCTCAGGCGCACGGCACGTTGAACGACAGCAGCGCGGCCGCGCCGTCCGTCATCCGGAGTTCGGTGAGCGCCCCGTTGCACAACCGGGGGAAGACCCTGCGGTACCCACCGAGCGGGATGCCGAGCAGCGAGCACAGCACCAGACGCAGCAGGGTGTTGTGGGCGACGACCAGGACGCGTTCGCCGTGGTGGGCCGCCGCGATGCGGCGCAGGGCCGCGGTGCCGCGGGCCGCGGCGGTCCGGGGGTCCTCCGCCTCCGGGAAGGGGTAGGACACCGGGTCGGACCGGTACGCCTTCGCGCGGGCCGGGTTGTCGGCCTCGAACTCGGCGAGGGTACGTCCCTCCACGACGCCGAAGTCGCATTCGCGCAGGGTCGATTCATGGTGTGCGGTGAGGCCGAGGGCCCGGCACGCGGGGGCGGCGGTGGCGACGGCTCGGGAGAGGGTCGACGTCCACACGGCGTCCACGGGATGGGCGGCGGCCCAGCGGCCGAGGGCCTCCGCCTGCGCGCGTCCCTCGTCCGTGAGGGCCACGTCGCTCACCCCGGCGTAGCGGTTCTCGGCGTGCCAGACGGTCTGGCCGTGCCGGGCCAGCAGCAGGGTCGCGCTCGCCGGAGTCCCGGGGCTCGTGGCGTCGTCGGTGGTGTGCGTCGTCCTCATGACCCCGCAGTATCCAGGTCGAGGCGGGCGCGTGCGTGCGCTCCGACCGAAGCGGGCAGCCAGCCGCGTTCTTCGAGTACGCCGACCAGGCGTGCGTAGGGCTCGGCGAACCGCGCCGTGCGGGCGGGGCGGGGGGTGAGGACCGTACGGACCCGGACCATGTGCGCGGCGGCGTCCGCGAGCGTGGCCGCGCCTCCCGTACCGTACGCGGCGAGCACGGCCATGCCCAGGGCGGTCTCGGTCTGTTCGGGGACGCGGGCCGGGCGGCCGAGGATGTCCGCGCGCAGCTGGTTCCAGTACGGGCTGCGGGCGGCGCCGCCGGTGAGGGTGAGGGGGCCCTCCACGGGGGCGCCCAGGTGGTGCAGGTAGTCCAGGCAGAGGCGTTCCACGAATCCGACGCCCTGGAGGAGGGCGGCCCACAGGTCGGCGTCGGAGGCGGGAGTGCCGAGGACGAGGGGGACGGCGTCCGGCGCGAGGAAGGGAAAACGTTCGCCGGGTGAGACCAGTGGATAGGCGAGGACGGACGCGGGTTCGTGGGCGGCGGCGGCCCGGTCCAGGGCGGCCGGACCGGCGTCCGGGAAAGCCGCCCGCAAGGCACCGGCGCCGACACCCGAAGCCCCGCCCGGCAGCCAACCGCCCTCCGGGGCCCGGTGGTTGTAGACGACTCCGGAGTCGTCCCGGACCGGGTGCGCGGCAACGCCCTTGAGGACGAGTGTCGTTCCGAGCACCGTGTTCCAGGAGCCCTCGCGCAGCGCGCCGGAGGCGATCTGGGCGGCGCAGCCGTCGGTCGTCCCGGCGATCACCGGTGTGCCGGCGGGGATGCCGGTCCGCTCGGCGGCCTCGGCGTGGACCGTGCCCAGGGCGCTGCCGGGGCGGACGACCTCGGGCAACAGGTCGCCGGTCAGGCCGAGTCCGGCGAGGGCGGCGTACGGCCAGGTGTCGTGTTCCAGGTCGTAGGCCGTCTTCAGCGCGTGACCGGAGTCGGTGGGCGCCGGATGCCCCACGAGGTGGGTGACGATCACGTCGGCCTGGTGGGCGAGGCGGGCCGGCCCGTACTCCTCCACCAGCCACATCGCCTTCGGCAGCCCCCAGCCGTTCTGCACCCGCAGGCCCGCCTCCCTGGCCCGCCCGGCCTGCGCCGCCGCGCGACCGTCGTCGTACATCAGGCCGGGTGTCAGCGGGCGGCCCGAACCGTCGGTGAGCAGCACCGTGCCGGAGGTGGCGCACACCGCGAGGCCGCCGATCCGGGCCGGCGGACGGCCGGTGAGCGCGGCCCGGGAGGCGTCGCACACGGCGTCCCACCATCGCGCCGGATCCTGTTCGTGCCGCACCCCGGCGCGCCGTCCGCCCAGCGGGGCCGCGCCGGCGCCGAGGACCGTGCCGTCGCCCGTGACGAGCAGGGCGCGGACGCCCTGTGTGCCCAGGTCGATGCCCAGCCAGGCCGTTCCGTCACCCTCCACCGGGACCTCCCGCGCCGTCGCACCCGATCGGTCTGTCACCCGAACGTACCGACTCCACCTCCTGTACGGCCGGCGCGCGGGCTGGGAACCTGCTGCGGTGAGGACCACACCTGTCCATGTGCTGGCCGCCGGTGACCACTTCGTCCTGCCGTCCCTGATCGCCGAGGCGGTACGCGCCTCGCTCGGTGAACATCCTTGCTCCGTGCGGGAGTTGAAGCTCGGCTGGCCGTTGGAGCCGTTCGGTCCGGTGGCCGAGGTGGAGGAGGCGAGCGACGCCGAGGAGGACCTGATCGACGGGCTCGCCGACGCGGACGTCCTGGTCACCCAGATGGGGCCGGTGACGGAGCGGGTGCTCGCCTCCTCGCCCCGGCTGCGGCTGGTGGTCGTGTGCCGGGGCGGCCCGGTGAACGTGAACCGTGACGCGGCCCGCGCGCACGGCGTACGGGTGTGTTTCGCGCCCGGCCGGAACGCGGCGGCCACCGCCGAGTTCACCGTCGGGCTGCTGCTCGCGGTCCTGCGGCGCATTCCGCGGGCGCACGATCTGCTGGCCCGGCAGGAGAGCTGGGACGGGGCGGCCTACTACACGTACGAGCGGGCGGGGCTCGAACTGGAGGACCTGCCGGTCGGACTCGTCGGGTACGGGGCGGTGGGGAGCCGGGTGGCCCGGGTGCTCGGCGCGTTCGGCGCGCGGGTCCTGGTGTACGACCCGTATGTGCGCGGCGAGGTGCGCGGACTGCGGGTCGGCTCGCTGGACGAGCTGCTGCGCCGGTCCCGGGTGGTCAGCCTGCACGCGCGCCTCACCACCGAGACCCGCGGCCTGCTCGGCGCCCGCGAGCTGGGGCTGCTGCCGCCCGGTGCCGTCCTGGTCAACGTGGCGCGCGGCCCGCTGGTCGACGAGGGCGCGCTGTGCGAGGCGCTGCGCAGCGGCCGGCTGTCGGCGGCGGCGCTGGACACCTACGAGCGGGAGCCGGTCCCGCCCGGCTCCCCCCTCTTCGGCCTCGCCGCCTCCGGACGGCTGGTCATGACCCCGCACCTCGGCGGGGCGAGCCGCGCGGTGGCCGAGAAGGCGGCCCGTATCGCGGCGGCCGAGGTGGGCCGCTGGACCCGCGGGGAGCCACTGGCGCACTGCCTCGACCGAGGCCCGTGACGAGCGACGCGTTGATCTGAGGAGGCGCCATGTACGTCGGTGTCGATGTGGGCACGTCCCTGGTGAAGGCCGCGGCCTTCGACGCCGGGGGCCGCCCGCTGGCCGTCGAGTCCCGGCCGGTGGGCCTCTCCTTCCGCGCGGGTCTCGTCGAACAGGACATGGAGGAGGTGTACGCGGCGGTGGCCGCCGTGCTCACCGCGCTGACCGCCGCCGTGCCGGACCCGGTGGAGCTGGTGGGGCTGACCGGACAGGGCGACGGGGTGTGGCTGGTCGACGGCGAGGGCATGCCGATGCGGGCCGCGGCCTCCTGGATGGACGGCCGCGCTCACGAGCTGCTCGGCCGGTGGCAGGCGGACGGCACCTTCGAGGAGGTCTTCCGGCGTACCGGCGGCGCGATGTTCCCGGGCTCCCCCGGTCCGCTGCTGGCCTGGCTCGACCGTCACGAGCCCGGTTCCCTCGACTCCGCCGCCACCGCCCTGTACTGCAAGGACATGGTCTTCGAACGACTGACCGGGGTGCGGGCGACCGATGTCTCGGACGCGTCGATGCCGTTCCTCGACCCCCGCACCCGGACGTACGACGACCGCGTCCTCGAACTGCTCGGCCTGACCCACCGGCGCCGGCTGCTCCCGCCGGTCGGCGATCCGCTGCCCGTGGGCCGGACGCTCGGCGGCGGACTGCCCCTGGACACCCCGATCGCCAACGGCCCCTACGACCTGGCCGCCTGCGCGCTCGGCGCGGGCCTCACCGGGCCCGGCGACGGCCTGCTGATCGTCGGCACCTGTCTGGCCGCGCTGGTGGCCACGACGGACCTCGACCTGACCGGCGAACCGGCCGGCCTGTACATCTCCACCGACCGGCCGGGTTTCTGGCTGCGCGCCATGCCCGCGATGGTCGGCACGGCGGCGCTGGACTGGGTGCTGTCGACGACGGGGGTCCGCCACGACGAGGTGGACGCGCTGCTGGACGCGGCCCCGCCCGGCGCGAACGGGGTGCGGGTGCTGCCGTACTTCGCCCCGTCCGGCGAGCGCGCGCCGTTCGTGGAGCCGCGGCTGCGGGCCGAGCTGACCGGCGTCTGTCTGGAGTCCACCCGCGGCGACCTCGTCCGCGCGGTCTGTGAGGGCATCGGCTACGCGGCCCGGCACTGTCTGGAGGCCGCGGGTCTGAAGGGTTCCCTGGCGGTCTGCGGCGGCGGCACCCGCAGCCCCGCGTGGATGCGGCTGCTCGCCGACGTCCTGGGCCGGCCGCTGCGGGTGGTCGAGGGCGAGGTGGGCGCGCGCGGCGCGGTGCTCGCCGCCGCCGAACGGCACGGGATCGCTCTCGACAGGGCCGCGTGGACGGAACCGACGGCGGTGGTACGGCCGGACCCCGGGCGGGCGGCGTACTACACCGGGGGGTACGAGGACCACCTGTCCAGGCTGGCGTCGGCCCGCGAACGCGCCCGCCACTGAGCCCCGAGCGGCGCGGCGCCGCGATGCAGGGCGCCGGGATGCACGGCGCCGCGCGGTGGTGTGCGACACCGCGCGATGGTGTGCGGCGCCGCGCGGTGGCGCGCGGTGGTGTGCGGTGTCTTACGGTATGGGGTCTTGCGGGGCATTGTGGCGGGATGCCTAGGGAAATGACGTATCCCTGCTACACGTGCGGATCGGACCAGCCGCACCGACAGCCCCGGGACGACCGGGAACGGGACATCATCCGCGAACTGACACACGCCCGGACGCCCCACGCCTATGTCGACGACTACTGGATCTGCGGTCGCACCGACTACGACTGCCGCAACATCCGGCACGCGTGGCGGGTCAAGCCGTTCGACCCGCCACGCAAGATGCCCGAGCCGGACTGACGCACCGGACCGGACCGGAGGCCGCCGAGCGGCACCGGCTCAGAGGTTGCTGAAGTCCGGGCCCGCCGTGCGCGTCCGCTTGATCTCGTAGAAGCCGGGCGTGGAGGCGACGAGCAGCGTGCCGTCCCACAGCCTGGCCGCGGCCTCGCCCTGCGGGGTCGGGGTGACGACCGGGCCGAAGAAGGCTATCTGCTCGCCGTCGGCGCCGGGGAGCGCGATCACCGGGGTGCCGACCTCCTGGCCGACCTTCTCTATGCCCTCCTTGTGGGAGGCGCGCAGCTCGGCGTCGAACTCGAAGTCCTCCTGGTCGGCGTAGTCGATCAGGGAGGCCGGCAGGCCGACATCGGCGAGCGCGCCCGCGACGGCTTCGACGGTCGGGCCCTCGCCCTGGTTGTGGATACGGGTGCCGAGCGCGGTGTAGAGCGGGCCGAGGACGTCCTCGCCGTGCTTCTGCCAGGCGGCGGTGACCACCCGGATCGGCTTCCAGGCCTTGGTGGCGAGCATCTCCCGGTACTCGTCGGGGAGCGTGTCCAGCTTGTCCTCGTTCAGCACCGCGAGGCTCATGATGTGCCAGCGGACCTCGATGTCGCGGACCTTCTCCACTTCCAGGACCCAGCGCGAGGTCATCCAGGCCCAGGGGCACAGCGGGTCGAACCAGAAGTCGACGGGGGTCTTGCCGGAGTTGGTCTCGGACATGGTTCTCCTCAAAGGGTCCTCTTTCCCGGCCCCAACACCACAGGTCCCCCGGCTCATTCCCGGGTGCCCCGCGTCAGGTGCACATGGGAGGATCGGTCCTGTTCACACATGTCTATGACGCCATGAGGGAGTGCCGCCCGTGCCCGGTGAGAATCTGTCCCGCGACGAGGCCCAGGAGCGGGCAGCCCTGCTGTCCGTGGACGGGTACGAGGTCTCGCTCGACCTGCGGTCCGCCGTGGGTGCCGTCGAGGCCGGAGCGCGTACGTTCCGCTCGGTCACCACGATCCGCTTCCGCTGTGCCGAGCCCGGCGCCGCGAGCTTCGCCGACCTGATCGCACCGAGCGTCACCGCCGTGTCGCTCAACGGCAGGGACCTCGACCCCGGCGAGGTCTTCGACGGCTCCCGCATCCGGCTGGAGGACCTCGCCGCGGAGAACGAGCTGGTGGTCGACGCCCAGTGCGCGTACTCCCGCACCGGCGAGGGCATGCACCGCTTCGTCGACCCCGAGGACGGCGAGACCTACCTCTACACCCAGTACGAGCCCGCGGACTCCCGGCGCGTCTTCGCCAACTTCGAGCAGCCGGACCTCAAGGCGCCTTTCCGCTTCGAGGCGCAGGCCCCCGAGGGCTGGGTCGTGTGGAGCAACGGCGTGGGTGAACTCACGGACGGAGTCTGGAAGTTCGCCGAGACGAAGCCCATCTCGACGTACATCACGGCGGTCGTGGCGGGCCCGTACCACTATGTGACGGACAGCTACTCCCGCGCCTTCGACGACGGTACGACGCTGGAGATCCCGCTCGGCGCGATGTGCCGCAAGGGTCTGGCCCCCCACTTCGACGCGGACGACGTCTTCCTCGTCACCAAGCAGGGCCTGGACTTCTTCCACGACCACTTCGACTACCCGTACCCCTTCGGCAAGTACGACCAGGCGTTCGTGCCCGAGTACAACCTCGGCGCGATGGAGAACCCGGGACTCGTCACCTTCCGTGAGGAGTACATCTTCCGCGGCAAGGTCACCCAGGCGTCGTACGAGGGCCGGGCGAACGTCGTCCTGCACGAGATGGCGCACATGTGGTTCGGCGACCTCGTCACCATGGAGTGGTGGGACGACCTGTGGCTCAAGGAGTCCTTCGCCGACTTCATGGGCGCGTTCGCGCTGGTCGGGGCGACCCGCTTCGAGGACGGCTGGATCACCTTCGCCAACCGCCGCAAGGCGTGGGCCTACCGCGCCGACCAGCTGCCGTCCACGCACCCGATCACGGCCGACATCCGCGACCTCCAGGACGCCAAGCTCAACTTCGACGGCATCACGTACGCCAAGGGCGCCTCGGTCCTCAAGCAGCTCGTCGCGTACGTCGGCCAGGACGCGTTCCTGGAGGGCGCGCGCAGGTACTTCAAGCGGAACGCGTACGGCAACACGCGCCTGGGCGACCTGCTGTCGGCGCTGGAGGAGACCAGCGGGCGCGATCTGGCCGCCTGGTCACGGGCGTGGCTTCAGACGGCCGGGGTCAACTCGCTGACGCCGCAGGTGATCCTGGACGCGGACGGGCGGGTCGCCGAGCTGTCCGTCCTCCAGGAGGCGGCCGAGTCGCATCCCGAACTGCGCCCGCACCGCGTCGCGGTGGGCCTCTACCGGCGCGAGACCCGGCCGGACGGGGAGTCCGGTCCCCTGGTGCGCTACGCACGCGCCGAGACGGACGTCGACGGCCCGCGCACGGTGGTCGGCGAACTCGTCGGCGCCGACGCCCCGGACCTGGTCCTCGTCAACGACGACGACCTGACCTACTGCAAGATCCGGTTCGACGAGAACTCACTGGCCACGCTCCGGGAGCTGCTCGGTGACATCACCGACCCGCTCGCCCGCGCGCTGTGCTGGTCGGCGCTGTGGAACATGACCCGGGACGGGCTGATGCCCGCCCGTGACTTCGTCGGCCTGGTACTGCGCTTCGCGGGCCGCGAGTCGGACATCGGCGTGCTCCAGATGCTGCACGCCTGGGCGGACTCCGCGCTCACCCACTACACGGCGCCGGACTGGCGGGCGACCGGCGGCCGGCTCCTCGCCCAGGGCGCGCTGAAGGAGCTCCGGCTCGCCGAGCCCGGCAGCCAGCACCAGCTCACCTGGGCCCGCTTCTTCGCGGCGGTCGCGTCCGAACGCGCCGACCTGCGGCTGCTCCAGGACCTGCTGGACGACACGTCGAAGATCGACGGCCTGGACGTCGACCAGGAGCTGCGCTGGGCGTTGCTGGAACCGCTGGCCGCGCACGGGATCGCCGACGAGTCCGTGCTGGCCGCCGAGCTGGCCCGCGACGACACGGCCTCCGGCAAACGCCACCAGGTCCGCTGTCTCGCCGCCCGCCCGTCGGTGGCGGTCAAGGCCCAGGCCTGGGCCCAGGTCGTCGAGTCGGACGCGCTGTCGAACGCGCTCGTGGAGGCGACCATCGCGGGCATCACCCAGCCGTCGCAGCGGGAGCTGCTCGCGCCGTACGCCGAGAAGTACTTCGCCGCGATCGAGCGGATCTGGGCCGAGCGGTCCATCCAGATCGGCATGGACGTGGTGAAGGGGCTGTTCCCCTCCCTCCAGGACTCCCAGGGGACCCTGGACGCGACGGACGCGTGGCTGACGGCGCACGAGAGCGCGGCACCGGCCCTGCGCCGCCTGGTCCTGGAAGCCCGTGACGACCTGGCACGGGCGCTGCGCGGACAGCGGCGGGACGCGGCGGCGACCGCCGGCTGAGCCGAGCGGAAAAGGGCGGACACCGGCGACCACCGGCGGTCCGGCCCATGACACCGGAGGGGCACCGGTCACGACCGGTGCCCCTCCGCTCATGCCCCTCCGCTCATGCCCGCCTGCTCATGCCCGCCTGCCCGTGCCCGCCTGCCCGTCTCCGTCCGCCCGTCCCCCTCCAGCGCCGCGCTTGCCCCTCCACCGCGCTCCTCCTCGCACCCCTCCGACATGCCCCTGCCCCGGGCATCACCGGAACGGGTGGTTACGAAATTCAGGTAAGCAGAGCCGTAACCCCTCACGCCCCCCATCCGGACCAGCGCCTTTCGGCAGTCGAACGCCCGTACTTTAGGACGAGCTTGTCCGCATTTGTCGACAGGCGTGTAACAGCGGTTAGGGGACGGACCGGGCGCGGAAAACCCCCGTGCATGAACCACGACACCCCGCTCTCCCCCCGCCCCCTGCGTCACCTCTCCGACGTCCGGCGCCGGGTGCTGACCACCGCCCAGCTCCGTGCCCGCGGCGTCACCGCCGCCGGGGCGAGCGAGCGGTGCCGGCCGGGCGGACCCTGGCAGCAGTTCCTTCCGGGTGTCTTCCTCCTCCACCCCGGACCGCCCACCTCCGAGGAACGCCTGCACGCGGTCCTGCTGTTCGCCGC